>JAGHUS010000120.1 GCA_018064685.1 Bacteroidales bacterium | reverse complement strand
GCAGCATTGATACGCATCATCATGGCAAGCATGCCCTTGCGGAACTCGTTGTTGACAAACTCGAAGCGCTTTGCCATCTTCTCTTCTGCGATGAATGCCTTCACGATACGCAGACCTGACAGTGTTTCCTCTATCTGAGCCATGATTTCAGAGAGGCCAGCCTGCACATTTGACGACTGGTTCTTAAGCTTCTTTGTGACAGTACCCATAACCCATGCGGCAGGTATTGCAACGACAAATACGAAGAGTGTGAGTTCCCAGCTTACGGTAAGGAGCGTGGTGAGACAGATGATGATGGCGATAGGTTGCTGGATGAGTGTGCTGATAGCCGATGTGACGGAGCTTTCAACCATCTGTACGTCGGTGCTCATACGCACGATGATGTCGCCCTTACGCTCTGCCGAAAAGAAACCCAATGGCAGGTTCATTATCTTGTTGTACATAGCAAGACGGATATCGCGCACAACACCGGTGCTGAGTGGCAGCATGATGTTGGCTGCTCCCCAGTAGCCTATGCACTTCAGGGCGGTCATGAATACCAGGATGCTACCCATAAGGCATAGTGTCAGGAATGCTCCATGTGCCAGAATCATATCCTGCACCCATGCGTAGCCATTGTTAACGATGATTTCCTTGTTGAGTGTTGACCATGTCCACTCCTTGTATGTGTAGGTGTTCTGGTCGATTTTGAACAGGATGTTGAGGATAGGGATGAGCACAACGAATGAGAATACGTTGAGCCATTGACTGACAATGTTGATCAGCACGGTCCATACAACGTACATCTTGTATGGAGCGAAGTATCGTCTTACTATTTCGAAGAATTGCTTTATCATTATTTCTTGTGTTGTCTGTTATTTGTATTTCTTAATTAGTTTGATGATCTTCTCTGTTTCTTCGTCTGTGAGTTCGTAGAACAATGGCAGGCGAACGAGTGTCTCGCCATAGCGATCGCATTCAGCAAGTACGCGTCCGTCGTGCTTATCGTTGTAATAAGTGCTGGAATGCAGTGGCAGATAGTGGAATGTGGTCTGCACACCATTGTTCTTAAGGTAGTTCATGAACCTTGTCCTAACTGCCAGTGAGGGGCAGAGGAGATAGTACATGTGGGCATTGTTGGTGGCATATTCAGGTAATTCAGGCATGACCTTGATGCCATCTGCAAGTGTCTGTCCTCTAAGTCCTTTGTCGTATGCATTCCATATATGCAGGCGTTTGCTCTGTATGTCCTCTATCTGTTCCAGCTGTGCCCAGAGGAATGCAGCGTTTAACTCGGATGGAAGGAAAGAGGAACCCATGTCACACCATCCGTATTTGTTGACCATGCCACGGTAGAACTCGGCACGGTTGGTACCTTTCTCCCATAGTATCTCGGCACGGCGTATGAAGCGTTCGTCGTTGATGGCTATCATACCGCCTTCGCCGCAGCTTATGTTCTTTGTCTCATGGAATGAGAATGCTGACAGATGACCGATGGAACCAAGAGGGCGCTCCTTGTAGTATGCATCGATTGAGTGGGCTGCATCTTCTACAACGATGAGGTTGTGCTCGGCAGCCAGTTGCATGATGGCATCCATGTCGCATGCCACGCCGGCATAGTGAACCACACATATAGCCCTTGTCTTCTCGTTGATGAGTGGGCGTATGATGTCGGCAGTTATGTTTGGGTTCTCCTTTCCGCTATCAGCAAATCTGACGTATGCTCCCTCTCTGAGGAATGCTATTGCTGATGAAACGAAGGTATAGGATGGAACGATGACCTCATCGCCAGGCTTCAGTTCGCAAAGCATGGCGCACATCTCCAGTGCATCGGTGCCAGAGGTGCACAATAGGCACTTCTTGAAACCGTAACGCTTCTCGAAGAATCCGTGGCATAGCTTAGTGTAGTCTCCGTTGCCCGACATGGTCATCGAATGGCATACCTCTGCCATGTAACTCATCTCTCGTCCGGAGCAATATGGTTTGTTGAAAGGTATCATGAAAATCCTTCTGTTTTTTGTCTGTTTGCTTTATGATTACATATTCAACCGTTCACCTATTATGTATGTAGGACGGCCTTTTACCTCCATGAATATGTTTCCGATGTATATGGCAACGATGCCCATCACCATGATGATGATGCCTGCGAGGAACCACATTGATACGAACAATGTGAACCATCCGCTCACATCTATGCCGCTTATGAGCGTCTCCAATGCCAGGACTATGGCAGCGATGAATGCTATGACGCTGATGGTCAGTCCGCAATACACTATCATGTGGAGTGCTTTTGTGGAGAATGCTATCGATGTTGTCACGGCAAGTTCGATGCGTTTCTTCATGGAGTAGGATGACTCCTTGCCGTCGGTGCGCTCATCATGTGGCACAACGACAGAGCTTCTCTTGAAGCCCACCCACTTGTCCATCAACGGATAGTATCTCACGTAGTCGCCCATCTGCTTCATAGCGTCAATGACTTTGCGGTTGTAGATGGCGAATTCGGCTATCGAAGGGTCTTGTTTTACTCCTGTGAGGAATGACATCAAACGGTTGAAAAGCTTCGAACCCTCTGTCATGAAGAAGTTGTCGGGGCGGTCCTGACGTGATGCAAAGACCAGATCGTATCCCTCTTGTGCCTTTTCGTACAGTGCTTTTATGTGTGAAGGTGGATTCTGCAGGTCGCAGTCGAGCACCGTTACCCATTCACCTGTTGCGGCATCGAGGCCTGCATTGATGGCAGGCTGCTGTCCGAAGTTGCGGCTGAGGAATATTCCTTTCACGTGTTTGTCGGCAGCGCATATCTCGCGTATTATCTCTCTGCTGTTGTCTGGCGAGGCATCTTCTACGAGAATGATCTCATAGTCGGGCGTTATCTCGCTTGCAACGGCAGATATCTGTCGTGCGAGTTCTTTGAGTAATGTGGGTGCCCCGTAGCATGGGCTTACTATTGATAGTTCCATAATTGCCTTTCGAATGTGATATGTGTGCCCTTCTTGTCTTAAGCTCTCTTGACGGCGAAGCGGACAATGATGAAGTTTGTTACCATACTTATCAGCAGAGTGGGTATGTAAGCCGTCTTGTCGGATAGTGCCATCATGTTGACGAATATCCACATCAGCGACATTCTTACCACGAACAGGTTGAACATGTGTGCTGCGATGACACCGAAGAAGTTGCCTTTCGACGGTTTCTTCCTGAAAGTCCAGTACACCGTGAGCAGGTAGTTGACGATGAGGCTCAGGGTATAGCCTGATACGAGTGCCACCTGATAGGGTGCTATGAGTCGTACGATATAGAATATCGCGGCGTCAATACCGGTTGATATCACACCAACAATGCAGAAGCGTATGAACTCTGCGTACTTTGGATTGTTGGAGTAAATAGCCTTAATGTCACTGTTCATTTGTGGTATGTAAAGACTTGCTTGTTAAATGACACTGTTTATTTATGGTATGTAAAGACTTGCTCGACAAATGACACTGTTTATGTCTGAGGAAATTAAGACTTGTTTGTCAACTCTTGAATGTGTTAATCAGTCTTGCGACCTCTGTTGTTTCTTCTATAGTCGTTGCAGGACCTATTGGCAGGCTCAGTTCCTCGCTTGCTATCTGTTCGGTTAATGTCAATGGATAGCTCTGCTTGTTCCACTCTGTATCTCTGTAACAAGCTTGTTTGTGAGGTGGGATAGGGTAGTGGATGACCGTTCCTACACCATTGTCTGCGAGATACTTCTGCAATGCATCACGTTTTCCCTCTGCAACGAGGATAGGGAAGAGGTGATAAACGTTCTGATCATCGGGCAGTTGTTCAGGAAGACTTACCAAAGGATGGTTTATGTTATCATAATAATAACGTGCAACGTCCTTGCGATGCTGGTTGTCTTCGTCGAGATACTTCAACTTTATGTCGAGCACGGCGGCCTGAATCTCATCGAGTCGTGAGTTCCTGCCTGAGTATTTGAACACATACTTCTTATCACTTCCATAGTTCGCTAATGCTCGTATGGTGCTGGCAAGTTCTGCGTCATTGGTTGTCACCGCACCTCCATCGCCTAATGCTCCAAGATTCTTTCCCGGATAGAAGGAGTGTCCGGAGGCATCACCTAATGAACCGGTGTGCTGTCCTGTTGGTGCATAGATGCAACCATGAGCCTGGGCATTGTCCTCTATGAGTTTGAGGTTGTGCTTCTTGCATAGCTCCACTATCCTTGGAGTACATGCGTTGCGACCATAAAG
>JAGHUS010000037.1 GCA_018064685.1 Bacteroidales bacterium | reverse complement strand
AAGGACTCAAAATAGCAGGATTGGACGGAGATTCTTCGCTTTGCTCAGAATGACAAATCCTCTTGCGTCATTATAAAAATCTTTTTGATCACCTACTTATTTGTACACTATAGTACACTTCAGAGCACTATTCATTCGATACGTTATTACCTGGCATGTTGTAGGCTAAGAAACGACTGAAAAAGCATATTTATATGCGCGCGTGTGTTTTTATCCACCACTATCTCCATCTCTCTCTCTTTCTTCTTTGTCTTTTTCTTCTTTGATAAAGGGGTGCAGGGGAAAAAACTTTCTTCTTTTCTGTTTCTTCTTTAAACTTGGGTCCCATGATAGGTCCTAAAGAAGCTCCTGCTTATTTATTTATGCGCGCGTTTTTTTGCTCTGCTCTGCCCACCTTTCTTCTTTATCTATTTCTTCTTTGACAAAAGGGGTGCAGGGGAGAAAAACTTTCTTCTTCTCTATTTCTTCTTTAAACGTATACCTGTGAATATACCTGCAGATGTACCTGTGAATATACCTAAGGTACAAAAACGTCACTGGGGAATCATTCTTTCACAGCAGTTTTGCTCCAAAACCGCTGCGGTTTCGTTTCAAAACCGCACGGGTTTTATTTCAAAATCGCTGCGGTTTTGATTTGAAATCGCAGCGATTTTGTAATTACAAAAGCTAGTTTTCTGAGGAAACTATATTGCCTCGATAGACATGCCATTGATGCGGCGATACAGGTCGAGGGCATAGACATCGGTCATGCCCGAGATGTAGTCAATGACAGCCATGATACGTCCATAGAGCGTAGGTGCCAGGATGTCGTACTGGGGCGAAACGCGGTTGATGAGCAGACGCGAATAAGCTCTGTCGGAATGCGTCACAGCCTCAGTCATCAGTTCCAACAACTGAGTGATGACCTTGAAACCTGCCATCTCAATATCTATCACATTCTTCGAACGGTATATCTTCTTGTACGACAAAGCCTCGCAACGCAGATATGCCTCACGCGGCACATCGCTCATATGGTCAATGAGCGCTCCTTCAAACTCACCTGCCAGTATCTTATCCTCGTTCTCGACAAAGACTCTCACGCACTCACCCTCCAGACAGTTGATGGCCACGCTGCGCAGATAGACAATCTGCTCGTTGAGGTCGGTCACCGTCTCCAATCGCTGCAAGATGTGTTCGCGCTGTTCTCCTTCAAAGAAACCCAACAACAGACTCTTCGTCTCATCCTCGGTAAGAATTTTCAGCTTGAAGGCATCCTCGATGTCCATTATCTCATAGCAGATGTCATCGGCAGCCTCGACAAGATAGACAAGCGGATATCGTGCATAACGGCAAGAACCTTCCGTTTCATCGAGTTTTTTTATACCTAAAGCCTCGGCAATGAGTTCGTAGTTCTCCTGATCCTGTCGGAAGAACCCGAACTTAGCCTTCTTGCCCGCCAAGTCGCTGGTGAAGGGATATTTAACGATGCTGGCCAAGGTGGAATAAGTCATGACAAAGCCACCCTTGCGACGACCATTGAAGTGATGCGTGAGCAGACGGAATGCATTGGCGTTTCCTTCGAAGTGGATAAGGTCCTCCCACTGCTCTGGGGTGAGGCAGTCATGCGTCTCGCGGCACACATAATCCTTCAACCAAGCGCCCTTACCCTCCGAGAAGAAGGTGCCAATGGCCTTCTCGCCACTGTGACCGAAGGGAGGATTGCCCATGTCATGAGCCAGACAGGCAGCCGAAACGATGCTGCCCAGTTCGCTGAGGTGGGTGTTATACAGCCAAGGGTGATTCTGCAGCAACAAACGACTGACGTCATTACCCAGTGAACGGCCTACGCTGCTCACCTCCAGACTATGCGTCAGTCTGTTATGCACGAAGATGCTACCGGGGAGGGGAAACACCTGGGTCTTGTTCTGCAGACGGCGGAAGGGGGCAGAGAAGATAAGCCGGTCGTAATCGCGCTGGAACTCAGTACGGTCGTCAGGACGCGACGGTTGGTTCTCCATGCCCAGTCGCTGTGTGCTTAATAGTTTCTCCCACTGCATATCACTTCACCTCCTCAAATCCGTCGCAATCCAAAGCATTGCTGGCATTCTCCCTATAGACAAGTTTGGCTGCTCCGCTGGTGGGATTGACGGCCTCGGGGTGCTCGCGAGCATACGAGTCGATGTGGCGTACACGCTTCTCGTCCAGAATCTCGTCGACAGCAATCAGGATGCCCGTCTCCTCGACATCGCCAAAGCCGTAGTTGATGGCTGTGCCAAAGAGGCGCATGGTGGGCGAAAGACTCATATAGGCGTTGACCAGAGGCGGGATGTTATAGCCCAATTTGCGCACCTCACGATTCAGGATGCGATAGTCCTTCTTAAACTCATTCTCGGTGAAGAGCGTTGCCAGTTCCGAAGGATCGGCTTCAATTTTCAGCGGTTTCATCGGAAGAATCAACTCATCCTTGTCGGCAAAATGCTTCTTCAGGAAGTAGAGGATCATGTCACGGCAACGACGGTCGTAGCTGGGATACATGGTGAACTTGCCGAAGAAATAACGCACATTGGGCAGGATGACCGTGAGGGCTCCCAGTCCGTCCCACAGGTTGTCGAGTGCGAAGATGCCCTTCGAACCACTGCGTGAACTCTGGTACTCCAGCGTCACGAACGAGCGTCCGAGCTCGATGGTATAGGGCATGTAGTCCTTCATGAAACGCTCGGAGAAATGGAACATGTGCGAGGTGGCCAAGATGGGCTGGCCTTCGGGCGTGAGCTGCACGTCGGGTCCCAGTATGTAGCGGTAGCCACCCAGTATCTTCTCGGCCTCGGGGTCCCACACCAGGAGTTGCTTGTAGGGGTTCTCCATCGTGTCGAACTCGTCAAGGTCCATTTCCTTTCCCGTGCCGCCACCAGCCTCACGAAAAGCTATCTCGCGCAAACGTCCAATCTCGCGCACCACGTTGGGCGAGTCCTGCCACGTCACAATGTATATCTCGTTGTTACTCTTGTTGGTAAAGCGCAAGCGCTTGTCTTCTGTAAGCTCTTGCTTCAGGACTTCAACGGGAATCGGATCAATAATCTGCTGTTCCATTCAAAATATTCAATAAAAATGTTATCCTAGTTCATAGACACGCTCTCTCAGCCAAGCCGCCCACTCCACAGCCGTCTTGCTCCTGTCGAAAGTGGCGCAAGGGATGGGCTTGCCGATATGCACCGTGTAGTGTCGTCCACGGCTCTTATACATCTCGTCGGGCAGGTAAAGCATGGCCAGATTGAACTTCAAGTGCAATGCCTTGCAGAAGTTAGCCACCCGATAGAATCGTTTGCTGTTCTCGCCCTCGAAGTGGATGGGCACGATGTCGCGATGGTGCTGCACGCTCTTGGCCACACAGGCCTTGCCCCAAGGCAGATCGCGAATCACGCCATTCTGCTTGCGCGAGCAGAGGCCGGCGGGAAACATGATGACATGGTCGTCACTGCCAAAGGCAGCCTCGACGATGGCAGGGAAATTGCGTGCCTGCTTGCCCATCTTGTTGATAGGCACACACAGAGGTGCCAGACCTGGCAGGTTCATCAGAAGGTCGTTCACCAGATACTTGATGCGCCCGTCATACGCCTGTCCCAAGACACTGCCCAACGTGACGCCATCGATGGCACCCAGAGGATGGTTGCTGACAAAGGTGCACAACCTACCGTCGCGAGGCAGGTTCTCCAAACCCTTCACTTCGACGTCGACACCCAGATAGTCGAGCGCATGCGTACAGAAATCGACGCCCATATAACCCTGGCGAAGGTATTCGTTGATAAAGTCCTGATGGATGAACCGTTTCAACCAGTTCACCACAAACTTCGGAACCTTCTTGCCGGCACGCTCGCGCACCACTTTGTCAAGATCTAGTTCAAAAGCTCCCTGCTCCGCCGTTTGCGACACAGCGGAACTTCCTGCAACACCTTGTTGGCTATTATCGGTCATCAACAAACACTTTTTCTAAAAAACCATGCAAAAATAACAAAAAAAGATGATAACATGAAAGTAATTTAGGTAGAAAAATGAAAAAAAGATGTTTTCTAACCAAAATATGCATGTATAGATACACAAACAACGAGTGTTATGCTGCATTATTTGCCGAGGAATGGGAACCGAGAACGAAAGATGCAGAAAAGAGTATCGCCTCTTCATTCCTGCGCCAGACAATAAGCGATTAAACAAGCCGCAAAACGTGCAACAAACAACGATTTGAGGCAAAAAACACTAAAAAAACGAAAAAAGATAGCCGAAACGTACCTTAAGGACACATTATTTATTAACTTTGTAACAAAATCACGTAAAGAAGAAAGGATATGAAAGTAAAAATCATAAATGAATCGCATCACCCCCTCCCATCATACGCCACCGGACAGTCTGCAGGCATGGACCTGAGGGCCTACCTGACAGAACCCATCACACTGCAACCCATGCAGCGCGCACTCATACCCACCGGACTGCGCATAGCACTGCCCGCAGGCTTCGAGGCTCAGGTGCGTCCACGCAGTGGTCTGGCCCTGAAACACGGCATCACCGTGCTGAACACACCCGGCACCATCGATGCCGACTACCGTGGCCTCATCGGCGTCATCCTCATCAACCTCAGCACCGAGCCTTTCGTCATCAACGACGGCGAGCGCATTGCACAGATGGTCATAGCACGACACGAGCAGGCCGAATGGCAACTGACTGAAACACTGGACGAGACAGAACGTGGCGACGGAGGATTTGGACACAGCGGAAGAAACTGACATGCAGAGAACGAGAGACATAAGAAGATGGATGCTGTTGCTATGGGTAGCAGTATGCTCTTGTTGTGTCTTGGCACAAACGGCACAGGCCACATCCGGCATCGGCACACAGGGTGGCAACAGCATCTCGAGCGAGGCTCAACGCCGACTCTCATACTACTATATGGCAGCCTTGCGACAGAAGTCGCTTGAGAACTATACTGCCATGGCCGACCTGCTACGTCACTGCCTTGAGATAGATCCCAACAACCCGGCTGCCAACTTCGACCTGGCCATGGTATACCTCTCGACGAACGACACCACCGGACTGCGTATGTTGCAGCATGCCGTAGCCAACGACCCCAACAACCCCTGGTTCAAGGAGTCACTGGCCTCGATATACCTGTCCATGCACAAGATGGACGAGGCCGTACCGGTGCTTGAGGAGATGTCGAAACTGCAAACCAAGCGCACCGACGTGCTGGCGCAGCTGTTCCAACTGTACAAGACGAGCGGACGCACCAAGGATGCCATCAACGCCCTGGACCGCATACAGACACTGCAAGGCAACAGCACACGCATAGCGGGACAGAAATACGCACTCTACCTGGATCTGGGCGACACCATCCAGGCCTTCGAACAGCTGCGATCGCTGTGCCGCGAGTTCCCATACGATGCCACAGGCCTCATCCTGCTGGGCGACCAGTACATGACCGTACAGCAATACGACAGTGCCATGGTGGCATACAGCAAGGCCGAACGCATAGACCCGCAGAACACCATGCTGCAGACGTCGCGACTGCAATACCCACTGCTGACGGGCGACACCCTGACGTTCCGCCATCTGCGCGACTCAGTGATAGTGTCCGAGACCACCGACCTGGAACTGCGCATCAACGCCATCGGCTCGCTGGCTCGCGAAGCTCTGCAGGACAGCACCATGCGACCGCATGCCGAGGAGATGTTCGATAGACTTCTCTCGCCCGACAAACCTGCCGTGCAGTTCCTGCAGCTCTACCTCACCTATAAGGCTTATTCCGAAAACGCCAACAACGAAGACCTGCTGCCCATCATGGAGCGCATCCTATATGTCGACCCCGCCAACACGCAGATTGCAAGCGACATGCTGCAATACTACGCCATGCAAGCCGACTTCGAACGCATAGAGTCGCTCTGCCAAAAGACGCTCATCTACAACCCCAGCGAACTCGTCTTCCACTACTTCCTGGGCGTATCGCTGGCTCAGCAGAAGAAGAACGAAGAGGCGATTGCCGCACTGACCACCGCCACACGACAGATTGACGAGGAGTCGAGCGCGTCGCTCATAGGCGACATCTACGGACTGCTAGGCGACATGCAGCACGAGATGCATCGCGAGAAGGAGGCATTCGAGGCATACGACTCATGTCTGGTATATGCACCCGACAACGTGGCTTGCCTCAACAACTACGCCTACTACCTCTCGCTCAAGAACGAGCAGCTGGAGAGAGCCGAGCAGATGAGCTACCGCACCATCAAGGCCGAGCCCGACAACAAGACGTATCTGGACACCTACGCATGGATTCTCTTCATGCAGCAAGACTACACCACGGCTCGCATCTATATGGACCGCGTCATCGACCCCAAGAAGGACGACACCGCACTGATGGACGATGACGAGGCCAGTGCCACGGTGCTGGAACACGCAGGCGACATCTACGTGCAATGCGGGCAGACGGAGATGGCCGTCAGATACTGGACGTTGGCACTGAAGAAGACCGACAAGAAAAACTCAATACTGACAAAAAAGATAAAGAAACGCAAATACATCAAAAAATAAACTAACAAAAACTAAATAACAATGAAACAGATCATCAAGCTCTTACCCGTTGCCGCACTATTGCTGCTGGCTTCGTGTTCGAAAAAGGAGAAAGAAGTCATCACCACCAACAACACCAACACAACCTACACCGAGATTGTGGACAAGGTGAACGCCAACCGTGCCACCACCGACCAGGTGACATGCCGCATGAGCATGGATCTGGAGGCTGGCAAGCAGAAGCTGAACGTGGGCGGCAACCTCAAGATGAAGCGCAACGACGTCATACAGTTCTCGCTGCAGGTATTTGGATTCGTTGAGGCCGGACGCTTGGAGATGACACCCGAGTACGTCCTCATCCTCAACCGCATTGGCAAGCAGTATGTAAAGGCCAGCTACAAGGATGTACCTTTCTTCAAGGAGAACGGCATCAACTTCTACACCTTCCAGGCATTGCTCTGGAACGAACTCTTCGTGCCCGGACGCACCAACAATGCTCCTACCACCCAGGACTTCGCACAGACCAAGAACGGAGAAGACATCGTGCTGACCAACACCACACAGAACCTCGTAGTACAGTTCTTCACCAACACCGCCACCAGCCTGCTCAAGCAGACCGACATCCAGGGCACCAATGGCAAGATGAAGTGGAGCTACGACAGCTGGGCACGACTCAACGGCAAGGACTTCCCCGACAAGATGCACATGCTCATGAACATCAAGAACACCAACGTCAAGGCTGACCTGCAGCTCACACGTATGCGTACCGACGAGAAGTGGAAGGATACACGCACCATCATCGACAAGAAGAAACTGAAGGAAGTGACAATTCAGTCGGCATTCAGCCAGATACTGAGTCTGTCGAACTAAACAACTTGAGTTCAGAGTGTAAAGCTCAGAGTGTAGAGTTCAGAGTGTAGAGTGTAGAGTGAAGAGTGTAGAGAAGTTGGGATGTGGAGAGATTGAAGTGTAGAGTAACGGAAGTGGTATATGTTTCGGTAGTTACCCGCCTTGCGCGTAGAGGTCTTCGATGGCTCATACTGTGGGCCACAGGGTGCCTCATGCTCGGCATTCCACTTTCGGCCCGTGCCCAAGACACCGAGCAGATGAAGGATCTGGAGCGGGAGCGGGAACGGCTGCAACAGGAACTGCAGCAGTCGCAGCAGGAGCTGGACCGCACACGCAAGGACATCACCACGCACCAGACGTCGTCGCACCACCTGACGGGCGAGATAGCGGACCGACTGGACGGCATACGCCGAGCCGAGGACAGGATGTTCGACCTGGACCGCTACATCAAGGCTCTGCAGGCCGACATTGACATAGTGAACAAACGATTGCAGGAGAAGAAGGAGAAGTTTGCCAGAGCACTGCGCATGGCACGCGCCTACCGACATTCGCAAAGTCCGGCACTATTCATCCTCTCAGGACGCAAGCTGACGCAGATGAGCCGACGCGCACGCAACACCAACTACTTCGCCACCATACTGCGCACCATGGGCGAGGAACTGGTATCGAAGCAGAAGCAGCTGCTGGCCACACAGAACGAACTGCTCAGGAGCAAGAGCGAGATGAACAACCTCCTCACTGCCATTATGAAGGAGCGGAACGACTTGGGCGTACAGCAAGACAAGCTGCAAAGCATGATTGCTGCATTGGACAACAAGGAGCGCGACCTGGAGTCGAAACTAACCAAGCAGCGCGACCAGCTGACGCAGCTGAACGGCAAGATCGACGCCGTGGTAGCTGCCGAAGTGGAGATGGCCAGAAAGAGAACGGAGACGAGACGTAAGAAGAACAGTACGAACGTAACAACCGGCAGATACGTAACGCCCGAGGACAAGGCCATCAACACATCCTTCGAACAGAACAAGGGGCGTCTGCCCGTGCCCATCACTGGCGGATATGTGCTTGGCGAACGACAAGGACAGCTCAACATGCCGGGCACATCGGACGCACAGCTCGACAACAAGGGCACTAACTACGTGGGCAAGAGCGGAGCACGCGCACGTTCCGTCTTCGACGGCGAGGTGACGGCCATATTCAAGTTCTACGACACGAAGGGCGTCATCATACGTCACGGCAGCTACATCTCCATCTACGGCAACCTGTCGTCGGTAATAGTAAGCCAAGGACAAAAGGTACACGCGCGCGACCTCATCGGCACCATTGCCGCCAACAGCGATGCCAAGTGCATCCTGCACTTCCAGCTGCGAAAGGAGACTACCGCCCTCACACCAGAACAATGGGTAAGCAAGTGAAAAGAGATCCTTCGGTTAATACCCATTAACTCCTTCCAACTCCCCCACAAATGAAACAAGACATGCAACAGAGCATAGAGTTACTGAAGAAACTGATAGCTACGCCACGCATCAGTCGTGACGAGACGGCAGCGGCCGACATCTTCGAACAGGAGATGCGACAGCGCGGACTGGAGCCCCAACGCTTGCACAACAACCTATGGGAGGTGGCTCCGGGCTATGACGCCAACCGCCCCACATTGCTGCTCAACGCACATATCGACACCGTGCGTCCCGTCAGTGCCTGGACACGCAATCCGCACGAACCTACCCTCACACCCGACGGACAGTTGTTCGGACTGGGCAGCAACGACGACGGTGCCTCGCTCGTAACCCTGCTAGCCACCTACTGCGCCCTGCGCAACACCCAGCAGAGCTACAACCTCATCTTCCTGGCCTCGGCCGAGGAGGAGGTGAGCGGAAAGAACGGCATCGAGAGCGTACTGCCATTGCTGCCACCCATCAGTGTAGCACTGGTGGGAGAACCCACCGGCATGCAACCTGCCATTGCCGAGAAGGGACTGATGGTGCTGGACTGCACCGCACACGGCAAAGCCGGACACGCAGCACGCAACGAGGGCGACAACGCCATCTATCACGCACTCGAGGACATTGCATGGCTGCAGTCCTATCGCTTCCCCAACGAGTCACCCCTGCTGGGCCCCGTCAAGATGACGGTCACCATCATCAATGCCGGCACACAGCACAACGTGGTGCCCGACCAGTGTACCTTCACCGTCGACGTGCGCAGCAACGAGTGTTACAGCAACCAGGACATCTACGACTTCGTATGCCAGCACGTCAAGAGCGATGTCAAGGCTCGTTCCTTCCGTCTCAACTCCAGCAGCATCGCTGCCAACCACCCTCTGCTCGAACGTGCCATGGCCCTGGGCAAGACTCCCTTCGGAAGTCCCACACTCTCCGACCAGGCACTCATGCATTTTCCGTCTATGAAGATGGGCCCCGGACAAAGTAGTCGCAGTCATACTGCCGACGAGTTCATCCTCGTCTCGGAGATTGAGGATGCACTCATCACCTACCGGAATCTCCTCGACGGACTAAGCGTTTAAGAGGTTAAGGGGTTAAGGGGTTAAGAGGTTAAACGATTAAACGACTAAACGGTTAAACGGTTAAACGGTTAAACGGCTAAACGGTCAAACGGCTAAACGGTCAAACGGCTAAACGGCTAAACGGCTAAACGGCTAAACGGCTAAACGATAATATGGTTATGCTGCTAAATAGTTAAAGCATCGCGCAGCCTAATTATGAATTATGAATTATGAATTATGAATTAATATGAAAACCATCCTCCTCATCTGGCTTATCTTCGATATCGTAGTCTACCTCTACATGTTCTACGACCGCAAGGATCACCACTACAACTTCAAGCAGAAACTGCAAGACTTCAAAGACAGTTTTGAGACGGAAGAGTAGTACAATCCATCACCTTCGCATCATCCTTGCAGCCTTTGTCGCATCGCTATGCTTGGGATGCGAACACATTGACTTTGCCGAAAACGAAGGCAAGGGCAACGAAACCGTCGTGCAGACGACCGACCTGCCCCAACAGACAGGTCAAGGCACTCTCGAAGCTCCCTATACCGTGAGCGACATACGGAACGAGAGCAACATGACGGGACAAATGGTATGGATCATAGGCTATGCCGTGGGCGACGCCTATCGCTCGCTCGCCAACGCCACCTTCCAGCCACCCTTCCAGCACACCAGCAGTCTGCTCCTGGCCACATCGACCCATTGCGCCGATGCCGCCCAGTGTCTGCCCGTCGAACTCAGCACCACCAAGCAGAAGGAACTGCTGTCGCTGGCCAACAATCCCGAACGACACCATCAGTGCCTGCTCGTTCAAGGCACCCTACAAACCTACTACGGCACCACAGGTCTGCGCAGCATCAACGCCTACCATTGGCTGCCCAACTACACCATTCCACAGACCGAACCTGCAGAATGGGACGAAGAGCATAACAAATACTAATAAGAGGACGTGCCACTTTGGTGACACATCCTCCTACTGAGCGAGGTGTTCAAACGAGACCACCTCAGTGAATCATTATTTCGAGTGTAGTGTTTACTTCTTGTAGATGGTGGGAGGAGTCCAACCATCTAGCTTGCCGAGATCGGGCAGATAAAGGCGCATGAAGAGATGGAAACCCTTGTCGCCTGTGGGCAGCCAGAAGCTGCCGTCCTGAGGTTCGGCAAAAGAGAGGGTCACATCGAGCGAGCCATCGGGATTGAGGGTGTAGTCGCTGCGATCGGTGACATTGTAACGGTTGATGGGATTGTCGATGAGATAGTCGTTGTCGCCATAAGCAGTGATGGACCAGAAACCACCCTCGAGGACAGGAGGCATAGAACTGAAATGCAGCACGTAGGTGTTAGCACCGTTCAGAACATTGCCCTCGGAGTCATTGTCGGTACGGGGATAGATGGCCACCTCGGTGGTGTTGGCACCCAGACCTACAAGCGCCACAGCAGCACGGTATTCATATTCCGAACCGAAATCGCCAATGGGCTCCTTGAAGTACGACCAGATGCCACCGATACTCTTACGGTTCTGCTGACCGATGCCACGGGCAAAATCCTTGAAACCACCCTTGACAGCCGCGAACATCTTTTCGTCGTTCTCAAAACCGACAAACTTAAGTCCCGGACCTACACCCAGCTTCTTCAGACGAGCCAGAATCTCGGTATCGAAACTCAGAGGAGGATTCTTCTGCATCAGTTCGTTGGCCTTGTTGAAATACTCGCTGACAGACATCTGCAGGCACTTCTGTACAGGGTTGACATCGCGAGCGGGATCGTGAGTGCCACGAGGAGCCACATAATCGGGATTGCCGTAAGCCGAGAGCGGATAAGCCTTCATAGCATCCTGTATCTTCTTGACATTGACATAGTCACCCTCACCCTTATTCACGATGCGCACAATGGCCCATGCCAGCGAGGTAGGCATCTCCACGAGAGAGGCATCGGCGGGCACATCAACCTTCTGTCCCTTCAAGGCAAAGACATACTTTCCACCGTCATAGATGACACGGGCGGTGTTGGTCCAGGCATCGAGAACCTGTATGTTACAGAAACGGTCTTTCACATCAGGAAACTCCAGTACGATGGGCTCTTCGCTCAGGTCCATCCAGAGGCGGGTGTAGTAGGTGTCGACATTAGGTGTCACCACCGAGGTGCTGCTGGCATTGGCAAGCTGGATGGCATGGATGAGCTGGTTGACGGGAGCACGAGGAATACCGGGCACGTAAGCCTCGGTGTTAGTCTCGACAGACTCTGTGGCGTCCATGATGACAAGAGGGAAAGTGTAATAGAAAGCCTCTTTCAGTTCGTCGACCGTAACAACAACAGGAGCGTCATTCTCCTTTTTAACTTCGTTGTCATCGTGGCAGCCGGTCAACATCATAGCCGCCAAAGCAATCAAACAAAAAAACTTCTTCATAGGTTTTAGCAATTATTAAATCATTTATTTATATAGTCGTTTTATCGTTAAAGTGATGAGGAGTCACCCGCTTAACTCATTTCTGCCGCAAAGGTATAAAAAAAGAAGCGGACGGGATGTTCGCTTCCTATGAGTTGTTGTTCGGTTGCCAGTATTTACATGTTCGGTTGCACACGAACCGAACACTTTAATCGTCTGAAAAAGAAGAAAAAAAGAGGATAAAGAATCTTTTCGGCTAATCTTCCTTCTGCGTGTCGCGCCACTCGGATGGTGTCATGCCGGTAGAGGCTTTGAACTTCTCCATCATCCAGCTGCGCGAAGAGAAGCCGCAGGCCTCGGCAATGGACTCGATGCTGTAATCCTGCTCGGTGAGGAGCATACGCTTAGCCTCCTCGATACGTATGTTGGACAGCCATACACGGAAGGTGGAGCCTTCATGCTCGGCCAGATACTGCGTGAGCTGACGCTTGGGGATGCCAAGACGCTGAGCCATGGTGATGCTGGTCAGGTTGCTGGTACTGTAGCCCTGCTTGGCATGCCAAGCGGCAATGGACGACTGTATGTGTGCCGTCTGGGCTTCCGTCAGTCGGGTGCTAGCGACGGGAGCCGTTGCGGCAGACGGCAAGACGGTGTTCTGGGATTCAACCTTTGAGTCGGCAGCATACCGAAGCGATGTGTTTTCTTCAGCGTCTACCTCTTCGACGATACTGCTCAGCGCCTGCATGCTGAAGCCCACCGAAACGAAACTGACCACATAGAAGATGAGAGCCAGCAGGAAGAAGGCTGCTACGGCCAGCACCATACGGGTGGAGAAGATGGACATGGCTCCGATGAAGCCCATGGCATAAAGCAGGATGGTGCCCGAACGCATATAGAGGTGGAACTTGCTGTTGTCATCGGCCGTCTCGTCCTCGATCTTACGATACATACGTCGCAGTTCCACACCGGGATTGAAGATGAAGAAGGCTATCATGACCACATAGATGACCTCTATGACATGAAGAACCCAAGCCATGTGCAGACTGTGGAAAATGCACAGTCCGACAACGAAAAGCGCAAACGTGACAATGATACCGCCAATGCCCACTGCCATGAAACGCTTCAGATAACGCATGCTGGTAGAGGTGCGCAACGTGGCACTGGACATCAGGACAGCGGCGGGCAGATAGAACAGGATGTTGACGAGCGTGCCTACATCTTCGCCCTGTGCACGGAAGCCGAATGTCATCTGCAGCAAGTAATGAACGGCATAGAGCGAGAGGGCAGAGAAGAGCAACCAGCGCGACGTCTCGTAGCCACGGCTCAGCGACTGCAGGTGAAAGCGCGACATGAGCAGCACCAATGCCAGCACCAGCGTGGTGCAGAAACAGCCGCTCTGAATAAGAAGCAGGGTGAGGTTAGGGGTATTATCCATTGGATTCTATCTCTCTTGTTTACTCTTCAATGCAAAGATACACATTATTTATTAACAAAAGACCCTCTGCCCTAAGTTTTTTCTTTTCCGGCCATGCATTTGTCACTCTTGCGAATGAATTAACGTCAATCATTGTTTTATCCCGACAGCTAACCGCCGCATGTGCCATAGAAAGAAGAAGGTTCCACCCGGTATGAGTGAAACCTTCCTTCGTTTGATAGTATGAATATAGGGTTGCAGAGAGTGTTACCACTCCTCGTCCCATAAGTTCTCGCCTTTCACGAGACCGTCGCTTTCTTCATCACCAGCACCAGATTGTGCAGGTGTTTCGGGATCGTCTACCATACTTAGGCAAACCAGATCATCCAAGATTACATTCTTGCAAAGCACGCTTGGTTCAATATATTTCTTTTTCATTTCTTGTTCTTTTCAGTTTATTTTATTCTTAATTTTCCTCTTCCTCCTCTCTGCGCCAGCCTCTCCCCCTCCATAGAGGGAGGGGGTTGGGGGGAGGGTCTTTTCCCTGCGCCAGCCCTCCCTCCCCATAGAGGGGGAGGGCCGGGGAGAGGGTCTTTTTACTTCACCAACACCTTCTTACCGTTCACGATATTGATGCCCTTCTGCAGCTTCTGCAGCTTGCGACCGTTTATATCAAAGATCTCAGCCTTACCGTTGGTCAGCGCGTCGATGGTCTTGACAGCGGTCTCCTCGTCGAAGAAGAAGGCC
Organism: Bacteroidales bacterium; assembly: GCA_018064685.1. GTDB lineage: Bacteria > Bacteroidota > Bacteroidia > Bacteroidales > Bacteroidaceae > Physcousia. The sequence goes on along the minus strand of JAGHUS010000037.1, from coordinate 38,903 downwards.
TTGACAGGCGATGCTTCGGGAGTAGTCAGATAGCAACGGTTTGCAGCAAGCTTCAAACCATCGGAAGCAACCTTATAGAAACCAACCTTCTCGTCCTGCTTCTGCAAGAGATAAACATTCTGGGGAACAGAAGCGATGGCTGTGTAGGTACCCTTCAGATAATCGCCAGCAGCGGGGTCGCCCTCGGTAGCGACACCAAACTGATAGAGATTCTGATTATCCTCAAACTCACCATACACAATGACTGGTGTGTGTGCAGGGATGGTTCCATTAACTTCATTCATATTCAACGCACCACCCTCAACACCATCAATTGTATAAGCAGTAACACCAACAGGAATCTCTACGTCGAAGGGAGCGCAGAACGTACCGTACTTAGCAGCAGCATTGATAGCGAGCTTGGCTGCATCGTAGCCTAACTTGACACCAATAATTTGGCCGATAATTCTCATGTCGATGTCGATATTCACGAGCATGTGATCCTCAGAGATAAGCTGACCAGTCAGTACGAGAGGTATCTGACCCAACGTGGGACCGAGCCAAGTCTTATTATCGTCGTCACCAGGCTCAATAGTGATATTGTCATTGAAAGCGAATGAGCCATCGTCGTTAAGCGAAAGACCTGTCACATTGATGTTGCCTACGGGGGCAGCATTCTCGCCTTCGCCAAGTGAAAAATTCTTCAAGGTAAAATTGAAGTCAGAATCCTCGTTAATCACGGTTACCAAAACTTTTGTCTTCTGAGGGCCAACAGTTTTACCGTTCACCGTAACATAGAGATTCTCTCTGAAAATAAACTGACCGGGAACAGGCTCTGCGAACTGAACGGTATAAGTATGATAGTTGTCAGGCTCAGAACTGATGTTCTCGCCCTTTACCGTAATTGTCAGAATATACGTATCCTCGTCATAAGAAGTCACAATAGTAGCCGCACGACCGTTGCTAGTCAGTTCCAAAATCTTTTCATCGTAGGGATCCTCACAGACGGCTGCACCATCAGTGAATATCAAATCCTCACCACCGAACTTAGCCGAAGCCAACTCAGAGTTGTAAATCAAGCGCACGTCATCGAGGATCAACTCGTCATTCTTCGAGCCGCCAGGAGTAACATTGGTGGTAAAGTTGATAAGCAGGTACTTGGTTATAGCTGCAGCAGCATCCTTCTCCCAGCCATAGCTGAACTCACCATAGTTACGCACCCACTCTGTTGACTCTTCGATATTCACACCTACAGAACCTATCTTATGCTCTTGTTCATCATCAACCTCTGGATCGCGGTAATTATACTTGTCATGAATAATGAACTGAGCGTGACCTGTATGAGCAGTTCCATCACCCATCTTATACTTAGAGTAGAACTCTACACCATCAGGTTGGCCAGCAATAATCAGGTAGTGGCCCTTAGTTTCGGTGTCTGTGTAATTGTGATTTGATGCATCGGTGGGAGTCATACTACCCATGTTTACAGTACCCGTAGTAAGGTTACCATTTGCATTGGCGCCGATAAAAAGCACACCAGCAAACTTAGAAGTCAACTTAACTGCATTACCAGTGCGACCATCTACCCTTTCGGGATTTGGAGACATTCCCTTGCCAGTGTCTGCCATATCACCTGTTGCCGACTGGAAGGAATTCCAACCAAAGCCAACCTCATTGTCTGCAGCCCACTTCTCAAAACCAGCATTGCGCACCTGATACATATCACGAGTGCTGAACTTGGCATAAACATTGAAAGTAGTCTTTGCAGCTTCGTCCTGAGACGTTGAGGTTACGTTGTATGTATATGAGGGTGCATCAGTCAACTTGTTTGTGCATGCCTCATCGGTATACCATCCTTCAAACTCGCCCTCGACATTAGCCTGAGCCTTTAGATAGTATGTGTGAGCAGCCTTATCAGCAACCTTCTGATTAGCGCTTGAATTAGTCTGATAGTCACCAGCCGCATCAGTGGTTGATACATTCACCTTACCCTGACCGAGAGCAGAAGCATTTACTACAGAATAGTAGTAAGGAATCCTCTCGAACTTAGCGTATGCATGGAACTGGGTGGGAGCCGCCTCGTCTGTGGACGTAGCAGCTACCTTGTAAGTATAGTTTGCATTCTTACTCAACAGTGTCTGGCATGCCTCGTCGCTGTACCAACCGACAAAGCGAAAGGCATCAGCATCAACAACCTTTGCTTGCAGATAGTAAGTGTGAGCTGTTTCCATATCATTCAGTTTGCTGTCGCTCTTCTCTGCACCAAAATCCTCGTTACCGCTTGTAGCAGAAACTGCCACAGTACCACCTTCGCCTACGCAACTAGCTGTTACAGTTGAGTTATAAGACACACTTGCCTCAACGAACTTAGCATAATATTCGAAGATAGCAGGTGAAGATGCATTCGAGTAATTTTTTGAAGTTACCGAGGGCTTATAAGTCAAACTTGTACTTAATGGGTTTCCCGTCATCTCCGAGTTATTAAACCACCCAACAAACCTGTATCCGTCTTTAGCATTAGCATATAGATACAAAGTAGTTGAGGTATTACTAGGAGTACTAAAAACATTTCCAGCTTTTTTACTAAAGACATCTGTTGTCATCGTGGAAGCATAATTACTTTCACCAGGCGCACTACTTGCAAAACTTACATAAACAGAACCCGCATCCTCTGCAGAAGCGGTTGCACTTGCCTGAAAATAAAAAGTTCTTTGTGCCGCATACGCACTCGTACTTCCAAAAGCCACCATGGCCATTATCAGCCCCAGTAGCCTACACATAAATTTACCTTGTTTCATGTTTTTGTTATTAAATTAATACCTATTTCTATTTACGCGCATGGTTAAAAACACCATACTCTTTCACGCTGCAAAATTACAATAAAAACACAAGCCGTAAACTCAAAAATGGGACAACTTCATGCTAATTACCGAAAAATCGGTACTGAAAGAGCATTTTTACCGATTCTTCCACCTAAAAGTCCGTGATTATACCGAAAAAAGGAACTGCTAAGCGAATAATGTACTATCTTTGCAGTCGGAAACAAAAATACACGAAAATGTTGAAGAGAATCAATGTATATCTGCTCACTTTCATCGCAAGTCTGAGCATCTTCGCCCATGACATTCCTGAGGACTCACTCGCCAAGCTGCGACAGCGCGACGACTTTGTGACAGCCAGCATCTGCATCGCCGATCCCACCGACTGGCACGACGATATGCTGGGCGTATTGGGGCACGCCTTCATCCGACTGCAATGCCCCACATTCGACATGGACTTCTGCTTCTCGTACGAGGGACAGAGTGCTAACGAAAACTTTACGGAACTGATAAAGGGCGACCTGAAGATGGGAATGTTCTCGGAGAGGACGCAGGAATATATCAAACCCTACCAGCGATGGAACCGCACCGTACGCGAATACACGCTGAACCTTCCACCCGAGGCCGACCTGCGCCTGTGGGAGATCATGGACAAGCACGTTGAGGAGGGCATCGACTTGCCTCTGGACCTGACAGAGCACGGATGCACGCAGACGCTCATAGAATACATTACCCAGGCGCTCGACACCACTGAGATTACCTACAGCGAGTGGCCAGAGGAGTTTAAACTATCGCGCGAGGAGATACTCGACAACGAACTAGAGCCCTACCCTTGGCTTCGACTGCTGGCCAAGACGCTGGGCATGTACGGAAACTTCGACCAGGAATGCAGCAATGACGAGAAGATAATACTGCCACGACAGATGATTGACGTGTGGCAGAAGGCTAAGGTCAATGGCAAACCGCTCATCAGCTACAAGACCGACCTGACAAAGGGAGCGAAGCCAGAGGTAGAAAGTCCTTGGTTCACGCCCACCGTAGCATTGTGTCTGTTCATCGTGCTGATAGTCATCATCGTAGTACTGGTAGTACGCCGCAGAAAAGCCAAGGCTGCGAAGAAGGCCGAGGAGGAAGCTAAGAAGGCTGAAACCAGCAAGCACACGAAGAAGAGCAAGTCGGACAAGAACGGGAAGAGATAATGAATCCGATTGAAGAGCGCATAGCAAAGGTATTCCTAGAAGCGGGCATCGGAGACGGCGAGGTGACACCCGCTGTGGCTGAGCAGATAGTGGAACGCTGCCACATCAAAGGACTCACACCAGAGGATGTCATGCAGGGAAGGACGCCACAAGGCATCGCCGCACTGTGGATGCATCGGCGCATGGCTTTACGTCCAGTATCTTCGAATGACGAGCCGAACGACCAACGCTACCCTCTCCTACCCTTCTCACGTCTGGTACACAACGCCATCCTTCACGACAAGGAGGCCGCACAACGTTGGACCTTCCCCGTACAGCTTCGCGCCAAAGAAAGCGAAATTGATGCCGCAAGGCTTTCCGCCGCACTAGAAACGGCCATCAACAACCACCCCGTCTTTGCCATGCACATCACCGAGGATGGACAACAATGGTATGAGAAAGGCTACCGCACACCCTACCTGTCGGCCAAGGTTTATAATGAGGATGGCTATGTATATCTTTCGCTCACACTGAACCGCATCCTGGGCGACGCCACCAGTTTCGTACTCTTTGCCCAGAACATCTGGCGTGCCTATCGTGGCGAAGCACTGCCGCATGACAACTATTTGCGCTATCTGCAGCAATACGTGGCACATACCAAGAGCAACACATACCGAGAGCATGGCGAGTGGCTGGTGCAACAATACGGCACGCCCAACTATCCACTCCTGCCACGTCAGGACTCGCCCACGGGCGAACTGCCTACCGACCATCCTTACATGCCTTACATCGTAACGCCGGGGTACGCCGACAAACTGACAACCTTCTGCCGACAACAGAAGATAAGCCTCAACGCAGCCTTCTGCCTTTTGACGGCGCTTGCCATCATGGACTATAACGGCACGGACAAAGCCGGACTGACGTGGGCCTACATGGGGCGTGAGACGAACGAACAGATGCACATCTTCGGTTCGCTGCATCGCGACATTCCGATGAAGTTAACGAAAACGATGACGAAGACGGGCACGATGCCGTCTCATCTGCACACTCCCCCCTTGTGGGGAGCTGGAGGGGGGCTTATAGAACAAGGCATCCTGCACAGCGACTACCCCTTCACACTGTCTTCGCCCGCCGACAGTCCGTGGCACAATGCGGTGAACGTACTGGTGCAACCCAGCATGGCCGAAGCCATGGAGGGCTGTCCGGCCGAATTCGAGTTCATACCAGTCGAGCCAAGCAACGAGTCGTACTGCATGCTGGACATTGACATCAACCTGGAGTCCCTCACACTGACGTTCAACTATTCACCAAGGCACTACAAAGCGGAGAGCATCCGTCATTTTGCCACTCTCATCGAGCGTAACGCAGAGTGGCTTATCAACAAATAAAAAATACAAAGATATGCGTTTCATAGAGAAGTTTGAAGAGAACGTACGTAACTATCCCGACAAGGTGATATTGCGAGACAGCGAGACATCACTGACCTTCCGCGAACTAGACGAACTGTCGGGTCGTGTCTATGCCTACCTGAAGCAGAAAGGCATTGGAAAGGAAGACTTCACAATGATACAGCTTCCTCATGGATTGGATGCATACATTTGTCTACTGGGTGTTTGGAGAGCAGGTGCTGCAACAGTAGTTGTGGACGCTATGACCGGCATCGAACGAGTTGCGTTCATTCATGATGATTGTAAATGCACATTCACAATCAGCCAACAGATATGGAATGAAATACTACACGTCAATCCTTGTAAAGGACACACGAAGACAGACCCTCATGACGCAGCCTTTGCTGTCTACACAAGCGGTTCGGAAGGAACGCCTAAAGGCGTAATACATGAATATGGCAGTTTAGACTTCATGCCATTAAACCTCAAAAGACTTGTAGAGAAAATCTGCGATAAACCATTATCTACCGAAAGTATCCAATATAGCTATGTACCAATATCTACCATTGGAACAATCGCCATCTGCACGATGAGCATCTGGCACCCATTGACATCTGATATTGGATCGCTGGATTTAATGAAGAACCCCCAGAAACTAAGGGAATACATAGAAACAAGAAATGATTTCAGTATAGCATTCTTTCCTCCATCGTATTATATATACAATAAAATTGCTGCATTAAATATAGGACTCGTTTATCTTGCATCTGAGCCACTAAACGATTATTACCAAGAAGATAATTGCTTATTGAACATATACATACAGTCCGAAGGCTATCACATCTGCGGATTCAGATTGCACAAAGCCTACAAAAACACGCCAATAGGCAATCCCACGGACAAAGAAATGGTGATGCTATTTGACGACGACGAACAGATCACAAAGAAAGGGGCAATTGGCGAACTATGCTACCGCAATCCCTACTTTCGCGGATACATCAACGATGAGGAAAGAACACGCAATTCATTTGTAAACGGTTACTTCCGCTCTGGCGACATCGCCCGCGTCAACGAGGATGGCAACTACGTCATTCTGGGTCGCAAGACGGACATGATAAAGATAAACGGTAACCGCATTGAGCCTGCAGAGATAGAGGCGGCAGTGAAGCGTGTGCTGGGCATCGACTGGGCATTTGCCAAGGGATTCGTACAGCCGGAACGCAGCTTCATCTGTGTGTATTACACGGCCGAAGTGGACATCGAATACGCCAAGACACGCGAGGAACTGCTGAAGATTCTGCCTGCCTATATGATACCGTCCTACTTCATCAAGGTGGACAGTATTCCTCGTCTTCCAAACGGCAAGGTGAATCGACAGGCCTTCAAGGCACCCGCCGTGGAGGAATACATCACCGAATATACAGCCCCCACCAACGAACTGGAGGAGCGACTCTGCCAGACGATGCAAGAGGTGCTGGGACTGGAGCGCATCGGCACGCACGATGACTTCTACCTGTTAGGCGGCGACTCGCTGCGCACCATACAGCTGGTGAGCCAGCTCAACATCGACGACCTGACCGTAACGGATATCTATGCAGCACGCACGCCCAAGGCCATAGCCGAGAGGTGGTTCGGCAAGCAGCTGTTATGCGAAGATTAAAAAACAACTTGTCACAAAACAATTCCGCAAGCTTTTATAGCAAAGATGCGCCTGTCGAGTACAAACTTGACAGGCGCATTTTTGTATAGTCACGCAGCATGAATCAGAGAAAGGATAGTAATCTTATTGAAATAAGATAGTAATCTTACAGTGATAAGATAGTAATCTTATTGCAATAAGATAGTAATCTTATCGGCATAAGATAGTATTCTTATTGCGCAGTCATGCATGGATATTTATGAAGAAGGTGATACGTACATACAAAATTATCCCCTTATCCTCCGCGAACATTGCCACAGACGGATAAGGGGATAAATATGTCAGTAAGTAATAAGTATCGGAAGTGATTACTTCACGAGCAACTTCTTTCCGTTGATGATGTATACATTGCCACGCTTAGCGCTGCTGACACGCTGACCATTCAGGGTGTAGATGACAGCGTCCTTGCTGATAGCCACAGCGTTGATGCTGTCGGCAACATCAACATTAGCCGTGAAGGTTACATCGTGTGCGGGCATGGTCTCGAAGGTCTCGCCATCCCAACCCAGGAAGCTGTAGGTAAAGCGCTCGTCGTTCTCGGGCAGCTTGTACTCGGGAGCCGAAGGCATAGCAGCACCAAAGTCTACGTCGAAGCTTGCGAGGACAGTCTCACCATCAGTGTCGAGATAGGTCACCTTGTAGGTATTGACGGTGTAGGCACCGGTGATGGTAAGTGCATCGGCAGGCATGGTTGCAGGCAGCTCGTCAATCCAAGCGAAGGTGTAACCCTCACGAGGATCAACCTCGGGATAAGCGAGTTCAGCACCATACTGAACCTCGGCAGTGCTAAGGGTGTTGCCATCCACTACGAAGGTAAGGGTGTAGTTGTTGACAGTATAAGCACCGGTGATGGTAAGTGCATCGGCAGGCATCTCGGTAGCATCATTGTCCCATGCGAAGGTGTAACCCTCGCGAGGATCAACCTCGGGATAGTTAATCGTAGAACCCTCGGTCAGCTCCTCACTCTTAATCTCCGCACCGTCGACAACAAACTTCAAGGCGTAGGTGGGAACCTTGTACTGGATGGTGTAGACATGAACGTTGGTGTTGTCAGCCTCGTAGTCCTGACCCTTGACGGTGATGGTCAGCACACCAGTCTTGCTGTCATAAGCAGTCTCGATGGTAGCAGCACGACCGTTGCTGGTCAGTGTGAGAGCCTCTGCATCATAGAGAGCGTCAACGGTAGCAGCACCATCGACGAACTCGACAGCAGTCTCGCCGATAGTGGCAGAAGCCAACTCGGAGTTGTAAACGAGACGAACATCATCGATGATGAGTTCATCATCAACTGAACCACCAGGAATTACGTTGGTGGTGAAGTTGATGAGGAGGTACTTGACAGTAGCAGCAGCGGCATCCTTCTCCCAGAGATAGGTGATGTCGCCAGTGTTGCGTGCCCAATCCTCCGACTCCATGATATCTACGCCACAGCTTGCAATCTTGTGCTCCTGCTCTTCTTCTACCTCAGGATCGCGGAAGTTGTACTCGTCATGGATGATGAACTGAGCATGACCGTTGTACTCGCCCTCGGCATTACCCTTCTTGTACTTGGTGTAGAACTCAACACCATCGGGCTGACCCTCGATAACGAGGCGGTGAGCAGGTTTGCTGATATCAGTAAAGTTATGGTTGTCAAGATCGGCGGGAGTCATGCTACCCATGTTAACGATACCTGTAGTGAGGTTACCGTTGGCATTGGCACCAATACCGAACAGACCTGCATATTTAGAGAAGATACGGACAGCAGAACCACCATCACGACCCTCAACCTTCTCGGGATTGGGCGACATACCTTTTCCTAAGCCTGCCTGAGAACCTACAGCTGAAGGGAATGAGTTCCAGCCGAAGCCAGGCTCATTGTCAGCATGCCACTTCTCGAAGCCGGCATTACGCACCTGATACATATTGCGCTTGGTGAACTTAGCGAATACCTGGAACACCTCTTCGCTCTCCTCGTCCATAGCCTCGGTAGTAACCTTATAGGTGTAAGAGGATGAATTGGAAAGAAGCTCGGTGAACTTGTCGTCGAGATACCAGCCGTCGAAGTCAACATAATCATCGTCGTTGGTCTTTGCAAAAAGATAATAGGTGTGTGCACCAGTGTCTGCTACCTTCTGTAAGACGCTTGACTTGGTGTCGAAAGCTTCATCGTCCTGGGCATTGGCAGTGTTGACGAATACTACGCCCTCGCCTTCGGCCGATGCATTAACAGCAGAATAGTAGTAGGGGATAGCCTCGAACTTGGCATAGACATCGAACTGTGTGGGGTTCTCAGCATCGAGCGATTCAGAAGTAACTGCGTAGGTGTAGTTAGCATTCTTACTGATCAGAGTCTCACATGCCTCGTCACTATACCAACCGAGAAAACGGTACACCTCAGCATCGACAGGTTGTGCCTTCAGATAGTAGCTGCACTTAGGCTCAACGTCTTTCAGGTTGCTGGCCGAACAGTCAGCTGTGTTAAAGTTATCGCCATCAGCGCTAAGCGAGATGCAGATGCTACCACCCACGCCAACAATATGACCCGTCACGGTAGAGCTATAGAACTCGGTTGCCTCGACAAACTTGGCATAGTAGTCCTTTACGATAGGATTAGCCTCGTCGGTAGAAGTACTTACCACATTTATTTGAGCAGGATTGCTGGTGCTGACTGCATCACCAGTAAGTTCGGCGTCGTTATACCAACCTGCGAACTTGGTTGTTGCAGTGCTGGGCTTGGCATGGAGGTAGAAACGGACACTTCCGTTGTTGCCTGTTGAGGTGGCAGAGGAAGCAGCCTCTGAAGTCTCCTTGTAATCCTCGTCGGCAGGCGCAGCATTAGTAGTACCCACATACACCTTACCCGCACCAGAGGCAGTGGCAGTAGTCTTGGCGTAGTAGGTCTTGTTGGTACCTGCCAGAACCGAAAGGCTCATCGTAGTGATCATCACCAGCATAAGGGTGAGGACCTTTGCGATTTTGTTTGTTTTCATAATTTATGTAATTTAGTTTTAATAATTCTTTTTAGCGAACAACCTTCTTGCCGTTCACGATACGAATGCCCTTGAAGTCCTTGCTGACAGGACGTCCGGTGAGGTCGTGTGCCACGGCAGCCTTCTGGCTGTTCTTGATGGCCTTGATAGCGGTAGAATCAAAGTCCGAACCAAAGGTTACATGGATAATCTGCCCCAAATTCTCCATCATATCGATATCAATGGTGACATAGACCTTGTCCATGGTGGCCTTACCCGTCAACTTCAAAGGAATTTCACCCAAGAGGGGGCCTATCCAAGTATCATAACCCTCCAAGTCACCTTCGGTGATGACAAGATTACCATCATACGAGAAGGTATAATAGCCTTCCTCACTGAGACTCATTGGAAGGTTCTCGATAAAGATGTTACCAACAGCCATAACATCGCCTTCACCAGAATCCAATATAAAATTATTCAAAGTAAAATTACAGGTATTGTCCTCGTTCAGAGTCAAATATACCGTAGTTTTCTGAGGAGCGGCACTCTCACCATCGATGGTAACAACCAGGTCATCCTCAAAAGGCTTTGTCATTTGTGCCATGCTGACCATAGACATTAAGGCACAGATCATTGTGAGTAATAATTTTCTCATAAGCTTATATTTTATTGTTATTATTCTGTTTTCCTATTTCTCATATTTTCTCAATATCTGTAAGCCACGCCAAAAGTGGCATAGATGGGATACATCTTGAAAGCAACAGCATCAAAGTCGGGCTCAATGGCATCAGAGAGTCCCCAATCAACAGAGCCAAAGACATTGAGGTGCTTCATGGCTTTCCAATCGAAAGCCAACTCGATACCGCCAGCCCAAGGACGCATGTGCTCCTTAAAGTCATAGGTGGCGGGATTGTTGCGATCCATATTAATCTTTTCACCCGTAGGTGTGTCCACGCGCAGGTAACCTACACCGTCGGGATTATCGTAGACCTCACCCTCGAAGCTAGACTTGAAATAGGTTGTAAAGTAGGGACCGAGGCTTACATTCCAACGGGGAGAAAGACGGAAGGTGGCCAAGACAGGGATGGTCATACCCCAAGCATCGGTATTGGTAACATCGCAACCAGTGAAGTAGCCACCCATCGTATTACCATCCATCGTGATGCTCATCTTGTAGTTCTTGACATTAGCACTGGTATGGAAACCCTCGTAGAAGAAATGCCAGCCTGCACTGATGCCCCAACGCTTGCTGAACATCTTATAGCAATCAAGGCCAACAGTAGCACCACCTTTGGGTGAGAACTCATTGATACTGCGAATCTCGGCAGGAATAGGAAGAGGCATCGTACCACCAATGGTGTAACCGGCACGAACAATAAAACCGGCATTGGTGCTGGTGTTGGTAGGACCCCACTCTGCCCAACTGTCTTCCTGAGCATTGGCTACCACAGCAGAAAAGGAGAATGCGGCAGCAAGGATATATTTTGTCAAATTCATATCTTTCATTCTATATATTAATACTCGCAAATCACATTCACATTATCGATATAGAGCTTGCTGCCGATTGAACCACGGAAATAGGCTCCCTGCCAACTGCAGGCGAAACCAATGACCATGCTATAGCCATTGTTGACAAGTATCTCAGGATCAAGTTCCTCGTAGTAGTTGACATCAAGCACATACTGCTGCCACTCGCTAGTTATGCCATGGATGGGATCATTGCTCTCCAAGTCGCCACCGCCATCGCGAGGATAGGTTGCTTCGGGATTGACATAGTGGTGAGGCAGACGAGCAATACCCACGATGTGGGGATTGGTCAGCACGTCATTGCCATCGAGCATCACACGATTGCCTGCTGCATCCTGGTTGCGATATACCACAAGATAAGCATCTGGCTCGTCGGCAATACCCTCGACGGGCTTACCCATACGGTCCTGGAAGGCCTTAGTGCCGGGTTCATACTTCAGCCAAGCGGACAACTTCACTGGTTTATGTTTGAAAGGAAGTCCAAAACGTGTAGCCTTCAAGGCATCCTTTAAAGCATTGGCAACATCGAACTCACCTACAAACATACTGCCGGCTGCCATACGCATATTCACCATCTGGCCAAAAGCGCCCGTATCCATTGTCTCCAATTTTACACAAGCCGAGCCATCAGGGCCTTCTCCGACAAGAGGAACAGAAGGATAATCCATTGGTTTGGCAGAAGACTTACTCAACTTGAAACCGGGATTACCGTTTTTCCAGGTAGGATCGCCCGAACCGAACAAGCCATTTACGGCATTGGGGTCGGTCACCGTCCAGATGTAATACTTGCCACTGGCATCCAAATCATAGGTTTCGAAGTCAAGCGTCATATCGCCTTCGGAAGGTACATCGTGAACCACATTGAGCTTATAGCTACGGCTCCATGCGCCATCCTGGCTCACTACACGCAATCGTTGGATCTGCTCATCCGAGAAATCGAGCGAACTGCCATTCTTGAAAAGACTCTCTGTCCCGTCTGCACCCACCACATAAACGGTGGCACCAGGAGTGACTGTCAAGTTTACAGGAATAGACTCCACATTCACATAGTGACGAATAAGGAAACCGATACTGTCGGCCGTAGAAGGAACCGACTGGGTTGCATCGTATGCATGGTAAAACACTTCCTCAGGTGTATCCACACCCAATGTAACGGACTCAATGTCGCACTCTGCATTCAACGGTTCGTCGCTGCAAGAGGCGAAACCGAAAGCGGCAAATGCGAGAGGTAAAAGAAAGAATTTCTTCATTGATTGTTTATTGTTACAAAAACACAATTTCAATTAATCGGGCGCAAAGATACTTATTTTATATAGAGAAAAGTCGACTTTTTGGTAGAAAAAAGGGTAAAATACCGAAATTATTGCTCAAAATGCATCATTTTGTGCCATTTTCGACACATCTAAGCATTATTTATTCTTTTTTGACTTTTGTCCCGATGCTGCCTTGGAACGCTGCTCAACCACCATTTTTTTCACCACGATATCCTGCACCGGACGGTCGTTTTTGTCGGTCTCGACAGTCTGCATACGCAACACGACATCCATGCCTTCGATAACTTCTCCGTAAACGGTATAGTTGCCATCGAGATGGGGCGCTCCGCCAATCATCTGGTAGTCGTCAAACATCTGTGCGCTCATCTCATAACCGCGCTCCTCGAGTTTGGCACGCTCCTTCTTTATTGAGCCAAGTCCGAACTTCTTGCCCGTGACAATATAGAACTGACTACCACTGCTGAGACGCTGTGGATTGACATCGTCGGGCTCGCGAGCCGCCGCCAATGCTCCACGCAGATGATACCAATCGGGCAAAAGAATCTCGGGGGCCAGCGTATAGGGCACATCGCCATCACCCAACATCTGACCGGGCTTGGCCGTCTTACTGTCAGGATCACCTCCCTGAACCATGAATTCATTTATGACACGATGGAAGAGCGTACCGTCATAATGGCCGCTCTCGGCAAGCTTCAGAAAATTGTCGCGGTGGTTGGGAGCCTCGTCCAACAAAGCAACCTTAATAACACCCATCGTGGTTTCAATACGAACCACGCTTCGCTTCTCCTTCTTTTTCGCATTGACGGACAGAGGAAGAACAAGAAGCAAACAGAACGAAAGGAATAGGAGTTTCTTGCACATAATACACTATATTTTGGGATTCACCGGGCAAAGTTAGGAAAAATTCCCCACCGCAGCAAATATAGTTATTTTTTTCTTCATAAAATATTCAAAACAGGAGTATTTATCGGGCTTTCGAGCTATTTTGCACAAACAGGGAAAGAACTTGTGAACAGTGTTATGAACAGGGTGTTGAAAAATAATTTGAACTTTTTTAGTAAAAAGTGTGGGGAATTGTGGGGAATTTAGTAATTTTGCAGCAGAAAACAATTAAAGATAGGTACACGTATGCGTTTCACTGGTAATTATGATGCCAAAGCAGACTCGAAAGGAAGGGTGTTTCTACCCGCCGCCTTCCGCAAGATCCTGGTCACTTCGGGCGAGGAAGGGCTTGTTTTGCGTCGTGACGTATTCCAGCAATGCCTCGTGCTCTACCCTCACAGCATTTGGGACAAGATGGTGGATAGCATCACCGAGCGCACGAACCCGTTCGACAGAAAGGGAAGAGAGAACCTACGTCGCTTTGTGGCGGCATCGGAAAGCGTGTCGCTCGACGGAGACGGACGCATCCTGATACCGAAACGCTATCTTGACACTGCCAACATAAACGCCGAGGTTCGCTTTATCGGAATGGACAACACCATAGAGATATGGAACCGACAAAGTGCTGAGGATATGCTTGCCAACGAAGATGAGTTTGCCAATAGTTTGGAAGAGATGATGAGAGACAAAGAATAGTCTCACTACAACATTTCCTACATCGAATCAACGGCTTTTCAAGAAATACTCTCAAGGCATTTTCTGAAAGCCGTTACGGCATTTTAAAAAGTAGGTAGGCAAAAAAAAGACAAAATTGACACCTATCATCAAAATCAATGATAGAAAAGCCCAGAAAAAGAACTCTATATGATCTGCGAAACATATCACAAACCGGTAATGCTTGAAGAGTCGCTCGAAGGACTCAACATCCACCCCGACGGCATCTACGCCGACATGACATACGGCGGCGGCGGACACAGCCGTGAGATAGTGAGCAGACTGGGCAAAGACGGGCATCTGTACGGATTCGACCAAGACCTGGACGCCATGCAAGGCGCCATGACCGACGAACGATTCACCTTCGTAAGAAGCAACTTCCGCTTTGTCAAGAACTGGATGCAATACTACGGGGTAGACGGAGTGGACGGCATACTGGCCGATCTGGGAGTGAGCAGTCACCACTTCGACGAAGGCGAGAGAGGATTCTCATTCCGATATGACGCCGCACTCGACATGCGCATGAATCAGGCTGCCCGACTCACCGCCGCACAAGTGGTCAACACCTACAGCGAAGAACAGCTGGCAGACATCTTCTACCTCTACGGAGAGATGAAGACAAGTCGAAAGCTAGCGGCCACGTTGGTAAAAGCCAGAAAGGAGAACGAGATAAAGACTACCGGACAATTGGCCGACCTGCTGCGACCGATGCTCGGACGAGACAGAGAGAAGAAAGACATGGCAAAGGTGTTCCAAGCCCTGCGCATCGAGGTCAACGGCGAGATGAACGCACTGAAGCAGATGCTGGCTGGAGCCATAGAGGTGCTGAAGCCTGGAGGAAGGCTGGTGGTGCTGACATACCACTCGCTGGAGGACAGAATGGTAAAGAACATCATGCGAAGCGGAAACACCGAAGGAAAGACAGAGCAGGACTTCTTTGGAAACATCCTCTCGCCGCTACGCCCTATTAAAAAAGGTGTAATGACACCCTCGGCAGCCGAACAACAAGAGAACCCCCGTAGCCGTAGTGCTAAACTAAGAATAGCGGAAAAGATATGAGCAAGAAAGAAAAATACAACGACATAGACGATCTTGACGAGTTGCAGGACGAGGAACTCGTGGAGGAGGAATTCGACAGCCAGACGGAAGACGGGGACGAGGAGGAATCCAAAAACGAAGGAACGGAGAAGGAGGACAAGAAAAGCCGTCGACGCCGCGTCATGCAGGCATTGCTCAACAACGAGGGCGAGACGAACATTACCAGTGCGAAGGACCTGTTCAAGAGCATCAACCTGAACGGAGAGTGGTTCCGACGCAACCTGTTGTTCATCATCGTCATCACAGCCTGCTTGCTGGGATTCGTAACCAACCGATACCAAGCGCAACAGGAACTGATTGAAGAGGCAAACCTGAAGAAGGAACTGACAAGGATGAAATACAAGTGGCTGACACGCTACAGCGAACTGACCACTTGCACAAGAGAGAGTAGAATAGAGGAACAACTAAAACAAAACGGCGACACCACGCTGAAGCACAGCAAGGATGCACCGTTCCTGATAAAAGCAGAAAAATAGAGTCATGGCAGCAAAGAAGAATAAGAAAAACAGTACTACAGGCAATGTCTGCAAGCACGAAACGGGCGTCAAGCGTTTTCGCTGGGTGTTCTTCCTGCTGTGTGCCGTCGGAGCCATCGTCATCTTCACATCGATGAAGACGATGTTCTGGAAACGTCCTTATTGGGAAGAGGTACGCAAGCAGTTCGTCAAGGCCAACATAGTAGACAAGGCTAAGCGAGGCAACATCTACGACTGTAACAACCGCCTCCTGGTGGGCAGCGTGCCCGAATATCGCCTTTGCATCGACTTTACCGTCATAGACAAGGACTCTTTGCAGCGCGTAAAGGCACAGAAATGGCGCGACAGTGCTTTCGTAGCCGACCTGGACAGCATCGCCATAGGTTTGCATCAGATTTTCCCCGATTACACCGAGAAGTATTTCCGTGACCGTCTCAGCGACGGATTCGACAAGAAAAAGAACGGTTGGAGCATACTGCCCAAGCACTTGGCCACCTTCATCGAATACAATGAATGCAAGAAGCTGCCTTTGCTGCGCGAGTCTTCGTTCAAGGGCGGATTCCACGGTGACGAGATCATGACGCGCAAAAAGCCATACGGAAGTCTGGCCAGCCGCACACTGGGTTCGCTGCGCACTGTCAACGTAGACGAGAACGGAAAAGAGATTTCCGACTCGGTATTGACAGAGTACAGGAAGAAAAACATGAGAATCAAGTACACGACCGAGAGCTGGGCAAAGAACGGCATTGAGTTGATGTGCGACACCATTCTGCGCGGAAAAGATGGCATCAAGCATAACACTAAAGTAAGGAACGCGCATGTGGACTTCAGCGACAAGGCTGCCATAAATGGTCATGACATCATGACCACCATCGACGTGGACATCCAGGACATCGCCGAAAAGGCCCTCGTGGCACAGCTCAAGAGCCTGGATGCCGAAATGGGTGTTGTCATCGTCATGGAAGCCAAGACCGGCGACGTGAAGGCCATCGTGAATATGGGACAGGACGATTCGGGCAACTACAGCGAGATACTGAACTACTCCATCTCGGAGTGTATGGAACCCGGTTCAACCTTCAAGACTGCCAGCTTGATGGCAGCATTGGAGGACGGCAAGTGCGACACCAGCACCGTGTACAACACAGGCAACGGACGCCACATGTTCAGCAACCGATGGATGAAGGATGCCTCATGGTCGACAAGCGGAGGCTACGGCAGCATCACGGTGAAGAAGATCATCGAGAAGAGTTCGAACGTAGGCGTAAGTCTCATGATCGACGGTGCTTACCACAACAACCCACAGGCATACATCGATGCATTGAAGCGTGAAGGAGCCGGAATTCCTCTTGACCTGCCTCTGGCCGGAGCCAAGAACCCCGTCATGAAGACCGACCCGAAGAACAAAAAAGAATGGTGGGCTACCACCTTGCCATGGATGAGCATCGGATATGAGTCGCTACTCCCCCCCATCAGCACATGTGCATTCTACAACGGCATTGCCAACAACGGCAAGCTATTGAAGCCTCGCTTCGTGAAGGCTGAGATGGAGGATGGCAAGATCGTACGCGAATTCCCCATCGAAGTGCTGCGCGAGAAGATGTGCTCGGAGCAGACCTTGCAGAAGGTGCGTGGCGTTCTGGAGAATGTCGTCAGTGCTCCCAGAGGAACAGGCAAGAAGGCACGTTGCCAGTTCAAGGTAGCGGGCAAGACCGGCACAGCGCAGATTGCAGCACCAGGAAAGGGTTATCATGCCGGCGTCATGCGTTACTTTGTCAGCTTCTGCGGTTTCTTCCCCTACGAGAATCCTCAATACACATGCTTCGTAGGTATCCGCAAGTACGGATTGCCCGCATCGGGTGGTGGACACTGCGCTCCCGTATTTGCACAAGTGGCACAGGCCATGATGACAAGGGGCATGAACCACCGCATCCCCATCGAGGTGCGCGACAGCAATGCCGTATTGACTCCTACCGTCAAGACAGGCAACACCAAGGAGACGCAGCAAGTACTGAACGAGCTGCACATTGCCAACAGCACCGTCGACACCAGTCGGAACAGCCGAAACAACAGCGAGGTGGCATGGTGCAAGCCTGACGCTACAAGCGGAAACTTGAAACTGATATGCACGCATACAAGCGAAGGCAAGATGCCCGACGTGACGGGAATGGGAGCCCGAGATGCTGTATTTGCATTGCAGAAAGCTGGCATCAAGGCCAAGATTAAAGGAGCCGGAAAAGTCGTTTCGCAAAGCGTGAGTCCGGGAACGGACATCAAGAAAGGAACAACCGTGAATCTGACATTAGGTGTGTAACGCGCGCACACGCGCATATAAATATAATAAGGTATGAGTATGACACTGAAACAACTGATAGAGAAAACAAAGCCCTGCCAAGTCATAGGTAATGATGAGGTGAAGGTTACCGGCATTGAGATTGACTCACGCCAGATAACGTCCGGTAAAGCCTTTGTGGCCATGCGAGGCACACAAGCCGACGGTCATAACTACATAGAGAAAGCCATTGAACTGGGCGCAACCACAATCGTCTGCGAGACACTACCCGAGAAACTCGCCGAGGGTGTCAGCTACGTACGATATGAGAATACTGAGGATGTGGTAGGTGCACTGGCCACCCACTACTATGGCGATCCGACAGAAAAGATGAAGCTGGTGGGTGTGACTGGCACAAACGGCAAGACCACCATCGCCACACTTCTCTACAACATGTTCCGCAGCTTCGGATACAAATGCGGACTCTGCAGCACAGTGTGCAACTACATAGACGGCAAGCCCGTTCCCACCGAAGTGACTACTCCCGACCCCATCACGCTCAACCGTCTGCTGGGACAGATGGCCGACGAGGGTTGCGAATATGCATTCATGGAGGTGAGCAGCCATAGCGTTGCACAGAAGCGCATCGGCAGTCTCACTTTTGCGGGAGGTATCTTCACCAATCTGACACGCGACCATCTTGACTACCACAAGACATTCGAGAACTATCGCGATGCCAAGAAGGGTTTCTTCGACATGCTACCCAAGGGAGCCTTTGCCGTGACGAACGCCGACGACAAGAACGGCATGATCATGGTACAGAACACCAAGGCCGACATAAAGGCCTATTCACTGCGCACTGCAGCAGACTTCAAGGCAAAGATTCTGGAAGAAGGATTTGAAGGCATGAACCTGGAGATGGACGGCACAGAGGTATTCGTACAGTTTGTAGGACGCTTCAACGTATCGAACCTGCTGGCTGTATACGGTGCCGCACGCATGATGGGTCGCAGCAAGGAAGAGGTGTTGGTAGCACTGAGTACCATGCGCCCCGTCAACGGACGATTTGAGAGCATACGCAGCAAGGAGGGTGTGACAGCCATCGTCGATTATGCACACACTCCCGATGCACTGGTAAACGTGCTCAGCACCATCAACGAGGTACTGCAGCACAAAGGCGAATGCTGGACCGTGTGTGGTGCTGGCGGCAATCGCGACAAGGGCAAACGTCCCATCATGGCACAGGAATCTGTCAAGAACAGCGACCGTGTCATCATAACAAGCGATAACCCACGATTCGAGGAGCCCCAGGACATCATCAACGACATGATGGCCGGCCTGGACGACGAGCAGAAGAAGAAAGTAATATGCATCGTGGACCGACGCGAAGCCATACGCACAGCCTGCATGATGGCGAAGCCTGGCGACGTCATCCTCGTTGCAGGAAAGGGACATGAGGACTATCAGATCATCAAGGGTGTAAAACACCACTTTGACGACCACGAAGTGATACGAGAGGCATTTGGAATTAATGCATAATTCACAATGCACAATTCATAATTGACAATCAATAAACAAAAAACGACGTGCTATACTACCTGTTTAGATATTTAGAGCAATTTGGGATACCCGGTTCACACCTGTGGTCTTACATCTCGTTTCGTGCCATCCTCACCCTGGTGCTCTCGCTCATCATCTCGGCTTGGTTTGGCGAGTACTTCATCAAATGGATGAAGCGTCATAACGCCAGCGAGGCACAACGCGACGCAAGCATCGACCCCTACGGCGTGGAAAAGAAAGGAGTTCCCACAATGGGCGGCATCATCATCATCGTATCGACCGTCATACCTTGTCTGCTGCTGGGACGTCTGCGCAACATCTACATGTTACTGATGCTGGGCACCATCCTGGTACTGGGCACATTGGGCTTCGCCGACGACTACATCAAGATGAAGAAGTCGAAGGATGGTATGCGTCCCATCTTCAAACTGGCTGGCCAAGCTTTGTTGGGACTGATTGTGGGCCTCACACTTTGGTTGAGCCCCGATGCAGTGATACAAGAAAACAAAACGGCTATGCAGCAGAATCACGAGGTAGTAGTGCATAACTCGCAAAAAGTGAAGAGTACAGACACTACCATTCCGTTCGTCAAGAACAACAACCTGAGCTACAGCGGAATGATGAGTTTCATGGGCAAATACAAGACTGCAGCTGGTTGGATACTATTCGTACTGGTCACCACGTTCATCGTCATGGCTGTCAGCAACGGCGCCAACCTGAACGATGGTATGGACGGTATGTGTGCCGGAAACTCGGCCATCATCATGTTGGCCCTAGGCGTATTTGCCTATGTAAGCAGTCACATCAGTATGGCATCATACCTCAATATCATGTACATACCGGGAACGGAAGAGCTGGTTATCTTCTCACTGGCATTCGTAGGAGCTTTGGTAGGATTCCTCTGGTATAACTCATATCCTGCACAGGTATTCATGGGCGACACCGGTTCGTTGGCCATTGGTGGTGTGATAGGCGTCATGGCCGTCATCCTGCACAAGGAGCTGCTTATCCCCCTGCTCTGCTTCATCTTCCTGATGGAAAGCATCAGCGTATTGCTACAGACCAAGGTGGCAAAGATGGGCAATAAGAAGGGATTGAAATGGCGCGTGTTCAAGCGTGCTCCGCTGCACGACACATTCCGAGTGAAACCCGGTCAGTTGGCAAGCGACGTCAAGGTGTTCCTGAACTGGCCTAAAGGTTGCTGGCTGGAATCGAAAATCACCACACGTTTCTGGATTGTGACCATCATCATGTGCGCTGTGGCCATTGGCACACTGAAGATCAGATAAGAGGTGAAAAGCTAGAAAATCGGAACCGAGAAAAAAAACGGAAAGATCGAAAACCGATAATCTGAAACCTCGACAAAATCGACAATTCGAAACTTCGACGAATCGAGAAAAAACAAAAAAAAACGAAAGATTAAATCAAAAGTTGAATTGATCAACGACGACATAAAATCAAAGAAGCAAAGATGAGCAAGAGAATAGTTATACTGGGTGCAGCAGAGAGTGGCGTTGGAGCCGCCGCTTTGGCAAAGGTGAAAGGCTTTGATGTCTTTGTCAGCGACATGGGCAAGATCAAAGAGAGCTACAAGAAGGTTCTCGACCAATATAATGTGGAATGGGAAGAGGGACAGCACACCGAGGCACTTATCATGAATGCCGACGAGGTGATAAAGAGCCCCGGCATACCCGAAGAGGCACCCATGGTTGTAAAGCTGAAGGAAGCTGGCACACCCATCATCAGCGAGATTGAGTTCGCCGGACGCTACACCGACGCCAAGATGGTGTGCATCACTGGCAGCAACGGCAAGACTACGACAACGACGCTCATCTATCACATCCTTAAGACCGCAGGCTATAATGTAGGACTGGCAGGAAACATCGGTCGCTCGCTGGCACTCCAGATTGCGGAAGGAAAGACATACGACTATTATGTCATCGAACTGTCAAGCTTCCAGCTGGACAACATGTATCAGTTCCGTGCCAACATCGCAGTGCTGATGAACATCACCCCCGACCACTTGGACCGCTACGGCAACTGCATGCAGAACTACACCGACTCCAAAATGCGAATTCTGCAGAACCAGACCGAGGAGGACGCATTCATCTACTGGGCCGAGGATCCCATCATACAGCAAGAACTGCCCAAATACGACATCAAGGCAAAGATGTGTCCCTTCAGCATCCTGCACAAGGATGGCATGGTAGGCCACATACTGGATGGTCGATACACACTGGAGCAGCCCACGGTCTTCAGCATGGCGCAAGACGAACTCTCGCTGCGCGGTAAGCACAATATGTACAACATGCTGGCAGCCGGCATCGCCGCACACATGAGCGGTGTTGCGGACGAGAAACTGAAAGAATGCCTGAGCAACTTCGAAGGCGTGGAACACAGACTGGAGAAGGTGGCCGACATCAATGGCGTGCAGTACATCAACGACTCAAAAGCCACTAACGTAGACGCATGCTGGTATGCACTGGACAGCATGACGACTCCCACCATCCTCATCATTGGCGGTAAGGACAAGGGTAATGACTACAATGCCATAAAGGATCTGGTGAAAGAAAAATGCGCAGGAATCGTCTACCTGGGTGCAGACAACAAGAAACTGCACGATTTCTTTGACGAAATGGGCATCCCCACAGCCGACACCCACTCGATGAAGGATTGCGTCGATGCCTGCAACGAAATGGCAAAGCCCGGATACACGGTACTGCTGAGTCCATGCTGCGCAAGCTTCGACTTGTTCAAGAACATGGAAGACCGTGGAGAACAGTTCCGTGAACGTGTAATGGAGACAAAGGAAAAATAAAAAAGCGAGATCGCAAATCCCAACTCACACACACGACGTACCCCCCAAAAAACAACAAGAATAAATGAATCTGCCAACAACAACCATAAAGAGCAAAGGACGACTACAGGGCGACATGGTCGTATGGATGGTGCTCATCATGCTATGTGCCATCTCGCTCATCGAAGTCTACAGTGCATCCAGCCGCGACAGCTACCAGAATGGACAGTACTGGGCACCAATGCTTGACCATGGCCTCATGGTGCTAGGCGGTCTCGCCGTTGCATATACGGCACATCTCATGCCATGCAAGTTCTTCAAGCCCCTCTGTGCTTTTCTGGTCATAATCTCAATCGGCCTGCTCATCTACGCCCTATTCTTCGGAGAGAAGATCAACGGAGCCGACCGCTGGATACGCATCTTCGGACGTACCATACAGCCAAGTGAGTTTGCCAAACTAAGCACCATAGGCTTCGTATCGTTCCTGCTGACAATGAGAAACAAGGAAAACGGCGAGGCACATAGCACGGGTGTGAAGATTGCTATAATAACCATGTTTATCATGTGTGCACTCATCGCATCCGAGAACTTCTCAACAGCCGGACTGCTGTTCGTCGTCATCATGGCACTGCTATGGATAGGCCAGGCCCCAAAGAAGATACTGCTTTGGATAACGCTTCCGCTGATGGGACTGGCCCTGGCGGGATACATCACGGCCAAAAGCATGTCAATAGAAACAGCCAGAAGCATTGGCAACAGCGTAGGCATGCTGCACCGTTTACCCGTATGGGTGGCACGTATACAAGACGGAAACAAAATCCCCGAGGACCCCAAGAAGTATGACGTGGCCAATAACCAACAGGTGGCACACGCACAGATAGCCATTGCCACTAGCAACGTGGTGGGACGAGGTCCAGGCAAGAGCGTGGAACGCGACTATCTGCCTATGGCCTTCTCGGACTACATCTACGCCATCATCATCGAGGAGGGCGGCATAGAGTCGGCCTTGTTTGTGCTTTTCCTTTACCTTCTTCTATTATATAGGGCATGGAGGATAGCCTCTAAATGTGTAGCACGTTTCCCGGCCTATCTTGTCATGGGTCTGTCACTGATGCTGGTACTGCAGGCACTTATCAACATGGGCGTAGCAGTCGGACTCCTTCCCGTCACAGGACAGCCATTACCCCTTGTCAGCAAGGGCGGAACATCCACCATCATCACCTGTGCCTATATCGGCATGATATTGAGCGTGAGCCGCTCTGCACGACAAGTTGAATTGGAAGAGGCTAACATAGAAGCAAACAGCGAGACAAGCGCAACAGAAAATAGCTAAGAACAAAATGGAAGAACTCAGAATAATAATTAGCGGAGGTGGCACCGGCGGACACATCTTCCCCGCTGTCAGCATAGCCAATGCCATCAAGGCACTCAAACCCGAAGCCAAGATACTATTTATCGGAGCTGAGGGAAGAATGGAGATGACCAAGGTACCAGCCGCAGGCTACGAGATAAAGGGTCTGCCGGTAAGAGGATTGATACGTCCTTTGTGGTCGCCTAAGAACTTTGGCGTGATGCTCGACTTCTTCAAGAGCAAGCGCATCGTGAAGGGTATCATCAAGGAATTTGCTCCACAGGCAGTGGTGGGTGTAGGAGGATACGCCAGCAGTCCCACATTGAACGCAGCCCATTCACTTGGCATCCCTTGCCTCATCCAGGAGCAGAACTCCTTTGCGGGTGTCACCAACAAGTCGCTTGGCAAGAAAGCCGAGAAGATATGCGTGGCATACGAGGGCATGGAGAGATTCTTCCCCAAAGAGCGCATCGTGCTGACCGGAAACCCCGTGCGTCAGAGTCTGCTACATGTAGAAGAGACAAAAGAGGAATGTGCCAGCACCTTCGGCATGAACACCGAACGTCCTATCATCCTGCTGGTAGGCGGCAGTCTGGGAGCGCGCACCCTGAACGAGAGTGTGCTGCAGAATCTGCAGGCCATTGCCGAGGCACCCGTACAGTTCATCTGGCAGACAGGAAGCTACTACAAGCAGCACATTGCCGACCAACTGAAGGAGAAAGGCAAGCCTTCAAATCTGTTCGTCACAGATTTCATCTCGCAGATGGACCAGGCATACAAGGCAGCCGACCTGGTGATAAGCCGTGCCGGAGCCAGCAGCATCAGCGAACTCTGTCTGCTGGGCAAGCCGTCCATCCTCGTGCCTTCGCCCAATGTGGCCGAAGACCACCAGACACACAACGCCATGGCGCTGGTGAACCGTCAAGCCGCCCTTTACGTGAAGGATGTCGAGGCTACAGAAAAACTCATCCCATTGGCCCTGCAGACTGTAACGGACAAAGCGCAACTGGAGATGTTAGGGAAGAATGCACTCAATATGGCATATCCCGATTCGGCAGAAATCATTGCCGAAATGGTATTGAAACTTGCACGCAGATAAACAAAGAACAAGAAGATGGACATAAAAGCAGTATATTTCGTAGGTATCGGAGGCATTGGCATGAGTGCCATTGCACGATATTTCCTGCACCAAGGCATGGTAGTAGGCGGCTATGACCGCACCCCTAGCGATCTGACAAGATGCCTCGAGAAGGAAGGGGCTCAGATTCATTACGAAGACAATCTGGACCTGATTCCCGAGGCATGCAAAGACAAGGACACGACACTTGTGATTTACACACCCGCCATCCCAGCCGAGCATAAGGAACTGCAATTCTTTCGCCAAGGCGAGTTTGACGTGCAGAAGCGTGCACAGGTACTGGGCACACTGACCCGTGCCCACAAAGGACTCTGCGTGGCTGGTACTCACGGCAAGACTACCACCAGCAGCATGGCTGCACACCTGCTGCACCAGAGCACGGTGGACTGCAACGCATTCCTGGGTGGCATCACCAAGAACTATGGCACGAATTACATCCTCAGTCAGAAAAGCGACTATGTAGTTATCGAGGCCGACGAGTTCGACCGTTCGTTCCACTGGCTCACACCCTTTGCCACTGTCGTCACAGCTACCGACGCCGACCATCTGGACATCTACGGAACGGAAGAAGCCTATCTCGAGAGCTTCAACCACTACACCAGCCTCATCGTCGAGGGCGGCTACCTCATACAACACACAGGCTTGAAGATGCAGCCACGCACAGGCCAGAATGTCACAACCTACACCTACAGTCGCGAAGAGGGTGACTTCCATGCCGAGAACGTCAAGATTGGCGGTGGTGAGATAACCTTTGACTTCATCTCCCCACTTGGCAATATCAGCAACATACGCCTTGGCGTACCCGTAGCAGTAAACATCGAGAACGGCATCGCCGCCATGGCGTTGGCTCAGGTGGCAGGCGTCTCTGCTGACGAGATACGCGAGGCAATGGCATCATTCAGTGGTGTAGACCGCCGTTTCGACTTCCGCATCAAGAACGACAAGATGGTATACCTGAGCGACTATGCTCATCATCCAGAGGAGATTCGCCAGAGCATCTCAAGCATCAAGCAACTGTATGAGGGACGTCGCATCAAAGCCATCTTCCAGCCTCACCTCTATACGCGTACACGCGACTTCTATAATGATTTCGCCGATGCTCTTTCGCAGCTCGACGACGTGGCCATCGTGGACATCTACCCAGCACGCGAACAGCCCATCCCCGGTGTCACCAGCGCACTCATCTACGACAACCTTACCAGCCAGCATCGCGAGATGATAAGCAAGAACGAGATCATCGACACCGTGAAGAAAGGAGGCTTCGATGTGCTCATCACGCTTGGAGCAGGCGACATAGAGGACTACTCGGAGGAGATTGCCAAAATCCTGAGCGAGTAACAGCGGCAGAGGCATCTGCTGAAAGATCAAGGCAAGCGACATCTACAAGAGAGAGAAAAAGAAAAGACAAACGAGAGAAGAAAAGCATTCATGAAGTCTGCATTAAAGATATTACTCATTCTGGCCATTGCTGCCATCCTCATCATTTCGTTCTTCGGAATTGGAGGCAACAAGGAAGAGATGGTGTGCAAAGGAGTAGAGCTGCACGTCGAGGATAGCCTTTCGATGGGCCTCATCAACGAGAACGACGTGCGCACCATCATCGCCGAGAAGAAGATACAGTTTGGCGGAAAGAAAATCTCCGAGATAAACATGGGTAACATCGAACGGACACTCAGCCAGAGTCCGTATATCGACACCGTTGTATGCTCCCTCACCCCGACCGGAATGGTGAGCCTCTTTGTCATGCCCAAGATACCCGCCTTGCATGTCATGGCAGCCAACGGAGAAGAGTATTATCTGGACCGCAAGGGTGCTGACATGCCCGTGGGCTATATCACCGGCAACCTGACCATCGCTACGGGCAACATAACCAAGGACTTCGCACGCAAGAAGCTGGCGCCCATAGCACGATGCATCCAGGACAGCACCTTCTGGCGCGCTCAGGTACAGCAGATAGATGTGGTATCGATCCACGACATCCGTCTCTACACGCGCTTTGCCGACCACACCGTACTTTTGGGCGAACCCACCGACATCACCGACAAACTATACCGCCTGAAGATATTCTACGAGAAAGGACTTCCCGAAACAGGATGGAACAAATACGAGACCATCAACGTAGACTACAAGGGCATCGTCATCGGCAAGAGACGCGAAAAATAAGCGATACATAATAATTACAAGCAACATCATCATTACAGCAACATAACCATGGTAGCAGAGAAGAACATTATCGTTGCCTTTGAGTTTGGCAGTTCGGCCATCCGAGGCATCGTGGGCAAGAAGGAGGCAGATGGCAGCATCCACATCTTGGCCATTGAGCAGGAAAAGATCAGCGACAGCATACGTCGCGGCACGGTGTACAACATCAACAAGACGACAAGCGCCATCTCGCGCATCAAAGAACGTCTGAACGAAAGTCTTGGCATATACATCACCCGTGCCTACGTGGGCATTGCCGGACAGTCTCTGCATACTACCAGCAACAAAGTGTGCCGCACATTTGACAACAAGGTGAAGGTGACGCAGGAGATGATTGACGAGTTGATGGACGAGAACTCTAGACTGCAATATTCCGACCGTCAGATACTAGACGTCGAACCACAGGAATATCACCTTGGCATCGACACTACCACCGACCCCATCGGCATTCAGGCTGACCGCATCGAGGGCCACTACATGAACATCGTGGCTCGCACCGTGCTGCAGGAAAATATCCGTTACTGTATGCACGAGGTGGGTATCGACATCGTCGAGCTGCTCATCACCCCCCTCGAACTGGCCAAGGCTTTGCTGCCCGACACCGAGAAGCGTTCGGGTTGCGCATTGGTGGATATCGGCGCCGAGACTACCACGGTGGCCATCTTCACCAAGAACATACTGCGCCATCTGGTCACCATCCCATTGGGAGGAAAGAACGTCACCAACGATCTGGCAAAACTCAAGAACCTGGAGATTGAAGAGGCAGAATCACTGAAGATAAAATACGGAACAGCCCTGTTGGCGCAGGACAAGGAAAACAATACGCGCCAGCTCAGCATCAGCAACGACCGTACCATCAGCGAGGAGGAGATACAGATCATCACCAGTGCACGCTATGCCGAGATCGTGGCCAACGTGTGCAACCAGATAAGCAAAGGCCAGTGGGAGAACGACCTGCTCTCGGGTATCACACTCACCGGTGGAGCAGCAAATGCCAATGGACTGACCGAAGCCTTCATGAATATGAAGAACTTCAGCGACAACAAGATAAAGATTGCCAAGCAACTGCTCACCACACTGCAAAGCGCATCCAGCGTGAACAGTGGCGAGAAGGGATTCAACAGCGCCATCGCACTGCTCATGTCGGCCACCGAGAACTGTATAGGCACAGCACCCATCTTCGAGGAGGAGGTCGTTGAGACGCCCGCCGTCGCCGAAGAGCCTGTCGTAGAAGAGACCGAGCAAGAAGAGGAGGAGGAGAAGCCCAAGAAGAAAAACTCTCTCTTTGGTCGATTCGGAGGCTTTCTGAAAAAGATGGTTGAAGAAGACGAATAACCGAGAGCGCGAACCCAAATACGAACCTTATAAACTATACACATACTATGGCTGTAGAATTTCAAGAGAATGGAGGAATTCAGTTCAACCTTGAGGTTAACAATCCCAGCATCATCAAAGTGATTGGCGTAGGTGGTGGCGGTGGCAACGCCGTAAACCATATGTACAACGAAGGCATTCACGACGTATCATACGTACTTTGCAATACCGACAACAAGGCACTCCAAGACTCACCCATACCCTACAAACTGCAATTGGGCAAGGATGGTCTGGGAGCAGGAAACCGTCCGCAGAAGGCTCGAGAGGCAGCACTCGACAGCATCGATGACATCAAGGAGATGCTCAACGACGGAACCCGAATGGTATTCATCACCGCCGGTATGGGTGGTGGTACGGGTACAGGCGCAGCCCCCATCATTGCACAATGTGCCAAGGACTCGGGCATCCTCACCGTGGGTATCGTCACCATCCCCTTCAAGTTCGAGGGTAAGAAGAAGATTCTCCAGGCACTGGACGGCGTAGAGGAGATAAGCAAGCATGTCGATGCCCTCCTCGTCATCAACAACGAGCGTCTACGCGAACTCTACCCAGAACTGACGTTGCTCAATGCCTTTGCCAAGGCCGACGACACCCTGTCGGTAGCTGCCAAGAGTATTGCCGAAATCATCACCATGCGCGGAACCATCAACCTCGACTTCCAGGATGTAACCACCGTGCTGAAGGATGGTGGAGTAGCCATCATGAGTACGGGTTATGGCGAGGGCGAGAATCGTGTCACAAAGGCCATACAGCAAGCACTCGACAGTCCTTTGCTCAACAACAACGACATCTTCAACTCACAGCGCGTGCTGCTGAACCTCAACTTCGGTTCCGAGGCTCAGGACAGCGAAGTCACTATGGAGGAGATGAACGAGATACACGAGTTCTTCAACAAATTCACAAACGACGTCGAGACAAAATGGGGTATGGCAGTCGACGACTCACTGGGCAGCAAGGTGAAGATCACACTGCTCGCCACGGGCTTCGGTTTGAAGAACATACCCGACATGCCCAAGGAGAAATGGGAACCCGAACCCGAGACAGAGGAGGCCAACACGACACGTATCATCGAATACTATGGTGGCAACGGAGACAATGCCAGCACACAGCGTCGCCCCAACATCTACATCTTCGAGGACAACGCTCTTGACGACAACGACACCATCGCGATGGTGGAGAACACGCCTACGCATAAGCGTACCAGTGGGGAGCTGAAGAAGATTCAGGAGAAGAATGACATGCAGAAGGATGAAACAAGTTCTGCCAACGATACCGGAAGCAACCACATCACCTTCTAAAACGCCCGAGTTGACAACCAGCAATCCATCCGCCAGCTGAAAGTATCTGCGTGGATAGCACATAGACAGAAAGAAGAACCAAGATGGCAAATACACACCCATACTTGGTTCTTCTTTCGTATAGGTGCGACAGCATCAACCCACCACCTCTTTCAGCACATCCAGACTCTTGACAGCGGGAAACTCCGGAATGTGCAATCTGTAATAATTACATATCACATCCAAAGCATAGTTGCGCTGCTGACGACTCATCTTGAAGCGTCGCATCGACGCATAATTCATTCTCAGGAAACGAGGCACCCATTCCGACTCCTCCGCACTGAGACACTGGCCATGCAACGGACGATAGGGTGTGAACTCCGCTTCAATAAGATCGAAGAACTGCTGCTGTCCCCTACCCTCGCAGTTAGGCCAGAAGCCAAGATAACGCGTAAGCTTGATGAGCAAGGTGAGGTGGAAATTCACATAGTCGGTGGAAGCGGCATCAAACCAATGAAGCGAATAGAGCAGAAACTGAAACAATCTCTCGTTTCGATCTTCGTTCTTCAGCGCATAGTACAGCACCTCGCCCAGGAACAAAGCCACCATCTCCTTCATAGGCTCATACGGAATGCTCTCATAAGGCTCCATGACATGCACATCGCGAATACGCTGCAAAGCACGATTCTGACGAACATCCATATCCAGATGCACGATGTTCAAAGGCCTGAGCAAAGGAATCTTGACGGCCGACTTGCGCGATTTGGGTATTCGCACTAGAAAAGCCATTGTGCCACGAGTCTCCGTAAGCACATCCACAATCATACTATCGTCTCCGTAACGAAGCGTATGAAGAACTATTCCGCGCGTTTTCTCAAACATTCCGTCTATTGGTGCATCAATTAGTACTGCCAGCCACACTGAGGCCAGATTTCACTATGCGAAGTTAGCGAAAAAAGAGGAAACAACACACAAACAAACGAAAAATTAGTCAATTAAATGCATTTTTTCCTCAAATTGTTTTGTCAGTTCAAAAATTCGCCGTACCTTTGCAACCGCAAATCAGGCCCAAGCGCAAGCCGAGGTCATTTTGCTTACGGTAGGGTCCCTTCGTCTATCGGTTAGGACGAGAGATTTTCATTCTCTAAAGAGGAGTTCGACTCTCCTAGGGACTACAATAATTTGGAGAAAGGTGCGAGGTCTAAACGCCATACCACATCATACTCCGCTAACAAACAAACTAAAAAGACAAATGGCAAACCACAAATCATCACTCAAGAGAATCCGTCAGGAGCAGAAGAAGAGACTCCACAACCGCTACTACGCTAAGACTATGCGTAACGCAGTTCGCAAGTTGCGTGCTACCACCGACAAGGCTGCTGCTATCGCTATGTACCCCGCAGTACAGAAGTCACTGGACAAGCTGGCTAAGGTTAACATCATCCACGCCAACAAGGCTGCCAACCTCAAGTCAAAGTTGGCTAAGCACATCCAGAAGCTCGGCTAAGCCTCTTCGCTTCTTAACGAAGAAGAATAGAAGGAGAATACCACAAGGTGTTCTCCTTTTTCTTTTCCACACATTTTCACCTTCCACCCTTTGCCCCAGACGCAGACGTAGCTGCAAACGCATTCCACAGCAAGCAGCATCCCGTCCACACACGATGCCAAGACAGGGCAAAAGACACCCGTACAAACGCAAAACAGACCATACACAACGTCCCATACAACAAATCCTGCCACACATACAGCACACGCGCGAAATATTTGCCCCTTTGGGGGCAAAACAATTGCCGTTTTATTTTTGTTTTTCACACATTTTTTGTATCTTTGCACCGAAATAACAACAGAAAAACAAAACAACCACCCACATCATTCAAAATGGAAGAAATGGAACAGTCACAGGCCCAGTATTCAGCCTCCAGCATTCAGGTGCTCGAAGGCCTTGAGGCCGTACGCAAGCGCCCCGCGATGTACATTGGCGACATCAGCGAGAAGGGTTTGCATCATCTAGTATACGAGACAGTCGACAACTCTATCGACGAGGCACTGGCTGGCTACTGTACACACATCGAGGTAGCCATCGAAGAAGATGGCAGCATCACCGTACAGGATAACGGACGCGGTATCCCCGTCGACATCCACGAGAAGGAAGGCGTCAGCGCCCTTCAGGTGGTCATGACCGTACTGCACGCCGGTGGTAAGTTCAACAAGGACTCATACAAGGTCAGCGGCGGTCTGCACGGTGTGGGTGTAAGCTGTGTGAACGCCCTGTCAACAAAGATGGTCAGCACCGTCTTCCGCGACGGAAAGATCTACCAGCAGGAATACTCCAAAGGTAAGCCCACCACCGAGGTCAGCATCATCGGCGAGACTGACAAGCGCGGTACACGCCAGCAGTTCTGGCCCGATAGCAGCATCTTCACCACCACAACCTACAAGTACGACATCCTGGCAAACCGTATGCGCGAGCTGGCATACCTCAACGCAGGCATCACCATCATCCTCAGCGATAAGCGCGTGGATGTCAACGCACAGTCGGGCATCGAGGGTGTACGCACCGAGACCTTCCACAGCGAGGGCGGTCTGCGCGACTTTGTCCGTTACATCGACTCCACCCGCACCCGCCTCATCAACGACGTCATCTACCTCAACACCGAGAAGCAGAACACGCCCATCGAGGTGGCCATCATGTACAACACCGGCTATAGCGAGAACCTGCACTCATACGTCAACAACATCAACACCATCGAGGGTGGTACTCACCTTCAGGGTTTCCGCACCGCACTGACCCGTACGCTCAAGAGCTACGCCGAGTCGATGTGCCAGAAGGAGATGGAGAAGCTGGCCAAGAACCACGTAGAGATTAGCGGAGAGGACTTCCGCGAGGGTCTTACAGCTGTTATCAGCGTCAAGGTGGCAGAGCCTCAGTTCGAGGGTCAGACCAAGACGAAGCTGGGCAACAGCGAGGTGGCAGGTGCCGTACAGCAGGCCGTAGGCGAAGCACTCAACAACTATCTCGAGGAGCATCCCAACGAGGCCAAGCTCATCGTCGACAAGGTCATCCTGGCCGCCACCGCACGTGTGGCAGCCCGCAAGGCCCGCGAGCAGGTGCAGCGCAAGAACCCCATGACGGGTGGCGGTCTGCCCGGTAAGCTGGCCGACTGCTCGGACAAGGATGCAGCCAACTGCGAACTCTTCATCGTCGAGGGTGATTCGGCCGGTGGATCGGCCAAGCAGGGCCGCAGCCGCCAGTTCCAGGCCATTCTGCCTATTCGCGGTAAGATCTTCAACGTAGAGCGCGTAATGTGGCACAAGGCCTTCGAGCACGAGGAGGTGAACAACATCATTCAGGCATTGGGCGTACGCTTCGGTCTGGGTGAGGACAGCAAGGAGGCTAACTACGAGAAGCTGCGCTATCACAAGGTTATCATCATGACCGATGCCGATGTCGATGGTTCTCACATCGACACCCTCCTCATGACCCTCTTCTACCGTTACATGCCCGAGCTCATCCAGAACGGCCATCTCTACATCGCCATGGCTCCCCTCTACCGTTGCTCTATCGGCAAGAACGAGGAGTACTGCTACGACGAACAGCAGCGATGGGATTTCATCCGCCAGTATTGCGATGGCAACGAGAACGACTCGCGTCTGCACACCCAGCGCTACAAAGGTTTGGGTGAGATGAATCCCGAGCAGCTATGGGAGACCACTATGGACCCCGCTCGTCGCTGCCTCAAGCAGGTTACCATCGAGGACGCTGCCGCCGCCGACTACATCTTCTCTATGCTCATGGGCGAGGATGTAGCTCCACGCCGCGAGTTCATCGAGCAGAACGCAACATTTGCCAACATCGACGCATAAGCATCGACACACATACAGTTGCGGCAAACGAAAACAAATTTCACCGCAACTCTTCAGCTCTTCATATTTGCAGTATATCACACTGATTTACAACAAACTGCAAGTATGAAGAGTTCTTTTTACTCCTCATAACTCTTCATAGCTCTTCATGGATCTTTATACCCAATCTTCCATTATCCAACGCTCTTATTTCTGACTTCTTTCATGCATTACAGGTCAAGATTCAATAACAGAGTAAAGGAAGCTTCAACCACGAATAGGCATCCTAAACAGTATGAAGAGAGATGAAGAGCCATGAAGAGACAGAGTAACTCTTCATACTTATAAACAACTATCTATCTGTACATTACAAGCAAAACATGAAGAGCTGAAGAGTGATACTAAAATTCATTATCGTTTAGGCATCACACTCGCCTCCCGCACACATTCACATAGTACGCCAGGAGCAAAACTTGCAACCGCAAGGGGCACAGCCGGCAACCGCAAGGAGTTCATCAAAAAACTGCTAGAGTTTATTCAAAAAGACGCTAGGGAACCGCACCGTCCAACCTTGGCTGGACGGTTCAAAACCGCTAGGAGATTTTCAGAAAACCGCTAGGAGATTTTCAAAAAGATGCTAGAGGATTGTCCGGAAGATGCGCCGCCAGTTCTCTTGCCATGTCCACATACAAAAATAACAAGAGCATCCTTTTTCCCAAAAGAACGCTCTTAACAGCTAAATTGAATAATTAAAATCAATCTTAACCTAAAAACTAACTAACCTAACTAATTCTGTTTCAATTTCAGTTTCATTCAATGTCTTTTGCCTTTTCTTTACCTTAGTAACGAATCTTTTACCTAAACAAAACTGATACTAACTAACCTTAATCCAAAACAAATATATAACCTTAAACTTTAAACCTAGTTGAATTCTGTAGTTTTACCTTTTCTAACCAATACCCATTGTCGCATCAAGCGATTTTTTCGTATAGTATTTCTTTACCTAATGAATTCTCTGTGAAGTAACACCTCTGTGTTTCTTTTGACATTGCAAAGGTACGGCGTTTTTTTCATTCTGCAAGACTTCTTGCAAGGAAAATACAGAAAAGTGCGTTCTTCTTGATTTATGTCAACCAAGCAGTATGAAAGCACCCCATAGGAAGTCATCTTGAAGCCTATCCTGGCCTAAAAGCATTTCATATCAAACTACGCGTTTTTGCTACGAAAACATGGCAAAAGCCATTAATAAAACTAAATGTAGACGTAAAATTTGCGTATTCTACCGCTTATTTGTATATTTGTGGCAAATATCACAATAACACAGCATCAACATGAAAAAGATTCTTGCTTTTGCCCTGTTCGGCCTGGTCTCGCTGACCACGCTGGCCGACGAGAACCCAAGTACACGCCCCATGCTGAAGGGGTTTGAATACGGAGTAGTCAACGCACCTACAGGCGAGGAATGGCAGTCGCCCGAGCGCCTCTCGCTCAACAAACTGCAGCCCACGGCCTATATGTTCCACTTTGCCACCCCCGAGTCGGCCAAGGGTGTACAGCCCGAGAAGAGCGAATACTACCAGTCGCTCGATGGCACGTGGAAGTTCAATTGGGTAGCTAAGCCCGACGACCGTCCTGCCAAGTTCTACGAGACAGCGTACGATGTTTCCGCTTGGGACGACATCGAGGTGCCCGGCTGCTGGAACGTGCAGGGACTGGGCAAGCACGGCGAGATGAAGTACGGCGTGCCTCTCTACGTCAACCAGCCCGTAATGTTCTATCACGAGATTGCTGTGGGCGATTGGAAGAAGGGTGTGATGCGTCAGCCCAAGGACCAGCGCTACACCACCTACAAATACCCCAACGAGGTGGGTTCGTACCGCCGCACCTTTACGGTACCTGCTGGATGGGAAGGCCGTAACATCATCCTCAACTTCGATGGTGTCGACTCGTTCTTCTATCTCTGGATCAACGGCAAGTACGTCGGTTTCTCAAAGAACAGCCGCAACACGGCTTCGTTCGACATCACACCTTATATTAATAATAAGGGCGAGAACACCGTGGCCGTCGAGGTATATCGTTCAAGCGACGCTTCCTTCCTCGAGGCGCAGGACATGTTCCGTCTGCCAGGTATCATTCGCAGCACCTACCTCACCTCTACGCCCAGCGTGAAAATTGAGGATTTGGTGGTGCGCACCGAGTCCATAAATCCATCAGCAAACGAAGCTGTTATCAAAGTGGATGCCAACCTGGCCAACGCCACAGCCAAGGATGCCAAGAACCTGACCATCCAGTATTCTGTGGCTCCCGTCAAGCTCTATAGCGACGAACTTGCTGCCAGCCTGCAACCTCTGCACAACGCACTCATTACCATCGCCAAAAACAACCAGTCAAATGTATCTACTCCCCTCCATATAAGGGAGGGGCAGGGGGAGGGTCTGTTGGCCCTTTGGAGCGCCGAGGCTCCCCATCGCTACGTCCTCGTAGCTGAGCTGAAGGACAAGAAGGGTAAGACCCTCGACTGCGTCTCTACCTACTTCGGTGTTTGCAAGGTCGAGATTCGCGAGACACCCGCCAACGAGGATGAGTTCGGTTTGGCTGGCCGCTACTTCTATGTCAACAACAAGCCCGTCAAGTTGAAGGGCGTCAACCGCCACGAGACATCTCTCGACCGCGGTCATGCCATCACCCACCAACAGATGGAGGAGGAAGTCATGCTGATGAAGCGTGGCAATATCAACCACATCCGCATGTCGCACTACAGCAACGATCCCTACATGTACTACCTCTGCGACAAGTACGGTATCTACCTCGAGGACGAGTGTAACCTCGAAAGCCACGAGTACTACTACGGCGACGCCTCACTCTCCCACCCCGAAGAATGGAAGGCTGCCCACATAGCCCGCAACATGGAGATGGTACACGGACACATCAACCATCCCTCTATCGTTATCTGGAGTCTTGGCAACGAGGCAGGTCCCGGCAAGAACTTCGTGGCTGCCTATGAGGCTATCAAGGCCTTCGACCAGAGCCGTCCCGTGCAGTACGAGCGTAACAACAACATCGTCGACATGGGCTCTAACCAGTACCCCTCTGTAGCTTGGGTACAGCAGGTAGCCAAGGGTAAGTCGAACGTGAAGTACCCCTACCACATCTCCGAGTATGCTCACTCCATGGGTAACTCCCTCGGTAACCTCGTTGACTACTGGGATGCCATGGAGTCAACCAACTTCTTCTGTGGTGGTGCCATCTGGGACTGGATTGACCAGGCCATCGACACCTACACTCCCGAAGGCGTCAAGTACATGGGTTATGGTGGCGACCATGGCGACTGGCCCAACGATGGTATGTTCTGTATGAATGGTATCATCCTGCCCGACCTCACTCCCAAGCCACAGTATTTCGAGGTAAAGAAGGTGTACCAGAACGTGGGTGTGACCATCGAAGAAGTAAAAGACGTACCAAAAGGCACGCCCCACTCCAAGGAGGTAACAATCAAGGTGTTCAACAAGAACTACTTCGAGCCCATCACACCCAACACCTATGAAATCAGCGCTATTCCCATCATCAACGGCAAGCCCTTTGAGGCCATAACGCTGGAACTGGGTCGTAATATCGCCCCACGCCAGTCGCAAACCTTCAAGTTTTATTTGGGCAGAAAATGCCTGGAAGGCGAGGTCTACCTCAACGTTGAGTTCCGCTTAGCCGAGCAGATGCCCTGGGCCCGTGCCGGCTACGTCCAGATGGCCGAGCAGCTCTTCATCTGCAACAACACCCAGCTCGCCAACCTGAGCGAGGTAGCCACCGTTCCCGACGTTTCTCCGTCGGGCCTCCTCAAACTCACCCGTGGCGGCACCGAGACCGCCATCTCCGGCCCCAACTTCAACCTCAGCTTCGATGACAGCAACGGTTCCCTCAGCCTCTACAACTACGGCGGCCAGTACCTCATCGAGAGCGGCAACGGTCTGAAGCTCGATGCCTTCCGTGCCCCCGTCGACAACGACAACTGGGCTTGGAACGCTTGGTTCCAGAACGGTCTCTATGACCTCCAGCACCGCACCACCTCTGCCCCCATCATCATCAACGAGAAGGATGGCAGCATCACCATCATCTACAATGTCATCTCTCAAGCCAAGGAGAAAGGCCGCGCCATCCACCGTCCTGGCAAGGCTGGCGAGCCCTTCGAGCGCATTGAAGCCACTCCCCTCGGTGAGAACGAGAGCGGCTTCACCTTCACTACCACCCAGCGCTACACCGTCTACCCCGACGGCACCGTCTCCCTGGCCAGCAGCATCGTCAGCAGCGATCCCAGCATCGCCCTGCCCCGTCTGGGTTATGCCTTGAAGATGCCCACCCGCTTCGACCAGTACCAGTACTACGGACGTGGTCCTTTGAACAACTACGCCGACCGCAAGACCGGCTCCTTCGTAGGCCTCTACAAGAGCACCGTCAAGGAGCAGTTCGTCAACTTCCCCAAGCCCCAGAGCATGGGTAACCGCGAAGGCGTCCGTTGGGCTGCCGTTACTGACGCTCAAGGCACCGGCTTGCAGTTCATCGCCGACCAACCCATGACCGAGACCGTCAATGGCATTACCACCAACAGCCGTTGGATCTCTGCCTCCGTCCTGCCTTGGAGCGCTCTGCAGATGACCCTCGCTGCTCATCCTCACGAACTACCCGAGAGCGACGGTACCTACATCCACCTCGACTGTCAGGTGACAGGCCTCGGTGGCAACAGTTGTGGTCAGGGCGGTCCTCTCTCACAGGATCGCGTACAAGGTTCGCTGCACCAGATGAAGCTCATCATCAGCCCCGTCCGTCGTGGTGCCGACCTCAGCCAGCGTGCCCTCGTCACCAGCAAGGCACTCTGCCCCGTCAGCATCTCGCGCGACCGTGCCGGCAACGTCAGCATCGTGGGTGATAATACCTCTGCTCAGCCAACTAACATCTGCTACCAGATAACTGAACCTGGAGCGAAGAAGCCTGGTAAGGTGCAGACACTTTCTCTTGCCCAAGATCAAAAGGCTCCCTCCCTCAAGGGAGGGCGGGGGGAGAGTCTTCCCCTCCGCAGTGGCGGTACCGTAACCGCTTGGTACGAGGGCGATGAGAA
>JAGHUS010000194.1 GCA_018064685.1 Bacteroidales bacterium | reverse complement strand
TTATCAAGTCGCTTGCGCGAGAAGGTTCAGCTCGACGGCCGAAGGGAAAGTCAAATCTAGGCGGCTAAAGCCGGAAATCTTGTTGCTTACGCTGGAAATCTTTTTTTTTAGAAATATTTCCTTGACTAATATTTCCCCGATAGGGCCTAATATTTCCCCGACAGGGCTAAGATTTCTTGCCGATAGGCAACAAGCGAAACTTGTATTAAAAGTATTAATAAGATTAAGTATTATTCACTTTTCACTTTTCACTTTTCACAAACCTCATTATATACTCAGCGTGTCCAGCACGTCGATCAGCTCCTTCTTGATGGGCTTGTCGCTCTTGATGGCGTTCGAGAAGGGTACGTATACCACCTCGTCGTTGCGGATGCCAATCATCACGTTGCGCTGTCCCTCCAGCAGAGCCTGTATGGCGCCTATGCCCAGACGGCTGGCCAGAACACGGTCGCCGGCCGATGGACTTCCACCGCGCTGCAGATGACCGAGGATAGAGACACGTACGTCAAACTCGGGGTACTCCTTCTTCACACGCTCGGCGTAGTACATAGCGCCGCACTTCGGACTCTCGCTCACGATGACGATGCTCGATGACTTCGACTTGCGGATGCCGCGACCGATGAAATGCTCCAGCTGGTCGGCACCTGTCGAGTCCTCGGGGATGATGGCTGCCTCGGCTCCGGCTGCTATGGCGCTGTTCTGTGCCAGGAATCCCGCATCGCGACCCATCACCTCGATGAAGAAGATACGCTCGTGGCTGGTTGCCGTGTCGCGAATCTTGTCCACACACTCCATGATGGTGTTCAGCGTGGTGTCGTAGCCGATGGTCAGATCGGTGCCGTTCAGGTCGTTGTCGATGGTGCCAGGCAGACCGATGCAGGGCACGTCGAACTCCTGTGCGAAGATGCGTGCGCCGGCCAGACTGCCGTTACCGCCTATCACCACCAGGGCGTCGATGCCTGCTGCCATCATGTTGCCGTAAGCCTTCTGACGGCCTTCGGGCGTCATGAACTCCTTCGAGCGAGCCGTCTTCAGGATGGTACCGCCACGCTGTATGATGTTGCTCACGTTCTCGGTCGTGAACTCTTTTATCTCGCCGGTGATAAGTCCCTCGTAACCACGATAGATAGCCTTGACTTTGAAGCCGTTGGCGATGGCTCCGCGAGTGATGGCGCGGATAGCTGCATTCATGCCAGGAGCGTCTCCTCCACTGGTCAGAACGCCAATACAATTAATCTTTCTCATAATACCTATTGTTTTTTAATACCTTATTTCTTTGCAAAGATACACATTTTTTTCTTTCATTGTTCTTTTTCTGTGAAAAAGATGCCCCAATCCGGCTAATATGATGCTATATGGGCTTCAACTTGCTTTGGAGTTGAAGGCTATGATTGTCAACTGCCCTCTGATTCAAGGTCTAGCCTACGTTATTCATACCTATCTACTAT
Organism: Bacteroidales bacterium; assembly: GCA_018064685.1. Classification (GTDB taxonomy): domain Bacteria; phylum Bacteroidota; class Bacteroidia; order Bacteroidales; family Bacteroidaceae; genus Physcousia. Next base: position 8,406 of record JAGHUS010000194.1, on the reverse strand, counting down.
TTACTGATTTCTTGGACAAGCCAAGTGCCGCAAGCGACTTTGTCTAGTTTACTATAAAAAAGTTTTTTTAGGTTCTGCGTTAATTTAGTGGCAAGTCTTTCATTCCGAACAGAGTGAGGAATCTCTACTTTGCGACGTCTCACAAAGTCCAATAAGGACCCACAATAGCAGGTTTGGACTTTTGCCTACGGGACTTTTGACTACGGTACAAAAGTAAAAGTAGAGTTCTGCATTTTGCCCGTCGGCAAAAGCCCTTCGTCGGGATGACATGGGTGACTACAGAAAATTAGGGAAAACATGTTGTGTATAAGGCGTTTATGCCCAATCATGCTGTTACTAAATTGACGCAGAACTTTTTTTTGCCCGAAAACCATCAAAGGTTCCACTTTTTTGTTCGTAACATAATATATAACAGTTGTTTATGGATGTGGAACCCATGGTGGACCCCCGCCCAAGGGTTCCACAAGGTTCCACAATTTCTCTCTCTCAAAACAAAGCGAGCTGCATTCACAAGTGGAACCCTGTGGAACCCTTGAACGGGGTTCCACCGAGGGTTCCACCAGTGTAACAATCTGGCTAAGTGATACTTACATTCGAAAAGTGGAACCCTTGAACCTTTTGGGCGTATAAAAAAAAGAATTGTAAAATGATACTTGTAAAATGTGAATCAGGGAGAGTACTCCATGATACATGTGGCGAATGCAGCAAAATGCGCTACAGCATTTTTTATTCCGTGCGTGGCGGAAATTTTAATACTGCTGTGACACTACTTTTTCCGCCACGCACGGAAGGGAAATTGTCCATGCAGCAATTGACGAAAGATGCGACGCTTGCCATAGAATAACGCTACATTTCACTGACATATACGGTAAGTTTACTGGGCAACAATAAAATAAATCTGAAATCAGACCAAGTCGCTTGCGACACTTGGCTTGTCCAAGAAATAGTTAAATCGTAAATATAGCATGAATAATCCAAGCTAAATCATTCGTCCCTATAACTTCCTTCTAACTTCCCCAACACTTCCCCAAAACAACAACTCTTCTATGATATTTTCTTTACATAAAATTTTCCTGGATTTTATAAATTACCCCCCCGTTTTTCGGGAAACGCAAAAATACGTTATACAAATTGTTCTGCACTTTAGATGCCGATTTTTCGCTTGAATACTGCGAAAAATGCCAGTAAATAGGGAAAAATTGTCGTTTTTGATAAATTTTTCTTGCGCGTATGTACCTATTTATTTTTTAATTCCTATATTTGTAGTTTGGAATTAGGATAAAAAAGCGTTTTTGCGATGCAAAATTAAAATATGATGAAGAACCGAAAGACACTCAGTTGGATTTATTATGCAGAATTGTTTACAGTTCTGCTCTGCTTTTGCGTACGCGTGTGCGACGTGCAAGCGCAGGAGCCGACTCCTGATGTGCCCGATTCTATCTTCTATCGCAACTCACGTCCCATCATCTTCCGTGTCAACCGTACCGAAGTGAAGAAGGAGGACCGCGAGTGGATGACCGACTCGCTCCTTCCTGCTCTCAACGCCCTGGGTCCCAACGGTTACATCCTGGCACGTTCAGCCGCTTCGCCCGAGGGTCCCACGCCCAACAACCAGCGCTTGGCTCGTGGTCGTCGCGATGCTGCCAACAACGTGCTGCGCAGTCTGGGTTTCGATGCCGAACGACTGCAGTACAAGGTTATTACCGAGGACTACCCCCTGCTGCTCGTCATGATGAGCATACGCCAGGATGTCGACTATCCTCTGGTGGACGGTATGGCCAAGGAGTGCAAGGGTAACTTCCCCGTGCTGAAGAAGAAACTGATGAGCTACAATGGGGGTAAGCTGTGGAAGCGACTGCTGCGCGAATACTATCCCGAGCTGCGTGCCACACGTATCATGCTGGTCGACAAGCGAGTTTTCAACCCCATCGTGGGCGACGAGGTGCTGCCCGCCATTGCCATGCTGCCGCTGACGACTGTCGAGATGGCTTTCGAGGCCGAGATCAAGCCCATGAACGTCACCTACGACCCGCTGCCCTTCACACTCATCAACGAACCCGTGCACCGCATACCGCTGCTCAACCTGCGCACCAACCTGCTCTACGACGGCTTCTACATGCCCCGCTTCGGATGGGCTCCGATGCTCAACATCGGTGTGGAGTTCTACCCACGTTTCGGCCACTTCACCTACAACGCATGGTTCATGGGGCCCTACTACCATAAGTGGAAGAAACACAAGTTCTTCCAGATACGCGACTACGAACTCGAGGTGCGCTACTACTTCCGTGGCACCGACCGTGCCGACTATCACGGATGGTTCGTCAGCATGGCGCTGGACAACAACATCTACGGTATCGGCTTGGGCAAGCGCGATGGTTGGGAAGGCGAAGGACTGGGCGGACAGGTCAATGTGGGCTATGTGCTGCCCATCGCCCGACACAAGCAGTGGAAACTGCAGTTCGTGGTCGGAGCCGGTTACTACCACACGTGGTACGACCCCTACCTCTACGGCATCCCCGATCCCTTCGGCCACGAGGAGGACGGCCTCTACTACTACGACACGAACCTCTACCGCCAGGATTTCAAGAAGCGTCAGCACCGCTTCAGCTGGTTCGGTCCCACGCAGGTGGCCATCAACCTCAGCTACGACCTGCTGTGGCGAAAGGGTACGAACCAGAAGTTGCCCGCTGGCGGAGGCAAGGTGCGAGGCATCAGCTTCAAGCGCTGGGAGATAAGTCCGAAGTACCTGCGTAAGCAGCAAGAGGCCGTCAAGGCCATCGAGGCATCGCAGCTCAAGCCCTCGGCTCCCACCCGGCCGCTCCAGGCCATCGAGCCCGTAGCCATTGCACAGCCCACGATGCCCAGCATGACGCAGCAACCCGACGAACCGCTAATTGCCCCCTCCAGCTCCCCCAAGGAGGACGCCAGTCTGGTTGAGGCAGGTGAGAAATAATAAACGTAACTCAAATATGAAACTTATCAGTCGCACATATCACAAGCTGCGCCAGAGAGTAAGCTCGCTGGTAGCTACCGCTGTGCTGTGTGTCATGCTGATAACGGCCTGCACCATACAGCCACCCCTGCACCTCGTCGACCCCGAGAAAGATGCCGACTTCGGTTGGCCCGAGATCATCCTCGACCTGACCGTGCTGTGGGAGTACGACTTGCCCTATGACTGGGAGAGCGAGTGGTACTACGGATGGGACAAGGTGGACGACGACATCTTCGGACTCTGGGCCATGCAGTATCCCTCGGCCTACCACATACGCCGCTACTGGACGGCCGACAACCCCTACGGACGCCACCCCATAGCAGCCCACGAGTGGACCGACTCCACCCGCTTCCGTGCCAAGTACAAACTGGGCTACTACGACCTCCTGGCGTGGAACGACGTGCACACCATCGACGGTATCCAGTCGCTCAACTTCGACGAAGCCACCACCACCGAGTACGTCACAGCCTATACCAACCAGTCGAACAACCGCACCATGGCGCCGCACCACGCTCCGGCCTACAACCCAGCCTACACACCCGGTCTGGCGTTCTATCAGCCCGAGTTCCTCTTCGCCGGTTACTACGAGGACCTGCACGTCACCGACAACCCCGAGGACTACGACTCCATCACCGAGAAGGTGTGGTACAAGTTCATCGACATGGAACTGGCCCCCCTCACCTACATCTATCTGCCGCAGATCATCATACACCACAACCGCGGCCGCATAGACAACGTCGACGGACATGGCAACCTCACCGGCTTCGCGCGCTCGGTCAACATGGTCAGCCACATCACCTCCACCCAGGACATCTCCGTCCTCCACTCCCTGCGCATGAAGAAGCATCGCGACTACAAGGGCGAGGATGTCGACATCATCGGCGGACGAGCCTTCACCTTCGGCGTCACGGGTCTTAATCCTTATAAGATTACGCGCGCGAATCAGAGCTACCAGCAGATGATGGCATCAAAGGTGCGAAACTACATGGAGGTGAAGATGACCTTCAACAACGGATTCGACTCCACCATGGTCTTCGACGTCACCGACCAGGTGAAGCAACGCTACAAGGGAGGCGTCCTAACTGTCCACCTCGACGTCGACACCGTCCGCATCCCCAGCCGCAGCGGAGGCTCAGGCTTCGATGCCGTGGTCAAGGATTTCGAGGAGATAACCTACCCGGACATCGAGCTGTAAGCTCCATAGCCTCCCTCTAGATCCCCCAAGGGAGAGGACGCCAATCCGGTGGGGGCGAGAGAAAAAAATATATTAATGGCAAATTAATGTTCAATTAATGGTAATTAATGTTATAGAAAAAATATATTAATGATAAATTAGTGTTCAATTAATGGTAATTAATGTTTGAAATAAAAAAGTATATTCGCGTTAAAACAACATATCTAAGACGTCAAAATAGAAATAAATATGGAAACCATGACATACAAATATCAGAGCTACATTGACGCGCTGCTTCTTGAAGGCTGTGCGATGCCTGAGTTGTATATGCCTGATGGTAAGGAATCATATAGATTTATCTTTCTTAATGATGAAACGAGAAATCATCTGCCAGTATGCATCATGAACCCCAAACGACAGCTTCCAGGAAGCCAGAAGCTGGCTGGATACAGTCTGTCGTGTTTTGCTGACGGTGACAAGGCAGAAGAGAAATACCGCACGTTGCAACGGTCATTCAAGCTAATATCAACTGCAATCGGAGATGGACTTGCTAAAGGAAATTTGTGTAATGAAGATGGCGCAATCACAAAGGAAAACGAGCAGACATCGCATTTCGAATTGTTTGAATACACCACCTGCAATTTAAACAAAACATTCACCCTGGAAAAAAAGCTGATATGAAACAGATACATGGCATAGAAACAATGTTCGACTTCAATAAACTCCAAAAGTGTTCGGACTTGATATGGTTTGACGGGCCATTGCTCTCGCATTATATGACCGAGTCGGGTGACCATTACTTGTATTACTGGGTGGAGTCTGACGAAGAATACAACCGCTGGATGCTGGTTCGCACAAATATAATAGCAATCAAAGACTATGTGCAGAGAAGAACAACATTGAGGAAGCTGATCAGTGCACCAGAGGATGGCATCGTGTGGGTAGCCGACGTGGATGACAACCTGAACTTCCACCATACAACCATGCTTTCCATTGCTGCTCTGCCTGAGGATTATCTGCCAGAAGAAAACAGTTACTACGACGGTGAATGCGAAGACGAGTTCTTGACAGCTGACACTCAGTCATACAGTCTCTTCGTCCCGACAAAAGACAAACCGCTCTTTTCGTCTATCATCGAGCGTATGGGGTGGAAAGTCGGAAGAGTTGCAGTGCTATAATATAAATTAATGGTAGCCTTTAGGCTACGGCCAAAATGGAAGTGTTCAATTAATGGCAAATTAATGTTATAGAAAAAATATATTATTGATAAATTAATGTTCAATTAATGGTAATTAATGTTATAGAAAAAATATATTAATGGTAAATTAGTGTTCAATTAATGGTAATTAATGTTTGAAATAAAAACACAATATTGATCAATATTTAATAATTTAATTCTATGAAAAAGTATCTTTACTACTCGGTCGCAGCTCTTGCATTGGCAAGTTGCTCATCCGACTCGTTCTTCGGGAACGACGCACCCCCTCGTACAGACAACGAAGAGGAAGTGGCAATCGTATTCGGCAACCAAACAGGCCGTCCCACACGTGCCGGTGGGGTAGGTGGCGCAGAGGCTGCAGCGAAGTTGAACAGCAACTTCATCGTCTATGGTTTCAAGACCAATGATGCAGAGTCAGAAGACCAGCCTGTTTTCGACCTCTACAACGTGAACTACGAGCCCGGTACTGCCGGTACCACCGAGTCTAACACCGCCAACTGGGAGTACGTGGGTTACCAAGCTCACGAAGGTAGCTCTGAGTATGAAAATGCTCAAACCATCAAGTACTGGGACTACGCAACCGACAAGTATGTCTTCTCAGCAGTCTCTGGTCTGGGCATCAAGGCTACAAAGACCACTACCGGCGCTACTGTCTACGACAAGGGTTGGACGGTTAACATCCCCGCTGGTGGCGACCTTTCTACACTCTACGCTTCTGACCGTGAGCCCGTGGCAAAGGCAGACTTCGGTAACACCGTTACCCTCACCTTCCGTGCACTCGGCACCAAGGTTCGCTTCGCTATGTACGAGACCGTACCCGGCTACAGCGTACACGTAGACAAGTTCTACTACGACAACACCTCTTGGAAGAACACCGAGACCAACTTCGCTATCAACGGTACATTCAAGAATGCCAATGCCAGCGCAGCTACTCCCCTCACCGTAACCTACTACGACGATGCTTCTGGCATCGAGAACCGTCCTAAGGTAACATACAACGACGCAGATGTAACCATTGGCAAGTATGGCATCTTCGGTGCCAACATCCAGGCTCCCGGTCAGAAGCTGGGCACAACCTCTCCCGAGGCTACCTACGACCAGGAGGACAAGAGCTATACCATTATTCTGCCTTACGAGGCTACCGATAACATCCTCGAACTCTACGTAGACTACACCCTGACCTCTACCGGAGGTTCTGGCGAGCAGATTCACGTTAAGCACGCATCGGCTAAGGTTCCCGCCAACTACACTCAGTGGAAGCCTAACTTCGCCTATACCTACATCTTCAAGATCTCGGACAACACCAACGGTACAACCGGCACTCCCGACGATCCCGATGATCCTACCGACAATCCTGGCGACGACCCCAAGGGCCTCTTCCCCATCACCTTCGATGCTGCTGTCATCACCGAGGAGACCGACCTCCAGGAGACTATCACTACTGTCAGCGAGCCCAGCATCACCACTTATGCTATGGGTAAGATCGTAACCGAGAACGACGAGTACACCGCAGGTCCCGTTTACTACACCATCATGAACAAGGGCGTTCTGATGAACACTGCTGGTGGCGTATCTAAGGTTTACGAGGTTAACAACTTCACACCTAACAGCTTCGAGCAGCAGGTTACCGAGGAGGTTGTGGCTAACTACCTGAACAACTTCTGCGTTCTGACCGAGGTTCCCGTCGACTTCGCCGACAATGTACCTTTGACCAACGGTACCAACCTGACATTCGACCATGGCAAGTGCCTGCAGTTCAATGCAGAGTCTGGTAAGACCTACGCTATCATGTACGACTACAACAATGGTGCAGGCTGGAAGAAGGCTTACAAGGTTGTCAAGGTTGATGGTAGCAAGACTGCTCCCACCTTCACCCTGGCTCAGACCGATGGCTCTAACCCCATCACCACTGTGGCTGGTAAGACCGTCCTCACCCTCAAGCAGGGCAGTGTGGGTGTAATCGGTGCTAAGCCCGACTTCAAGGTTACAAGCACCAATGGCAACAAGGCTCTTGTTATCACTCCCACTGCAACCGATGGTGTTTACGACGTAACTGTCGATCCCGCTGCTATCTATGCAGGCAAGGCAAACGATACCTATACTGTTGACTTCCAGGGTCAGACTGTCAACATCACCGTCAACATTCCTAATGCCCTGAGTGCTACTTCTGTCACCGTTGCTGCTGGTAACACTACGGGTGCCAACACCACATTCACCATTGCCGGTGCATTGAGCGATGTCGGTGTTATCGTAAACGAGAACAAGGGCATCCATATCGTTGCCAAGGGTGCTGGTGTCTACAACGTAACTGCTGATGCTGATGTGGCATACAAGGCTGCTGGTTACAGTGCAACCATCGGTGGCGTAACCCTGACTATCAATGTCGATAGCTATGCATTCGCTAGCGACCTCGTCATCACCAAGGCTCTGACTGGTACTTCAACCGGTACTCTGACCCTGAAGAAGAACGGTGCTGCTGCTACTGGCGTAACCACCCTGAACGGTGCTGATCCTAGCGTTGCAACCTTCACTGCTGCTGATGGTGTATACACCTTCACCGCTGTTGCTGGTGGCTCATTCGACGTAACCTACGAGAATGCCAAGGCTAAGGTAACCGTTAACGAGTACTCAATCGCAACTCCTGCTTCTATCAAGAAGGCTACAGGTGCCACCAACATCGAGGTTCAGTGCAACGGCAACATCATCAATGCTTCAACCGCAAGCCTTGCCGAGACCGCTAAGCCCGCAGGTGCTGTTTACAACGTAACTACCAACGGTAAGGTTATCCGCTTCTCTAACGCCAGCAAGGCTGGTGATTACGCGTTCGACTACAAGGTTGGTACCACCGTTGTTGCACACGTAGTAGTTACCGTCATCGACTAATCCCTCCCTACCTTATATAATATGGTTACTGTGGGAATTGTGTGAAGTAGAAATATCAACCAATAAAAACATAATAAAAAACCGGTTTTTTGAAAGGTTTTTCTTTGTTGATGTTTGATTTCTCTCACACGAAAGCCA
>JAGHUS010000038.1 GCA_018064685.1 Bacteroidales bacterium | reverse complement strand
AGTGTACTTGCCGTCGGTCATTGCAACAGTGAACCACTGGGGCTTGCCAAGCAGAGAAGCGTGAGTACCCCAGTCGTTACCACCACCTAAGTAGCCACCACTTACATTCATAATAAGGTAATCGCCATCAGCGAGAGCGGGCTCGGCGGGAGCCTCGATGGTGAAGGTAACAACCTTCAAGTCAGAAGCACGCTTGTAGTCTGCACTAACGGCGCAGACAGCAATCTTGTATTCGCCAGGTTCGTCGATGTACCAGTCGTCAGCGTAAGACTGAGTCTGAGTACCGGTGAAGTACTCAAGGCCAGAGCCCATCTCGTCAAAGATCTGGTCGAAGTAAGCTTCGATTGCGTCATCGCTGTATGCAGCATCAACAATCTCGATGTAATACTTAACCTCCTCGTCAGAAGGAGTAACGGTGAAGGTCTCCTCGTCTGCCTGAACCTCGAAGGTGTAAACCTTGGGAGGAGCGGGAACACCATGGTTCTCAATGTAGGTACCACCGAGAACAGCCTTCATGGTCTTGTCATAGTAAGAAGCCTTGATGACAATCTCGTTGCCATCCTCAACATCTTCGCCTACACGGGTTGTCATCACCTTGACACTGCCAGTAGCATCGGTCAGAGTGAAAGCATCCTTATCCTCATTCAGCTCACTTACAACACCAGTCAGCAGACAAGTGCCACCATTAGCGAGGAAATCAGCAATAGTCTTGTCGGCAGGATTGACAACTACAACATTAACCATAGCCTGCTTCTCGCCATCCTCGGTAGTAACAACTACAGCTGCCTGACCAGTAGCCAAAGCGGTAACAAGGCCGTTTTGGTCGACAGAGATAACCTCCTCGTCCTGAATAGCCTCCCAGGTAACATTCTTGTTCTCTGCATTGTCGGGGGTAATGACAGCCTTAAGCTGCAAGGTCTCACCGACAATAACATTAACATAATAACCCAGTTCCTCGCCCTCTGCACCTGTCAGAGACACACTTTCAACAGGACCACCCTTCTCAACGAAGTGAGCCTTGAAGTTGAACAAATTAGGATTTGCTGCATCAGTAGAAGTTGCATACACGGTAAGGTTCTGAGGATCGCCATCATTGAAGGTGAAGTCCTTACCGTCATCCTCGGTGAACTTGTCGAACTTGTATCCCTCAGCAGGAGTCACGAAGACATTGAAAGAAACATACTGGCCATCACCACCAAAAAGAGTGTTGCCATCCTGTGTTTCTTCAGATTTCCCATCTGCGAAATACACGGTACCACGGCCCGAGCTTTCTTCTGCTACAGCCACCGTACTCTTGGCGTAAAATTTTGTTGCACCACTGCCACCTCCACCGGCCATTACCTGACCCGTGGTGAGGAATGCAAACAAGAACGCCAAACATGAAAAGAGTTTTTTCATACGCGTTGTTTTTAAAGGTTTATAAAAAAGTTAATTAAAAAAAGTTATTTAGTCGTTTGGAAGACTCGTTGTTTAGCCGTTTGAGGGACTAGCCCCTTACTTTACCAGCACCTTCTTGCCGTTCTTGATAAGGAGGCCCTTGGCGTCGTTGTCGGCACGGCGACCTGAGAGGTCGAAAGTTCCCTTCATGCTGCTGCGGTTGTCATCGCCGATCTTCACGATCGAGGTCTCCTCCTTCTTCACTTTATAGCGACGGAACGACTTGGGGTCCCAGTGTCCTCCTACAATCTCAGCTTCCCACACACCGATGTTCTCCTCATCATCGCCCACACAATTGGCGGGGATGCGAACGTACTGCGGATTTAAACCGCCCGACATCTCCTGCTTAGCCCAACTGACGAGGTACAGATAATAGGTACCATCGGGACGGGGTGTCTTGCCGTCGGTGTCGCACAGCGTGGCTGAGGGGAAGTAACACTGGGTGGGATACAGACCACCCAAATAGGGAATCTCATCATTCTGGTTCCAAGGCGAATAGAAGAATGGCTGCACCACTCCGTGGCCGTCCTCGCCCTCGACGACAATGCCCAAAAGACCGTTGAAACAGAGGTTCGAGAAATTGTATATAGGAGTCTGCTTCAGGTAGACAGAGTCTTTTCCGACCCACATAGAGTCCTTTTCCTGCATAGCGAAGAATGACTCATATTGCTCGTCGGGATCGGGAGTGGCCTGAGGCTTGAAACCAATAATCATTCTGGCCTCGCCAGTGAAGTTGTATCTGTACACCTGGCCATACATGTCGCTGTACGAGGGACTCAGGTTGTCAATATCATAATAGCCGTTGGCATCGCCTGCCCATCCCCAGTTGACATGCACCTTACCCTCGGCATCCATGCCATCGAAGACGAACGAATGGCCCATACCGTTAGAGGGATCGACAGCATCATAGACAACAGGGCGACCAGCCTGCAACTCCGCATAGATCATTTCCTTCCAGTCCTTGTCGTGATAGAACATTCGGGTGGGAACCTTGAGCGAGAGTGAGTCGTACTGCATGTTATGCACCAGTCCGTAGCCGGCATCGTAGGCCGTAGTACCACTGCCACTGCTGGTGTATATCATGCTGGCAGCATAACCGCAGTCGCGCATCAGTTCGGCCACGGCCTTGGCCTGAGCCTCGGAATAGCCCAGTGTGTAGCGGTCGGCCATATTCTTCCAGTCGAAGGTGGTGGCGGTGCTGACAGAGCGGTAGTTCTTACCGTCGGTAGAGTATCTGCCCTTGCCAATGCTGGCCTTGGGGTACTCGAAGAAGTTCAGTACCTGTGCCGTAGATGTGGCCACACAACCCGTCAGGGTCGATGAGCCCCAGAAGCTGCCCGTTGAGGGAAGGAGACGGTTGTAGGGAGAGTCCTGTGCCCACAATGTGGTGAGCAAGGGAGCGACAGCCTTGAGAGGAGCCTTGCGGGCGTTGCGACGCTGTATGCGCATCTCGTCAAGCTGCTGCTTCAAGCCCTCGACGGCAAAGGGCTGAAGCCCCTCGCCATGCACCAAAGCACGGTGATTTTCCATAATATACTCTGCACGCACAGCGGGATACTGTGCGGAGGCAGAGAGTGAGGCCATTGCGGCCAATGTCAATACAAGCTTTCTCATTTCTTCAGAATCTTTTTACCGTTCTTAACCACGATGCCCTTGTAATTACCGTCAACACGCTGACCGGCAAGGTTGAATACCGACTTGCTGCGAGCAGCGAAGTCGCCTGCCTTGATATCCTTGATGGCATCGACGGGCTCCAACTCGCCATTGACGATGTTGTAGGCAACGACAGCTGAGGGTGTAGACTCGCCATCGACAACATAGAAGCTCTGAATGCTGACACTATTCTTCACCACATCGGGAATCTGCAACTGGTGGGTAGAACCGTTGAGAGAGAGGACGATGCCCGAAGCCTCATCCGTCACCGAACCATAATAGGGAATTATCGATGTACCATAGAGTTCGTAGGGCTTTCCATCGATGCAAATCTGATAATAGAGTGACTCCTGAGAGATGAACTCACCATTGACGTCCACAGTAGGAACGTAATAGGCCAGCATACTGCCCGAGAAGCCCATTTCGGCAAAGGGAGTGAGGTCGACAAACTGGTTGATGCTGGGATTGGCGGGAGTTGCCTTCACCTGGGTCCAGGGACTGTAGCTGGGCTTGTCGATTGCCACATAGGCAGGACCGAGATCATTCTTGCCCGCATTGATGAGCAGAAGCTGGTTGCTGCTAAAGGTGCCTGCAGCAGCATCGTACTGGAACTTGATACTCTCGTCGTTCAGGATTCGGTAGCCAACCAGCGTCTCGAGCTGTCCTAGTGCGTTGGTCTGGGTGTAGGTATATCTCTCGCCCGACTGCACATAGAGAGGATAGCCGCTGCCAGCACCCAGATACTGCTTGGTGGGGATGCTGATGGTGTTACCCTCGATGGTACCCTTCATCCATGCATCCTCAATGCCTACGGGGTCGGAGATGTAGACTTCGTTGCCCACGAATGCCACCTTGGCAGTCTGCTTCTCTTTGCCCGAGAAAGTCAGCAAGTAGGTCTTCAGCTCTGCACCATCGGGCAGCGAGATAGCCTCGTCGGTGATCTTGTTCACCTCAATCTGCTGCTCGGCATAGCCATAGAAGTTACCGTTGATATCTGTCAGGGCGAGAACACCACCGTCAATCTGCTTCAGATTGCCATCCTTGTAGCTGAACACGATGTCGAGGTTCGACGCGTCGATTCGACCTGTCGTACCATCCAAACGGGTAAGGTAGAGCATTTCGAAACCAGTGGCACTGACATTCATAAAATAGGCCTGAGGAGTGTGGAACGTGACCAGCTCGCCCTTGATGGTTCCCTCAATCCAGTTGTTGGCATAGTCCGAGAACTGAGTAAGAGGGCTTTGGATGTACATCTTGTTACCATTCACTACGATACGGGGGGTGAAGCCCGACAACTCTATCCAGTCTACTCTTCCCGTAGTGGTATTGGGCGTGCCTGCGATTGAACTCCAAACCACATTGGTGAGCAGAGTACCTTCGGGTTGGTTCGAAATGATGGAATAGGTGGCGGGGGTGATGCGATGCTGCGCAGCCTTGCGCATCACGTTCAGCTTGGCGGGAGCGTCATGATGGGTGGTAGGCTCAATCAGTTGCAGATGCTGGGCTGACAGAGCCGTGCTGCACAATGCAGCAACCAAAATCAGAATTATCTTTTTCATTATATTTATTTTTTTTGTTTCTATATATATATTAATAAGGTATATAGAAAGGTCTAGTTTTTCTTGTTCGTATATCAAGCCGATCACATCACTTCAGAACCTTCACGCTGCGGCCGTCGCTCAGCTTAAGTATCTGGATGCCTTTCTGTCCACGGCTTGCACGCTGTCCGCTGATGTTATAACGACCGACGACGGTAGCCTCGCTGCTCGTCACGGTGTTGCAGATGCCAGTCACGACATCGTACACATCCACGCTGGCAGCATTCTCTATGGCGTTGTTCAAGGGATTGGTGGCGTCGTGGTTCGACACGAATGCCACGATGTGCATCTTCTCCCTGTTCCAAGCCTTGTCGAGGGTGATGGTATAGGTCTTGGTGAAGACATGGTCGGTGAATGTCACCTCGTCGCCCCATGTACCGTTGTCGGTACGGATGAGATGCTGGTGGTAGAAGTCGCCATCGGCGGCTTCCTGCTTCTTGGCCTTGACATCGTCCTCGGTGCTATAGACCGTCAAGACGGGATTCTTCAAGTTGAACTCGTCATCAACCATCACGCTCACCTCGAAGGTCAGCTCTGTTCCGGCCTCTGTCTCACGCACATCGTTCACGCTGATGCCCACCAGTGCGTGGGTAGGCATGTTCAGCACCTCCTCAATGCACTCCACGAGTTCCATCTTCTCGTTAAGAGGGGCTACGTTGTCTTTCTCGCCACTCTTATAACGGGAGTTGAAGATGGGACGACGGTCGAACATGAAGGCGGGAGCGTAGGTAGTACCAGCGTCGTTAAAGAGGAACAGCAGATCTTTGTCGCACTGACGGGTAAAGCCATCGGTGTTGAAGCCTGCATGATGGCAGATGGGAACGATGCGAGAAACAAAGGACTCGCCAGACTCCAGCGTCGCATGGAAAGCATTTGCTGCGGGAGGACAGTTGGGACAACGCTCGGTGGTGAACTCCTCGACCACAACATTGCGCTGGAAAGCTACGCCAGCAGTAAGACTGTTATTGTCCGTGTTGGCATCGGCACCGTCCACAAGACTCTCGATGGTGACATTCACCATGCCCGTCAACTGAACATCAGCCACGAAGTCAGCCTTAAAGGCAGCAGACTGACCGCTCTTCACAAGCTGGCTTACCTTTACTTGCTGCGAGAAACCGCTTGCATTCTCCATGCGCAGTGTGAAGCCCGTCACATCCTTCATGGCCACGTTGCTCACTACGCCCGTCACGGTGTAACCGGTCTGACCCAAAGCAATGTTGGGAGTGATGGATGCACGATCCAGACTCAGGTCGTACATGGGCAGAGACGAACCCGTCACTACAGCCTCAAGACTGAGGTTGCCCTTGTCGGCCATATCGTGCCAGGCTTCGGTTGCCGTAGCCTTGAAGAAAGAGAGGCCCTTGGCACCTGTACCCACAAACGATACGGGATGCGACGAACCAGAGTTCTTGTAGTTGAAACCGATGTAGAGTCCGTCGCCCTCGGCCGTGATGGTGTAAGGCTTGTCCAGACTGATCTCGTTCCAGCCCAGTGCACCACGCTCGATGGTGGCCTCGGCCAGGTTCTCGCCGTCCAGCGAGCGACGCACCCAAACAGTCATCTCCTTTACATTGATACGGCTTATCAAACCCACATCGATGCGGCTGATCTGATTACCCACCAACGACTTTAGCTTAGTCTGGGGAACAAAGATGGCACCCGCTATCTCGCCAGCATTATCGGCACCATAGCCACCACTGCTGGCAATCTTATGTTCGCAGTAGCTCAGCGTGTAAGCATCAGCGGCACGCATGCCAACGACGCTCAGCAGAGCCAGAAAAGCGAAAATTATCTTTTTCATTTTCTTTTGTTCTTGATTTTTTTTTAAATTATCGAGTTATCGAGGCATCGAATAATCGAATTATCGAGGCATCGAGGTCTCGGGGTATCGAGCTATCGGGGCAGCGAGGCAGCGAATAATCACATAACCATCACCCACACAACCGACACTCTACTTCATCACCTTCTTTCCCTTGGTGATATAGACACCGCGCTGTGCACGTGCAGCATTCACCTTGCGGCCATCCAGCGTGTAGACGCTGCTCTGCTGTTCTGCCTGCTCGACAGCCACTATGCCATCAGCCTCTTCGTCGCCCACTACGCGCATAACGCCGTTGGTCAGCACCACGTCGGCTGCGGTAATAGTGCCCTTCTCCACCACGATGGGATACTCGCCAGCGGGAGAGTTCTCGTCGGCCTCGCATGTCAGCACGGGTTCGCCCATCACGTAGTCGCCAAACATCTGATAGCGCAGTTCCGGGTTCTTCTCGCCCACCTTGCGCACCACGTTGCGAGCCTTGATGTTGGTACCCTTCTCCACCACGTTGTCCAGAGCGAAGAAGTGACGCCACTCGCCGGCACGACTGTACATATCCCAGCTGCCAGCGGGAATGACGAGACGAGTATAACCGGCATCGAGCGCATCGAAGGCACCAGCCAGAGCGGCGGCGGGCACAGCACTCATCATGCGTACCTGCTTGATGCTGCTGGCATGAGCAAAGATGCGCTTGCCGAACTTCTGCACCGTGGCGGGGATTTCGACACCCCTGATGCGGAAGCAACCGTCCATGGCATACGAGTGGATAGCGGTGATGCCATCACGGAAGGTCAGGAGCGACGTGAAGTCGTCCATCACACCTTTCTTATTATAATAATAAGGTAGTACCTCGATAACCTCCTTGCCGTCCTTGGTGTAGATGACGTTGTCCTCGACGATGAAACTCTGCCCGTCGCTGGCTGCGGGGAAGGTAACCTGGGTCAGGTTGCTGCAGTAGCCGAAGGCACCGTCGCCGATGCTCAGCGTGTTGGCAGGCAGGATGATGCTGGCCAGACGACTGCCATAGAAGGCCTGTGCGGGCAGGATGCCATCGGGCAGCTCTGCAGCCGAGAGGTCGACATGGCGCAGTCCCTCGCTCTTGCTCTTCTCTACCAGGTCGTCCAGGTCGCTGGGATTCAGCACTCCCGTCAGTGTCAGACTGGCCTTGTCGCCAGTGGCAGCTTCGGGCACACCGAATCCGATAACCATGTCTTGCTGGTTCTTGAAGCTATGGATGCGAGGATTCAGCAGATTGACGTCGTAGTAGCCATCGTTGCGGCCATACCAACCCCAGTTGACATGCACCAGACCGTTGGCGTCATAGCCGTCGAAGACGAAGCAGTGACCACCACCGCCGATGGTGAAGATGTCGTCGGCACCGCCATAGGCAACGGGACGATTGTGGCTCAACTCATCAAAGATGATGTCCATCCACTTGTCTTCGAGATAGCTGCCACGACTGTAGTACTTGATGTTGGGGAAGCCAAGATGCTTCTTCAGACTCACAGCGGCGCTGTCGAGATACGTTCCCGAAGCACCTGTGCCGTATATCATGGCAAACGAGACGCCACAGGCGTAGCTCAGCTCGGCCACCTCGTGTGCCTCCTCGGCCTTGTAGCTACCGGGAGTGTAGGTATCCTGCATCTTGGAGTAGTCGAATGTGTAGTCGGCAAAGTCGACGGTGAGAGGAACTGGCTTGCCCCACGCATCGGTGGTCTGCACGTCGGTATACTTGCCCGTTCCCTGAGTGGGATACTGCAGGTAGTTCATAATCTGCGTACAGGCAGTGGCCACACAACCCACCAACGTGCGACCCACGACATTGCCGTTGCGGTCGTACTCCAGCGGGCACATGCTGTTGTAGGGCTCCATCTGTCCCCAGACGGTCGACATCAGCTGTGGCACCTGTGCGGGGTACTTGTTCGTGTTGGGACGCACAGCCTTGGCGGGAACGCCACGACGCACAATCTGCTTGGCCGACTCGTGCATCATGTTCCACCACCAGCGGAAGTTCTCGTTCTCGAACTCCCCGTCCAGCTTGGTGGCCGAATAGCCCACAATCTCGGGCAGGAGGTCGTCGTTGGTGACGATGGCATAGCCGCCACCCTCATATCCCACCACGGTGAGCTGCTCGTCCTGACTGAGCACCTTCATCGTCTCGACGCCCTGCGCACGATGGCGCAGCGTGCCTGCATTGAGGGCAGACTGCTCGATGTGCAGCACCTTGCGTGCCGCATCCAATATCTGAGTCTGAGTGCGGGGCTTGGCCACGGCAGTCGTTGCCATGACCAGTCCCAATGTCAGTGTAGCTATTATCTTGTTACGCATACCTTCTTTCCACCTATTATATAAATACCTTTCTTCAGTCCCTCAACCGACTTGGCTCCACGCATCACCAGCTGGCCTTCCGGCGTATAGACATCAAGTCCGCGCTCGCCGGCAGCCTTGAGCATGGCTATGAGTGTAGCGTTGTCGTTGCCGTTCAAGGCCTTCTTGTCGGCTACAACCTGCATAGTGGCCTGGTCGTTGTCGGCGTTCAGGTCGTAGAGCCACTGCACCTGTGCCTTCAGCTCCACCTGCTCGTCGGCCACTACCTCCATGGGCAGTTCTGCCTTCACGATGGTCTGGAAACCAGCCTTCAGAGGTTCGGTGACGGTAATACGCTTGGCCTCCTTGCCGTCCATGCTGAGCACGACGTCGAAGTTCTCGGCATCGGTCACACCCATATTGCTCACTATCACCTCAGCCTCGATCATTCCGCTCTCACCTACCTCGGCAGCAAGCGCTACATCGAGGTCGGCCTCGTAGAGGTCGAGGATTTGGAAGTCGTCGAGCGAGATGGTATGACCGGCATCGGCCTTTGTCATGAGTTTGGGGATGATGTATGACTCACCGACAAACTGACCGAAGTCGACAGTCGTAGTAGTCCAGTCGGCGGCATCGCCTTTCAGCGTGGCAAGCTCCACCTTAGTGCCGTCCTGACGCTCGGCATAGACGATGATGGCATCGTCGCCCATGAGTCCCTTGTATTGGAAGCTCATCACAGGATGCTGAGCCAGACGCATGTTCATCTTGCCCAGATTGAACGACACCTCTCGGCTATACTTCCCACTGGTGAACTGCACACAACCGGCATCGCCGTCGGCCGACTCTTCGGTAGTAACATAGTAAGTTCCAATGCCTTCCTGCCAGATGATACCATGGCCGGCACCCGTAGCGAAGCTTTCGCGATAGGGCAGATTGTAGGGGACGCCCACCAATATGCGCACATAGGCATAATCGCCCCATCCGGCTGCATTGTAGGCACGCACGCCGAAGCGCTGCAAGTCCTGACCGCCGTCCTGGCCGCTTATTACATAACGGTATGAATTGGACTTCGTCTCCGTCAGGTTGGACCGGTACTCGTACGAATCATTGAGTGCATCAAGGATATAGGTCACGTCGTCGGCATCGACCACGAAGCCACGCGTTCCCTTTGCGGGAACCTTGCCCCACGAGAAGATTACCTCGTTGCCCATGTCGGTTACCTTGAAGTCGGTGGGAGGCAATGGGATGTCGACACCCACATAGACGGAGTCGACGACGGTGCGAATTCCCTTGCCCTGCTCGTTATAGGCGATGGCTGTATAGCTGTTGAATCCGTTGTGCGGAGTGTTGTCCGTATAGCTGACTGCCAGACCTGGCTTCACGTCGGTGAGGGTAGTGATAAGCTTGCCGTCGCGCGACAGCTCTACCTTGGTGAGCGAGGTCAGGGCAGCGCCCTGCACGCTCAGCGACGGAGCCGTGAAGGTGACTTCTGCCTTCAGCTTTCCGGCTGCATCGGGAGTGATAATCAGGTCGGTGATCTTGGCAGGAGTGCCATCGTTGGACAACTGCTTTATCACCAGATTGCCGAAGTAGAGCGAACCGCGGTCGGGCTGCGAGAGGACATGGAAACCGATGTTGTAGTCACCATCCTCATCGACAGCAAACTCCTGCTCCAACTTCACCTTCGAACTGTACGAGACGGTTTGCTGCTTCATCAGCTGTGTGGTCATGGCCTCGGCAGTGACACCTTGTCCCATTTTCACCTCCAGTTGGTGAGTAAAGCTGTCGAACGACACATAAGTATCGAACGAGATACTATACACCTTGCCTTCCTCAAAGTGAATCTTGGGCGTGATGAACCAGTCGTCGGCAGGCTGTGAGGCAGCACTGCTTCCGTACTCCATCTCGTGGTAGTCAACATCGGGGTACCATCCAGGCAAGAGCGATGTCTGATAATGGCGCTTCCATGTCACTCCGTCGTGATTGGCATCGATGGTGGTATACTGCTCTCTTTTGGTGTTCTTGTCGAAGTCATCAACAAAGGGCACATTATACACGTCATCTGCCATAGCCTTTGGGGCCATGACAGATGCGAAGATAAGCGCAAGCACGCTTTTTTTCATATCAATGATAGTAAAGATTGATTTACAGCTTGTTAGCGAATAACTTTCTTGCCGTTTACGACGTATACGCCCTTGGTGCCAATACGCTGTACACGCTGACCGTTGAGGTTGTATACATTGCCGTTGGAAGTATTGGAGAGCACCTTCTGGATGGCATCCACAGCGCCCTCAACCTCGCCTGTGTAGTATGCGCTGTTGGCAGCCACCTTGCCAGGAAGGAGTGTGAAGCTGGCCTTGCCGTCGTCAAGGAGTCGCAGGCCCTTCATCTGACCGCTGTTGTCGCAAGCAAAATAGGTTCCCTCCAAGGCACTGCCCTCGATGGGGGTCACAGTCTCGGCCAGAGGAACGAGGATGTTATCCTTCATGTCGGCCGACTGGCTCTTGATGACTACGGGAGTACCAGCGGGAACCTTGGTGAGCTCCTGAGTCTCGGCGAAGGTACCGTCGCTAGCAACGCTCTCTACAAAGTAGGCCTTGGTGCCGGCCGACTTGATCTCGTAGGGGAAGTCGGTGCAGAGTGTGGTGTAGTATGCATCGCCAGCCTTCAGCACGGGCTTTACAGCGAAGGGCATCTCCTCGTCAACCTTGTTGAAACGCCATGTGCAGCGAGCCAGGTCGTCGGCAGTGACAACCACGCCATTGGTGCCGAAGGTGTCGGGCAGGGGCTGGATGTAGAGGCTGCCGTCCTCGGCCTCGCCGAGGAAGTATACCATGTCTGCCTCTGCCTTGCCCAACAGGTCGTCGAGGAACTTATAGGCGGGGCTGCCTACAGGATAGTCCTTGGCTACAGCACGCAGGATGCGGGTCTTAGAGTCGCCCCAGAGGTCGAGCTTCTCGTCCTCGCTGACAGCCACATCGTCGATGACCATGTTGTTGATGTACTGCTGAGCCTTCTTCATATTGCCCACCCAAACGGGAGTCTTGAACACCATATAGTACTCGCCAGTGGGAACGGGCAAACCGCTCTCGCCCTCGGGGATGTCAAGTACGGGCTGCAGGTACAAGTTGAAGTCTGCTACCGAGCGCCAGCGGGTCAGGTAGCTCTCTGCCCAAGCGCGGAATGTGTCAACAGTCTCAAGATTAGTGGGATTGATAACATCGCTGGCGAAGATGCAGAGAAGGGTCAGCTTGTTACGATACTTCTCGTAGATGACAGGAATCTCGTCGTTGAGGTAAGCCTCGATGGCGTCGTCGCAATAGTCGGCCAACTTCTTTATCATCTTGGTATACTCTACACCCTGGCTGCGGAAGGTGGTAATAGGATAGAAGCCACCCTTCCAAGCGTCAACAACCATGGTCTGCTGGAACAGAGCGCTATACTGTTCTTCGGTAATCTCACCAGCTTCAAGACGCGCGTTCAACTTGTCCATAGCCACAGCAAACGACCACACTTCGTCAGTCTTGAGCTGGATGACACTACCAGCATTGTTGGCGGTCATCGTGCCGCAAGTAATGCTGTAGCGGTCGTTCACCTGCAGTGCATCACCGAAAGCGGGATTGTTCAGACGGAAATAGCCAGAGATTTTGGCTGGAGCTTCGGGCTCCTCACTTTGCGCCATCACAGCGCTTGTCCCCATGAGCAGCATACCCATGAGCAAAGAGTAAAATTTTCTCATATCTTACAATTAAATTTAATAAACTGGTGCAAAGTTACACATTATTATAATAAAGTACAAAAAAATGTAAGAAAATTCACAGAAAATGGAGATTTAATAACAGAATCGTACATTTCTGACACATTTGATACATTTTTTCTGATATTTCGTAACATATTGCTTTAGCAAAATTAAATGGACAAAGACAGAGGCTTTCTGAGGAAACAATCGGACAGTTTTTTGACACTTTGACACCTGTCCGGCACGCCACAATCGACTATTTTCCACTCGCCCAAAGATGCCAGAAAATAGCGCAATCTGACACATTTTACACAACGTATTAGCAATCAACTACATAGAAGAACCACCTTGCTATTTCCCTTCAAAAAACGGCATTTTTACGCCCGAAAAACGCAAAAAAATCCTAGCGAAAACAAATCAAAATCGCTGCGATTTCAAAATAAACTCGCTAGGAGTTTGAAAAAAACATGCTGCGACATTTTTGGATTGACGCAGCATGAATAAAAATAGAGCCAAATGAGCAAAAATTTGTTGCTCGAGCGACCTAGACGAGGGAATTATCCGACAAAAATCAGCCGTCAGCAAGACAGCGTTTTCAGCCATTTGCCTTGCAAAGTGTCAGCCTCAGCACCATCAAGCGTTTGTTCGCCGAACAAAGCCTGACGCCCCCGCATTTATCGGCAGAAGATGAGCTGAACGATGATGTAGATGGGCAGGCAGACGATAAGCGAGAACTTGAACATATAGCCGAAGAACGAGGGCATCTTCACGCCACTCTGCTCGGCAATGCTCTTGACCATGAAGTTGGGTCCGTTGCCAATGTAGGTGAGGGAACCGAAGAACACAGCACCCATCGAGATGGCCTTGAGCAGAGCGGGCGAAATGCCGGCAATGAGCTCAGTGCCTGAAGCGGCAGGCAGCGTAGTGGCTGTGGCGTGGAACACCATAGCGGTGGGGGCATTGTCGAGGAAGGCCGAGAGGCTGCCAGTGCAGTACATGAACTGCCAGGGTTCGCTGACAGGCAGGGGATTCTGCGAGAGGAACATCAGGGCGGGTGTCATAGTGGCGAAGATGCCGCAGAAGACACAAGCCACCTCGAGAATGGGCGTCCACGAGAAGTCGTTGTCAACTCGGGCCTTACGATTGGTGGTGACCATGGAGAGGATGATGATAATGATGAACACCCACTCGCGCAACAGCTTGAGATAGAAGGGGGCATCCTCGGCTCCCATGGCGGGGATGTAGGTCTTGTTGATAAACATGGTGGCGGCAATGACACAGAGCAGCCACAGGATGTTGATTTTGCCAGACATGGTCATATCAACCTGCTCGGCATGGTCGGCAGCAATATCCTCCTTGGTTTCCTTCTTATACTTGAAGGTGTCCACCACAAAATAAGTGCCGAGCAGCAACGCGCCCACAATGGCCCACTCGAGCCACAACGAGAAGAACCACTGGAAGGGTACGCCTTTCTGGAAGAGAAGGAAGAGTGGTGGGTCGCCAAGCGGGGTGAGGATACCGCCGCAGTTGGCCACCGCCGCAATAAAATACAATATGGTGTGCGTCTTGTGCTTACGCTGGCTGTTGGTCTGTATCAGCAAGCGAATGAGCAACATAGCCGCACCGGTGGTTCCCATAAACGAGGCGAGCAGATAGCCGACGCCAAGGATGCAGGTGTTGATCCAAGGCTTGGCTTTGAGGTCGCCCTTGATGCAGATACCGCCGGTAGTGACAAAAAGCGCCATCAGCAGCAGGATGAAGGGAATGTAGTCGTAGACCATCTGATGCTCTATCTCGTGACTCATGCCATTGACACACAGCCAGATGGCAACGGGCACACCCAGGATGAGCGACACGAGCAACTTGTGGGTGTTGTGTTCCCACCACTCGCCCAACTTGGTGAGGGGAAGGACTGCAATAAAGAGGAGCTGCACCACAAAGGGGATGAGCATCCAGGCTGGAATTAAATGTTCCATTGATGAATTGAAATTGTTATTTAACAATTGATAATTGGGCTGTAAGTCGCAGGTTGTACTCCCCTCTTTTCAAAGGGAAAGAGCGCACCTACAGGCCGGTCGAGTCCTTTTACCTTAAACCTAATCGCATAAGTCCTCTGCACAAGCAAATTCCTTATTTCGGGTGCAAAGTTACAAAAAAAATAGCATTAGGCGGTTCGCAAAATTCCTATTTTTGAATTATATTTATTGTAAGGTTTGCTTATTTCATCAAAAAACACTATTTTTGCGACATGAAAAACTAAATAGAAAACAAAAATACACACAATGGCTGAATTCAAGTACGCCCCAATGTTTCAGTTGGGCGAAGACAAGACCGAGTATTATCTGCTGACGAAGGAGGGTGTCTCTGTCAGCGAGTTTGAAGGACACAAGATGCTGAAGGTATCGCCCGAGGCATTGACAAAGCTGGCACAGCAGTGCTTCCACGACGTGGAGTTCATGCTGCGTCGCGAGCACAACCTGCAGGTGGCCAAGATCCTGAGCGACCCCGAGGCTACCGAGAACGACAAGTATGTGGCTCTGCAGTTCCTGCGCAATGCCGAGACGGCTGCCAAGGGCATCCTGCCCTTCTGCCAGGACACGGGTACCGCCATCATACACGCCGAGAAGGGACAGCAGGTATGGACCGGATTCGAGGACGAAGAGGCTCTGAGCCGCGGTGTGTACAACACCTACACCGAGGACAACCTGCGCTACTCGCAGAACGCTCCGCTGAACATGTATGACGAGGTGAACACCAAGTGCAACCTGCCCGCACAGATCGACATCGAGGCTTGCGAGGGTGCCGAGTATAAGTTCGTGTGTGTAGCCAAGGGTGGCGGTTCGGCCAACAAGACTTACTTCTACCCCATGACAAAGGCGCTCATCCAGAACGAGAACACCTTGCTGCCCTGGCTGGTCGAGGAGATAAAGCACTTCGGTACGGCTGCCTGTCCTCCCTACCACATCTGCGTGGTTATCGGTGGCACTTCGGCCGAGAAGAACCTGCTGACCGTGAAGCTGGGTTCAATCAAATACTACGACTCTCTGCCCACAACGGGCGACGAGACGGGTCGTGCCTTCCGCGACCTCGACCTCGAGGAGAAGCTCTTGAAGGAGGTTTACAAGATTGGCCTCGGTGCACAGTTCAGTGGTAAGTATCTGGCTCACGACGTACGTGTCATCCGTCTGCCTCGCCACGGCGCTTCACTGCCCGTAGGTATGGGCGTTAGCTGCTCGGCCGACCGTAACATCAAGGCTAAGATCAACGAGCAGGGTATCTGGATTGAGAAGATGGACGCCAACCCCGGCGAACTGATTCCCGCAGAGTATGCACAGGCTGGCGAGGGTGCCAACAGCATCGAGATCGACCTGGACAAGGGTATGGATGCCGTACGTGCCGAGCTGAGCAAGTATCCCGTTTCAACCCGCGTCAACCTGAAGGGTACCATCATCGTAGCTCGCGACATCGCTCACGCCAAGCTGAAGGCTCGTCTCGACGCTGGCGAGGGTCTGCCCCAGTACCTCAAGGACTATCCCGTATTGTACGCTGGTCCCGCCAAGACTCCCGAAGGCTACCCCTGCGGCTCTATGGGTCCCACCACTGCCGGACGTATGGATCCCTACGTAGATGAGTTCCAGGCTAATGGCGGCAGCCTCGTGATGATTGCCAAGGGCAACCGCGCACAGTGCGTCACCGACGCCTGCAAGAAGTATGGTGGCTTCTACCTCGGTACCATCGGTGGTGTAGCAGCTGTTCTCAGTCAGTCAAGCATCAAGAGCATCGAGTGCGTTGAGTTCCCCGAGATCGGTATGGAGGCTGTATGGAAGATCACCGTCGAGAACTTCCCCGCATTCATCCTCGTCGACGACAAGGGCAACGACTTCTTCAAGCAGCTGAAGCCCTGCTCAGGTTGCACAATACTGTAATCTCTTTAATTAAGAAAGAAAAAAGAAGAATGAAGAAAGAAGAATTAGGTTCTACTCTTTCCGAATGAAGAAAGAAAAAAGAAGAATTAGGTTCTACCCTTACTAAAAGAAGAAAGAAGAATTAAGTTCTACTCTTTCAAAACTTTTCTAAATTAAGAAAATAAAAAAGAATCGCTGAGGTCCATCCCCAGCGATTCTTTTTTATTCTATACAATTCACTGCACAATAGAATTGCTAATATCTCTATACGCAGTCCTATTTATCTCTTTAGTTCTTAACTAAAAG
This sequence comes from Bacteroidales bacterium, assembly GCA_018064685.1. Classification (GTDB taxonomy): domain Bacteria; phylum Bacteroidota; class Bacteroidia; order Bacteroidales; family Bacteroidaceae; genus Physcousia. Next base: position 37,737 of record JAGHUS010000038.1, on the reverse strand, counting down.
CTCAAACTACCTCCTTCTGTTCCGCTCCCGCTCGCTAGCACGCTGTTCATCGCGTTCACGGTTGCGGTCCTTCGTATTCTTTTTCTTGTCAGGCTTCTGCTTGGTGATGGCCTTTGGCTTCTGCAGGTTACGCTTTATGCCACGCACATTCCATGCCTGCTCCATGTCCCACTTCGCCTTGACAGAAATAGGTTTGGGGAAGTAATACACGTCCTCAGGCTGCAGCTGCGCGTCGTAGTTACCAGTGTCCCACATGCCATTGTCGTTGCAGTCGACAAAAAGACGCAGATAATAATCGCCGGGCTTGATGTAGAAGAAGTCAGCACGACTGTCGTTCACCGGTACCCTATTCTGCGGCTTTCCGCCCTTGTCCAACAGTTCAACATACGCCACGTCACCGTCGCGAAGTCCGATATTGGTGAGTTTCAGGAAGATGGTGCCATAGTCGTCAAGCGAGCGTACACGGAAATCATTCTTCAACGCCTTGGTGCTCTTACCCATCACACTGGTGAAGGCAAGGCTGTCGCATACCATCTGATAGACCGTATTGGGCATCCATTCGGCATAGAGCGTATAGACTCTGGGATTCAGACTGTCGGGCAAGAACAGGTATGGTACGTCGACCAGGTTGCTGTCTACCTTCTGATAGAAATGCAGCTTCGTCGTGTCTACCCGCGCTATCGGTTCGTCAAACCGATACGTGACGTTCTGATTAGGGTCGATGGCACCACTAGGTCTGATGGACGCCTCCAGGAACACAACCTCGTACGGGTTCGGTTCGTCCTTCAATGGCGTCTTGTTTTTCTTGGCCTGCTTCTCACGATCCTTCTGCCACTCCTCAATCTTCTTGAGACGTTCCTTCTCCAACTTGGCATGTGTGTTGCGAGCGGCCATGTCGAGTGTATCGGTACGCGACACCAGTCGTCCCAGCGTGTCGGTGTCCATATAGGTGAAACGCATGGACAGCGTGTCCATGTAGGCTACCGTAGTATCGGGAATCCAATAGGTGATGGTGTCATTATGCTCGCTGTGCTCGCAGTAGAGCGCATTGGCGTCGAAGTTCAGTCCCTCGACAACTGGCAGTTCGTCGCTGGGAGCCGTGAAGTAGAAGGTCATCTTCTCGGGCGTGAGGCGTTCCTGCTTCAGCAGGTGACGGTCCTGTCCGCTTTCGAGGAAGGCCAGCAGCACAATGTCGTCGGGATAGTAATGGATATAGGGCACCATGCGTATCTTCTCGTAGTGCACGGTGTCGACCCACACCGTATCGGGACGCAGGTCGGGACGATTGGATGTGGTAAAGGTTGCCGTGTCGAAGGCTATCACCTCGTTCTTCTGCGAGAAGGTATAGTTGGCGTCCATATCTTGCAGGGCAAAGGCGCGATAGCGACCATTGGCCAGTCCCTTGACGGTGAACTCACCACTACCGTTGGTACGTCCCACGCGTGGAAGGGCACGGGTGCGGAAAAGACTATCGGCAAAGGTGCTGTCGGCAGGATAGACGCCCACCATGATGCCCTTGATGGGCTCAAGATCGGCGGCATTGAGTACCACGCCGCTCACCTCCATCGTGTCGATGGTCTCGCCCGTACTGAAGGAATAAGTATAGAGACCCAGCGGATTGCCCTCGTTGTTGTCGGAGATGGCATCGCTGAAGTCGACCGTATAGGTGGTGTTGGGCAAGAGGTCGTCATACAGGTCGACACGCACACGCTTGCCGTCGGCACGGATGTTTGGTGCCTCAACCTGCGGAGGCGACACCGTCACCTTCTCGTTGGCATTCTCCAGTTTGATATACTCGTCAAACCAGATGCTGATCTTCTTGTTATTGGCACCTACTGAACGGTTCTCGGGCGTACAGTAAAGCACCTTGGGCGGCTCCTCGTCATAACGACCACCGTCCGGCGTACCGATGCTGGCACAAGAGGCCAAAATAAGCACGAGCATGAAGAGAAGACCTAGCATAGGTCTACGCTTGACGTGGCACTTGCGCGCTATATCTATTATATAATGTATAATGGACATTGAATAGAAATCTAAGAGTGCGTATTATACCTAGTCCCTACCCTTCGTTGAGGGTTGACGAGGAGGTCGATGTCGTATTGAGTTCCATCATCTCCTCGATAAACTTACGGCTATTGCTCAGTCGGGGTATCTTGTGCTGACCGCCCAATTTACCCTTTCCCTTGAGCCAGTCGTCGAAGAGTCCCTTGCGAGCCACGACAATCTCGAGGGGCTGTAGGGTGATGTCCTTATAGCGCTTAGCCTCGTAGTCGGAGTTGATCTGCTGCAGACTCTCGTCAAGGATGCGTGCAAACTGCGAGAGGTCCTGAGGCATGGTGGCAAATTCGACGAGCCACTGATGGCGGCACTTGCCGTTGTCGTCCATAAAGACCGGAGCGGCGGTGTATTCGCGCACGTCAGCACCCGTCTCCTTGCAGGCACGCTCCAGTCCCTTCTCGGCATTGTCCACAATGAGCTCCTCGCCGAAGGCGTTGATGAAGAACTTGGTACGACCCGTGATAATGAACTTATAGGGATTGGTGCTGGTGAACTTGACTGTATCGCCAATCATATAACGCCAGAGACCACTCGAGGTGGAGATGACCATGGCGTAGTTCTTGCCTGTCTCGACGCCCCACAGAGGGAGCACGGTGGGATTGGGATTCTCCAACTCGTCCATGGGAATGAACTCGTAGAAGACGCCGTAGTCCACCATCAGACTCATAGCGGGATCTGTAGGATCGTCCTGCAATCCGAAGAAGCCTTCGCTGGCATTGTACGTCTCCATATAGTGCATCTTCGGACTGGTAATGAGGCGCTTGTACTGCTCGCGATAGGGTGTGAAGGCTACACCGCCATGGAAGAACACTTCCAGGTTGGGCCACACCTCCTCGAGATGCTCCTTGCCACTCAGTTCCATGACACGGTTCAGCACTGACAGCATCCATGAAGGCACACCACTCAGGTTGGTGACATTCTTGTTCATAGCCTCACGGGCAATGCGGTCGCGCTTTATCTCGAAGTCGCTGAGCAAGGCTGTCTCCTTCTTGGGCACACGCAGCACGTTGACCAGCGGATTGATATTCTCGATGAGAATAGCACTGAGGTCACCCACCAGACTGTCCTTCTGATTGTAGTTGGGAGCATGACTTCCACCCAGGATGAGGGCGCGACCATCAAGGATGCGGCTCTGCGGATTGTTGCGCAGATACCATGTCACAGCATCCTGTCCACCCGCATAATGGGTGTCCTTCAGTCCCTGAGGAGAGACGGGAATGAACTTACTCTTGTCGTTGGTCGTACCGCTCGACTTGGCATACCACTTCACACGTCCCGGCCAGAGCACATCGCTCTCGCCTTGGCGCATACGGTCGATGAAGCCTTTCAGTTCCTCGTAGGTATTGACAGGACCACTGGCCGCAAACTGCTCATAGCTGGTGATGCTGTGGTAACCGTGCGACACGCCCCACTCGGTGTTGCGAGCCTTCTTTGTCAGCTTCAAGAGTGCCTCCATCTGGAGCGCCTCGGCTTCATTCTTATAACGTTCGAGCGCTTTCTGTCGTGACTTGAAAATCAAACGCGCTACTGAAGTAATCATAATCTGTTTGCTTTAGTAATGATTGAAAGACAACTTCATAAGTATCAGACCGTTCATGGCCGTGCTTCTCAGTTGGAAGTGTGTGTAGCGGAACCCAATGACGAGGATCTTCTGCGAGAACCGCGACGCTTGGGCTTAGCAGGTGCTTCGGCATCAGTTGCAGCGTCGGAAGCTGGAGCCGCCTCGGTGGCTGAAGTCTCGATGGGTGTATCAACAACCTCGGACTTCACTTGCTTGGCAGGCTTCTTGGCAACTTCTGCTTTTGCCAGATCAGTTTCGACAGGCTTGGCAGGCTTCTTGACGGAATTAGCGTCTATAGACTTGGCAGGCTTCTCAACAGCCTCTGCTTTTACAGGCTTTTCTGATTTTTCTGCTTCGCCAGTAGCCCCGTCCTCTGAAGTCTTCTCGACTGCCTTTTCAGCAGCTGGCTTCCTACGACGACGCGAAGAAGGTTTCTTCTCTGTTTTTTCAGCATCGGCTGAGGGTTCTGCACCAGCAGCATTCTCGGCATTGGACTTCGTTTCCGCTCCAACAGGCTGCTCGGCATCGACTGCCTTCTCGACGTCAGAGGGCACTTCAGCATTTGCAGGTTCTGCCTGCGGTGCGGTATTATCCTCAGACTGCGATGCTGTTTTCTTCGCTCTTGGCTTCCTGGCAGGCTTAGCCTTCGGCTCCTTTTTATCAGTTTCCTCTGCCTTGTCGGTAGCAACAGACTGCTCGTCACTATTGTCTGCAGCAGGCTTATCGCTCTTCTTGTCTACAGCAGGCTTCTCGTTCTTTTTGTCGGCAGCGGGCTTATCGCTCTTCTTGTCGGCAGTGGGCTTATCGCTCTTTTTGTGTGCAGGCTTATCGCTCTTTTTGTCAGAATTAACTTGCTTCTTGGCTTTAGGAGCGGAAGACGAATCAGCTTCGGAAGTCTGCTCTACAGGCAGAGTACTTTTCTTCAAACCGACATTTACGGAATCAAAAGAGAAGTCTGAAGCAACTTGTTCGTTAGCTGGTTCGCTGACAGTATTTTGCTGCTCCTTCTTGCCAGCAGGTTGTTGCTCCTTCTTGGCGGAAGGTTGCTGCTCTTTCTTGCCAGCAGGTTGCTGCTCCTTCTTGGCAGCAGGTTGTTCCTTCTTGGCGGCACTCTGCTGCTCCTTCTTGGCGGCACCCTGTTGCTCTTTCTTGTTGGAAGACTGTTCGCTACGGTTAGACTTCTGAGGTGCATCCGACTTGAGTTCGGCAGTAAGCACCTCATCGGGTATCTCAGGAAGCAAAGCCTCAGGCTGTTCCTCCATGGCAGTACGGCGACTCTTAGCCTCGAAAACACTCTCCTCAAATCCCTTTTGCTTCTTGAGCATGATGAGTGTCTCCTGTGCCGCACGCTGCTGACTTTCCTTCTTAGAATATCCTTTCCCGCGACCGCAATCCAGTCCCTCAATAACAACCAAAGTATTGAAGACATGAGCTCCGTCCTTGTCAACGCCTTGATGCAGATCCTTGAAATACAAACGGATACGGTTCTTCTGGCTCCACTCCAGCAACTTACTCTTGAAGTTCACTTCCTTGTAGGCAGTCTTGTCCACATCGATAACATGGTTCAGGATACGCTTCTCCATAAACTTCATGCAACGGTCGTAGCCATAGTCCAGATAGATGGCACCCACCAAGGCCTCGAAGGCGTTGCCGGCCATATAACTGTTGTGACTGTTGGTGTGCTGTTGGTTGAACTGGATGAGCTTGTCCAGACCGATCTCGACAGCCAGTTTGCCCAACGTCTCACGCTGCACCAACTTGCTACGTGCATTGGTAAGAAAACCCTCGCGCTTATTCTCGAAATGGCGGTAGACAACGTCACCGACCACCGCGTCGAGGATGGCATCACCCAGAAACTCCAGACGCTCATTGTTGAGGTAACGACCGTCTTTTCCCTTCACCGAAACAGACTTGTGCATGAGTGCCTGCTTGTAGTAAGAGATGTTGTTGGGGTAGAAACCCAGTATGTGATATAAACACAGATAAAGCTCCTTATCCTTTCGGAAAGGGAGCTTTATCTTTTGAATAAGATTTTCGAAATACACTTTAATTCTTTGCGTATTAGAGAAATACGCAGGAATTACTCAGCGTACTTCTTAAAGATTACACATGCATTGTGACCTCCAAATCCAAAAGTATTGCTCAAGGCAGCACGCACGGTGCGCTTCTGAGCCTTGTTGAATGTGAAGTTCAAATTGTAGTCGATTTCCTCGTCGTTGTCACCCTCCTCGTGGTTGATGGTGGGAGGCACGATGTCGTTCTTGACAGAGAGTACGCTGAACATAGCCTCGACAGAACCAGCGGCACCCAGCAAGTGACCAGTCATACTCTTGGTAGAGCTGATGTTCAGCTCATAAGCATGCTGACCGAATACAGCCTGAATAGCCTTAACCTCGCTGATATCACCGACGTGAGTGCTGGTACCGTGAACATTGATGTAGTCGATGTCCTCGGGCTTCATCTCAGCGTCCTCGAGTGCATTGCTCATAACGAGGATTGCGCCCAGACCTTCGGGATGAGAAGCGGTGATGTGGTGAGCATCGGCGCTCATACCGGCACCTACCATCTCGGCATAGATCTTGGCACCACGAGCCTTTGCGTGCTCGAGCTCCTCAAGAACCAGGATAGCGCTACCCTCGCCCATGATGAAACCATCACGGCTTGCGCTGAAGGGACGGCTTGCCTTTTCGGGCTCGTCGTTGCGGGTAGAGAGAGCCTTCATGGCGTTGAAGCCACCTACACCACAGGGCACGATGGCAGCCTCGCTACCACCACTGACAATGACATTAGCCTTGCCCAGACGAATCAGGTTGAAGGCATCAGCCAAAGCGTTGGTGCTACTAGCACAAGCACTTGAAGTGATGTAGTTGGGACCATGGAAGCCGTACTTGATGCTGATGTGACCAGCAGCGATGTCGGCAATCATCTTGGGCACGAACATTGGACCGAAACGGGGACCCATCTTCTCGTGGTTGAGGGTGTAGTTGCCAACCTCCTCTTCGAAGGTCTTCATACCACCGATACCCACACCCAGCACAACGCCGATGCGGTTCTTGTCCTCGTTCTCGAGGTCGAGCTGTGAATCCTCAACAGCCTGTGCAGCAGCACAGAGTGCATACTGGCAATAGGGATCCATCTTGCGAGCCTCCTTTTTGTCGATATACTTCTCAACATCCAAATCCTTCACCTCGCAAGCGAACTGAGTCTTGAATGCTGAAGCGTCAAAATGCGTAATAGGAGCTGCACCACTCTTACCATCGAGGATGTTCTGCCAAGTCTCCTCGGCAGTATTACCCAATGGGGTGACAGCACCCATACCTGTTACGACAACTCTTTTGAGTTCCATAAATAGGGGATATTATAGATAAAATAGTAATAATGCAAAAACAAAGATTAGGGTTTACCCCACTAGATACAGTGAGGGTGAACCCTAATCTTATGTTAACTTATTTATGCGTTCTGATGCTCCTCGATGTAAGCGATAGCGTCGCCAACGGTAGAGATCTTCTCAGCCTGATCATCGGGAATAGTGATACCGAACTTGTTCTCGAACTCCATGATGAGCTCTACAGTGTCCAGAGAGTCAGCACCCAGGTCATTGGTGAAAGATGCCTCAGCAACTACGTCTGCCTCGTCAACACCCAACTTCTCAACGATAATCTCTTTTACTTTTGCTTCAATTTCTGACATAATTTTCAGTGTTTAAATTATAATAAAAACAGTTATTTTCTCGTTTTCGGCTGCAAAGTAACTACATTTTGCGCTTTTGTGCAAATAATTAGCGTAAAAAATGCTTAATTCTGCACACAATATGCCCTTTTTGTGCAAATCGGGCATTTTTTTGTGCATTTTACGCTATTTAGAAAGCAATTTTGCACATTTTTCAAACAAAAAGTTCGCGACGCAAAGGATAGTCGCCACGCAGGCGTTCAAAATCCGACGGACTGTCCTTCAACCGCTGACTATCCTGACGTGGATCGTAAAGGCGCAAAGCATCCTCCACGACATCGCCACTGGGACGGCACGACTCGGGAACCTTGGGTGGGAAGACATCGAAATGTACCTTGTCGGCCACGCCCATCCAACGTGCTACAGCCTCGAGCGACATGCGGGTGGCATTGGCCTTGCCGTCGGCACTGTAACCGGCAATATGAGGAGTGCCGATATACACCTTATTTAATAACGTGCGCGAGAGGTGGGGTTCGTGCTCCCATGTGTCGATAACAGCCTCGCTGACCAGTCCGCTGTCCAAAGCCGCCTCAAGCGCAACATTGTCCACTACCTCGCCACGTGCCGCATTGATGATGACAGGACGCTTGGCCAGTCCGGCAAAGAAGGCCTCGTCTGCCAAATGGAAGGAAGGCCACTGCCCGTCCGTCACCAACGGGGTATGGAAGGTGATGACATCGCACTCATTCTGCAGCACAGAGAGAGACGTGGGGAGCCCCTTGGGCGGATCGTTGAGCAGCACCCTACCCACCCAAGGCCTGCAAGCCTCGAGCACAGCACTGCCCACATGCCCCACACCCACAATGCCGAGCGTAGCGTCCTTCAGACAGAGACCACGCTCGCGCTGCAAGAGGAAGAGCGTGTTGCGCACATACTGCCCCACACTGGTGGCATTGCAGCCGGGACAGTTCGTCCACTCGATGCCAGCCTCGCGGAGGTAGTCTACATCGATATGATCGAAACCAATGGTGGCTGTCACGATGAACTTCACTGTGCTGCCCTCGAGCAGTTCGCGGTTGCAATGCGTTCGTGTACGTATCATCAGCACGTCGGCATCACGCACATCATCCCGTCCAATCTTGCTACCAGACAAATAGAGCACCTCGTCTCCGAGCTGCTCTATCTGTCCTTTTATGTAGGGTATCTTATCGTCTACAATTATTTTCATAAACTATATGAATTAGCAGACCCTCCACCCCCAAGGGGGAGGATTCCAATCTGTATGGAGGCATCACTGCGCCAGCCTAATTATGAATTATGCATTATGAATTATGAATTACTCCAAGCGCCAGCTAATTATGAATTGTGAATTATGAATTATGAATTGTGAATTACTCCGGCAACATCACGATGGTGGCACGGTTCTTGCCAGCCTTAATCTGCTTGGCCATCTTCACCACATCCTTTGAAGAGAGGTTCTGGATGGTCTGCTTCATATTGGTGTATGAGTCGATGCCGTTCTCGTTGTAGTTGCGGAACCAAGCCAACCATGAACCGTTGAGACGCTCAGCCTCGTCGAGGTTCTTCAGCTCGTGCTCCTTAATCTTGTTGAGCTCCTCATCCTTCACACCATTCGCGATCAGGTCGTCCAGGATCTCCTCGGCAGCCTTCAAGGCATCGTCGCACATCTCGGGCTTGACGGGCAGAACAATCTGAAGCACAGCCTGGTAGTCCTTCACGCCCACCTGAGTAACGGAAGCCGAAGCATCTACGCTGTAGGCAGCACCCATCTCCTCGCGAATCTTCTCCAGATAGCGGGTGCTGAGCACCTGACCGAGGAAGGCGGCAGAGAGCTTCTGCATACGTTCGTTCTTGGCCTTGGCATAAGAGACAATCAGTGCGATACACTGAGGCTGCTCCTGCTTCTGGGTGAAGCGGTTGGTGCGGATGCCGTTCTTGAACTTCAAGCCGCTCTCGATCTGCTTGTCAGCACGCTTCACGACGGGAAGGTTGGCCAGGAAGATCTTTGAGTAGTTACGGATGCTATCCTCGTCGATGTTACCGATGAAGTAGAAGTTGAAGTCGCTGGCATCAGCAAAACGATCGGCGTAGATCTCGAGGGCACGGTCGTAAGAAGCCTTGTCGACATCCTCTTCCTCCATGATGACGAGACGGGGATTGTTGCCATAGAGGGTAGTCTGGATAGAGTCGCGCAGAGCGGTCATAGGATTGATGTGACGGTTGTGCAGAGTCTGACGCAAGCTTGCCATAGCACTCTCGACAGCTTCATTGTCGCGATGCAAGGGCTGGAAGTGGAGGTAAGCCAACTCGAAGAGGGTGCGGATGTCCTTGGGAACGCAGTTACCGTGCAGACCCTCGGTCAGCTCGCCCAACGAGGGAGAGCAGCTTGCCTGTACACCTGCCAGAGCCTTGCTCAGCTCGGTACTGGTGAAGTTACCCAGACCACTGGCACTGATATAATTGTCGAGCAGGTCGAGAGTATAGCGATCCTCGAGAGGATAGCGGCCTACACCACCCTTGCTGTATGCGTTCATCAGGATTTCGTTGTCCTTATAGTCGGTCTTCTTCATGTATACCTTCACGCCGTTGCTCAGCACCAGCTCCTTGAAACCGAACTTCACATCGCTCTCCTTGACGATAGAACCGGGAGCGGGAACCTGAGGAACGAGGGGCTCGTTCTTCACGTTGTCAACGTATGCGGTGAGCTCCATCTGCTGTGCTGCGTGTACGTCGGCCAGAAGCTGTGCCTCGGTGGGCTGTACGAAGCCTTCCTTGTCGGGGTTCATAGCCAGAATGACGAGGTTCGAGTCGTTCAGACTTACGAGCTGACCAAATGCCTGGTTGACAACATCCACAGTGAGCTGGGGCAGCAGAGCGTTGTAGAGCTGATACTCGGTCTCGATACCGGGCATAGGCTCCTTGTTCAGGAAGTGCTGCACGCACTCCTGTACGTAGCTGTCGCTCTCACGCTTCTCGCGGTTCTGGTAGATGCTCTCCAAGCTGCTCAGGAACTCGCTGCGGGTACGCTGGAATTCGGTTGCGGTGAAACCGAACTTTGCAGCACGGTACACCTCGGCCATAACAGCCTTTACAGCCTCGTCCGTCTGTCCCTCTTTGGGAACGATCTGCGAACTGAATGCGTATGCCTTCTTGGCCAGAAGGAACGTGCCATCACCGGCGCCAGCCTGCAGGAAGGGGGTCTCGGGCTTCTGAGTCATCTCTTCGAGACGCTGGTTCAGCATGGTCTGAGCCATCTGCATCATAACACTGGCAGCCATACCGGGCACGGTGTTCTTGAGCTCGTCGGGAATGGGCTGCTCGTGCTTGTTCATCACCATGATGACGCTCATTGCCTGCTCCTTATCCTTGTCGGTAACCACGATGGGCTCGGCATTGTCGGGCACACCGAAGTACTCACGCTCAGCAGCATTGGCGGGCATCTGGATGGGTTCGAACATCTCCTTGATCTTAGCCTCGGTGCGAGCCACGTCGATGTCACCCACCACGATGATAGCCTGCTGGTCGGGACGATACCACTTCTCGTAGTATGCACGCAGAGCCTCGGGCTTGAAGTTGTCAACAACCTCCATCGTACCGATAGGCAGACGGTTGCCGGGACGTGCGTTCGACATCAGCTTGGGCAACTGGCGCTCGTAGATACGCATTGTGGCCGAACTGCGGCTGCGCCACTCCTCGTGGATGACACCACGCTCCTTGTCAATCTCCTTGGGATCGAGGGTGAGGTCGTGGCTCCAGTCGTGCAGGATGAGCAGCACCGAGTCGACGGTAGCCACACGTGCGGTGGGCACATTATTAATATTATAGACCGTCTCGTCGATGCTGGTGTAAGCATTGAGCTGAGCACCAAACTTCACACCGATAGACTCCAGGTACTTGATGACCTGATTCTCGGGGAAGTTCTTTGTTCCGTTAAAGCACATGTGCTCGAGGAAGTGAGCCAGACCGCGCTGATCTTCCTCCTCCAGTACCGAGCCCACCTTCTGTGCGATGTAGAAGTTAGCCTGACCCTTGGGGTACTCGTTGTGACGGATGTAATAAGTCAAACCATTGGGCAGCGTACCCATCTTGGTCTGAGGATCGAAGGGCAACTGCTGCTGCATAGCCTGCTGCATCATCTCCTCTTCGCTCTGAGCCTTGGCACCAAACGCCACAAAGGCGCAAGCTACCAATAAAAGAAACTTTTTCATTTAATTTTTGTTGTTTTATGAATTTATTATCTTGTCCTATTCGTAATATATGACGCAAAAAATGCGCCATATACTACACTTAATTCGAAAAAAATATCAAATAGAATAATAAAATCGCCAAATAAATAGTAAATTAGACCAACTCGCTTGCGACACTTGGCTTGTCCAAGAAATCTGTAAATAGTAAATAGCTATGAATAATGTAAGCTAAACTCCGCCCCCTCCACTACTCTAAACTCTACACCCTACACTACTCTAAACTCTACACTACTCTAAACTACTCTAAACTCTAAACTACTCTAAACTCTAAACTATTTCTCGTAGTTCTCCACACCCTTGTTCAGCCACTGCACGAAGGCGGTAATATCCTCGTTGTACGAATAGCTGGTGTTGAGAGGCTTGCCCTCGTTGTCGAGCAGCACGTAGAAGGGCTGTGTCTGGGCGCCGAACTTGGTACGCTCCAGATGGCTCCACTTGTCGCCCACACGGCGCAGCTTCGTCTCGGTGCCATCACTCTCCTTCACTATCTCGGTCTCGGGCAGAGCGGTCTTGTCGTCGACAAACAGACTGATCAGCACATACTTCTCGCGAATGATGTCCTGCACCTCGGCATCCGTCCATACGGCAGCCTCCATCTTACGGCAGTTCACGCAACCAAAGCCGGTGAAGTCCAGCATCACGGGCAGCCCCTTCTGCTTGGCGTATGCCATACCCTGCTCGTAGTCGGTGAACTGTGCCTCAACAACATCCTCCTTTTGCAGGTTGAAGTCCTGGGTAGACATGGGAGGCGCGAAGGCGCTGACAGCCTTGCAGGGAGCGCCCCACAAACCGGGTATCATATAGATGGCAAAGGCAAATGAGGCCAGAGCCAGGAAGAAACGGGTTACGCCCGTACGATGGTTCACGATGACCTCGCCCATCTCATCGTACTCGTCCTCGTCGTGGGGGAAGCGAATCCAACCGATGAGGTAGGCACCCAAAAGGGCGAAGATGACAATCCACAACGACAGGAACACCTCACGGTCGAGGATGTGCCAGCCGTATGCCAGGTCGGCCACGCTGAGGAACTTCAGGGCGAAGGCCAGCTCCAGGAAGCCGAGGCACACCTTGATGCAGTTCATCCAGTTGCCACTCTTCGGCGCGCTCTTCAGCCACGTGGGGAACATGGCAAACAGCGTGAAGGGCAAAGCCAAGGCGATGGCGAAGCCCAGCATACCAACGGTAGGAGCGATGACGCTACCACTCGTACCCATCTCCACCAGCAGGAAACCGATGATGGGACCTGTGCACGAGAAGCTGACCAGCGACAGGGTGAAGGCCATGAGGAAGATGCTCAGCAGTCCGGTTGTCTTGTTGGCCTTGCTGTCCACCGCGTTGCCCCAGCTCGAGGGCAGGGTCAGCTCGAAACCGCCCATGAAGCTGGCAGCAAAGACCAGCAACATCAGGCAGAAGAAGATGTTGAAGATGGCGTTGGTGGAAAGGGAGTTCAGCGCACTGGCACCAAACACCAGCGTGATGACCAGGCCCAGCAACACGTAGATGACCACGATGCTCAGTCCGTATGTCATGGCATCGCGTATACCTTTTTTCTTATCGTCCTTGCTACGCTTCAGGAAGAAACTTACCGTCATGGGAATGATAGGCCACACACAGGGTGTGAGCAGAGCCAGGATGCCACCGCCGAAACCCAGCAGGAAGATGGCCAGCAGACTCTTGTCGGAGGTGTCGGCATTATCCTCGCCATACGATTTCAGTTCGTCGATGACGGGAGTATAGAGGGAAGCCCCCCCATCCCCCTGAAGGGGGAGAGCCACAGTGTCGGCAGCCACAGTGTCGGCAGTCAGCGTATCAGCCGCCTCTACCGCAACAACTTCTTCGGCTACATTCTCTGCGCTTTTGGCCTCATCAGCCTTCACCTCGGAGCCCGTCTCTCCCCCTTTAGGGAGTTGGGGGGTCTGAGGCTTGCCCGTACCCGTGAACTTAAAGTCCACATCGGTTGGAGGGATGCAGTTCTGGTCGTTGCAAGCACCGTATGTCAGATATCCGGCCACCTCGTACGTCTCCTCGGTGATGGTGAAGGTCTGCGTGAAAGTTACGCTGCCCTCGTAGTATGTCAGCTCCATGCCGAACATCTCGTCCATAGCCTTATGTGCATTGCCCTTGGCCTTCAAGCCACCCTTGGGCTTAACGCCCTTCTGCGTCTCCAGTGTCACCTCGGCCTTCGTCGGACCGCCATCCTTAATGTCTGTACCATAGACATGCCATCCAGCATCAATCTTAGCACTGAAAACGATTTCAACCTCAGTGTCAGAGATTTTATTCTCCTTGACCGTGAACTTAGCAGGTGTTGCAAACTGCGCAGCGGCACCCAACGTGCAGAACAGCGCGATAATACTCAGTAACTTTCTCATAAGCGTATATTTGGCCACAAAGTTAGCAACTTTATTTCAATTATGCAAAAATAATTATTTTTTTTTGATAATCTGCATCACCTATATAAGGAAACACGCACGAAAACGGCTTCTCACCATGGCTTTCGCCTGCATTATTTATGTATAAATTGTCAATTAGCCAGAGATTGTGAATAATCCAGATTAGATTTTCGAGCAGTTTAGTCAGACAAGTGTAACATCCTCTAAACGCCCGAGCCACTAAACGACTGCAAGCAATACTCTTGAATACAGATATTTTTACATTCGAAAATTTCTTCTCATGCGCGATCACGCACACGAGAAAATCAAATTCTACCTCCACCCTCCACTTTTCTTGTATTTAATTATATTCCAAATAATTATTTTAGTGGAGGAAACAATTTTACCTCCACTGTTTTAAGCAAAAATCAGACAAAACACGTACTTTTTGTTTTCGTTCACACATTTTATCCAGTTAATCACGAAAATAAAAATATCATACACCGCAAGGCAAAACACATCGTCTCGCCACGTAAAACAAACAACACCGCTACGGCTTCGAAATAAAATCGCTGCGACAACTAATCATCCAACTTAGGCTGGATGGCCAAGTCGTGCAGCGCGAATTAGTTGAGTCGTGCAGCATGAATTAGATAAGACATGCAGCATGAATTAGGTAAATCATGCAGCATGATTTCATTGCACGGCAGCTGTTAAACGCACGTTTAGCAGCTGTTAAACACACGTTTAGCAGCTGCTAAACACACGTACGGCAGCTGCTAAACACACGTACGGCAGCTGCTAAACGTGAAAAATACACGAAACTCATAGTCTAAACGTCCTACACAGCGAGAACGAGCCGTCCAACGCAGGACGATTAAGTCCTGCTACATGATCATTTTTCGAGACGCTAATTCCTCAAACGGACTATGGGGATAGACCGACCACAGATTCGCTAGCAACAAGTTCCCTAAACGACTGAAACAGAGCAATAGCAAAGCTTGCAAAAGCTGAATCAATAATAGAGAATCATCACCCCTTTTTATGCAAAAAATCGCCATTATACGTTTTTTTTGCGTTTTTATGCGCATTTATTATTATATATGGAATAAAAGTTGTATTTTTGCAATGATTTTTTTGCAACCATTGGGACATCTGGCCTACCCAGGAAATCACAAATAATCTAATGAGCCGAACTAAACCGTTTGTAACGCTTGGATTGTCCACGAAATCGCAGATAGAATAATGAAAAAGATTACAATATGCGCATGTTCCTCGCGAACATTCATACGCAAGGATGCCGTAGCACGACTGGCCGCATCTGCCAGAAAAACAGGTGTGGAGGTAGCGCTGGTCAACGACCTGTGTGAGATGTGCGAAGAGAAGATGCCACAGGTGCACGAGGTGGCCAAGAGCGTGGTTTGCGCCTGCCATGCACGTGCCGTGAAGAGTCTGATGGCCTTTGCAGGCGAGGAGATGGCGGCACACATCAACCTCAGAGGTGATGACGCCATGATACGCTCACAACTGGACGAGGAGATGGCTCGCGCATGGGACAGCATAGCAGACGAGGACATGGCCGCGTGGAAGACGCAGATTGAAGCCATGCCCAGGAAAACAGGAGAGGACGCCTGGTATCCCACAATAGACAAGGACGTATGCTGCGAGTGCGGCAAGTGCTTTGAGTTCTGTCCGTTTGGTGTGTACGAGATGGCTGACGACCGCGTACGAGTGGTGCATCCCCATAACTGCAAGAACAACTGTCCGGCTTGTGCCCGCAACTGTCCGGCCAGCGCCATCATCTTCCCCAAGTATGACAAAAGTCCGATAAATGGTGGAGAGGAGAGGCAGGAACAGGCCATTCAGCTTGACACCAAGACACTCTACAACGAGACCTTCGCCCAGAAACTGGCATTGAGAAAGTCGAAGATAAGCAGATAACTATGGCCCTGAAAGACTACACCTCGCTCATGAAAGTGGGATGGCGTGTGATGCGCCAGACACCCGTCAGACTGCTGTGGAAGCTGACGTGGAACTTCGGTTGGCGTAACCTCTGGAACATGCATGCCTTCAAGAAAAGGCAGAAGCGGGGCGAGGCTTTCTTTCCGGCATTCAACATGATATCGATTACCGAGACGTGCAACCTGGCATGTAGCGGATGCTGGGTGACGGCAGGAGGACGAAAGAGCCTGACGCTGGAACAGGTGGATGGCATCATCAGCCAGAGCAAGCGCCATGGCTCGTATTTCTTTGGCATCCTGGGCGGTGAGCCTCTGATGTACAAGGGTCTGACGGACATCTTCCTGAAGCACAGCGACTGCTACTTCCAGCTCTTCACCAACGGAACTCTGCTCGATGACAACATCGCGCAGCAACTGCGTAAGGCAGGCAACGTGACGCCGCTCATCAGTCTGGAAGGACTGGAGGATGAGAGCGACAGACGCCGCCAGCGCGACGACGTATACAACAGAACGCTGCGAGGGGTAAGGGCTTGCCGGAAAGCCGGATTGCTATTCGGTGTGGCAGCCAGCATCTGCAGGTCGAACTTCGACGAACTGGTGACGCGCGAGCACATTCGGCGTGTGGCGAAAGAAGGTGCAGCCTACCTGTGGTACTACATCTATCGTCCCGTAGGAGCCAATGCACACCCCGAGAATGCGCTGACACAGGAACAGATAAGGCAGTTGAGAGAGTTTCTGGTGGAGGAGCGTCGCGATGCTCCCCTCGTACTCATCGATGTGTACTGGGACGACAAAGGAAAGGCCATGTGCCCCGGTGCCACAGGAATGAGCCACCACATCTCGCCTTCGGCAGCCATCGAGTTCTGCCCGGTGATACAGATGGCCACCGACTTCCTGAACAAGGATGCAAGCAACCTGACCGCACTGTACGAAGACTCGGAGTTTCTGGCTGGCATGCGCAAGAAGGTGGCTGCTGCCACGCGCGGGTGCATACTCATGGAGGACCCGCAGCTCATGAAGAAGATTATCGAAGAATATCCGGCTCGCGAAACCACCAGCAGGGCAACAGCCATGCAGGAGTACGCCAACATGGCGCATGTGCCGGGACATGACATGGGCGACGACGCCATACCGGAGAAGAGCGGTCCCTATCGCTGGCTGAAGAGGAATTATTTCTTCGGATTTGGGGCGTACGGGTAGGTTATAGGTTAACGGTTAAAGGTTATAGGTTCATAGGTTATAGGTTCATAGGTTATAGGTTCATAGGTTATAGGTTGTAGGTTATAGGTTATAGAGATGACACAGATACCCAGTACGATAGAAGAACGAATGCAGCTGCGCAGGGCCTTGAAGGACTTTGTGCAGGAGAAGCATTTGTGCCCTCCCGTCTCGCTGAAGCAGCTGGAGGCACTGGCTGGAGAATTTGTGTCGCAGCAGAAGGTGGGGGCAGAATTCTCAAACTGGCTGATGGTGGAGATAAACAACCAGCTGTGGCTACGCACCGTGGCTGGCATTCCTCACGAACGACGCCTGTTGATGCTGCCTAAATGTCTGAGCCGATATGGCGAATGCCGCGCCGAGTTTGACGAGTTCGGCCTGCTATGCCATCGGTGTGGCAAATGCCTCATCCCATCCCTGCAAGACAAGGCTGAGAAGCTGAACAGCCTGAGCATCGTGGCGGAAGGCTTCACGCAGGTGATAGAACTGATAGAGAACCACGTAGTGGATGCCGTGATAGGCGTCAGCTGTCTCGACTCGCTCGAGAAGGCCTTCCCGCTACTGGTTCGTCATGCCGTGCCCGGATTGGCCATTGCGCTCAATGACGCGGGATGCCGTGACACACATGTGGATGCCGATTATGTAGACGAACTTTTGTCTATGACGGATGACACAAGACCCGTTCTGCTCGACCACGCAGCCCTTCACCAGCAGGTCAACCGCTGGTTCAGCAAGCAGGAACTTGCACAGCTGATGCAGCCTGCCACCGACGAGACCGCCAATGTCTGCCTGACGTGGATGAGCGGCGAGGGCAAGCGCTGGCGTCCCTATCTGCTGGCTGCCGTATGGCAATCGATAACCGGCAAGAGCGAGCTGACGGAGGATGTGCACCGGGCCGCCGTGGCGGTAGAGTGCTTCCACAAGGCATCGCTCATACACGACGACATCGAGGACCACGACGTCACTCGCTATGGACAGCCTACGGTGAACGCCCTCTACGGCGATGCCTTTGCCATAAACGCAGGCGATGCCCTATTGGGCGAGGGTTACCGCATACTGGCTGGCAGCAACAACACCGAACTGGTAAGGCTGATAGCCGACGCACACCTGCGACTGTGCAAAGGGCAAGGCATGGAACTGCTGTGGTGCCAGCACCCCACAACCATCTCGATGGACGAGGTGCTCGACATCTTCCAGCACAAGACGGTTCCCGCCTTCGAAGTGTCGCTGATGCTGGGACTGGCCTGCACGGGCAACTACGTGCATCTTCGTCCCATGCTGCGTACCTATTCCAAGGCATTGGGCATAGCCTATCAGCTTAAAGATGACCTGGACGACTACGAGGCCGACAACGAACTGGACCACCGTCCGTCGGCAGTACTGGCTTTGCGCAACGAGCATCCCGACTGGGACAAGGCACGACTGACGGATGAGCTGAAACAACTCATCGGCCAGTATCACCAAATGGCATTCGACGCCCTTGCCGATATGGATCAGGTAGAACTGAAAAGGTTATTGTATCTGGTTATTAACGAGTTGAAAATAGAAGGGTAAGGAGTTATGAAACAACCTCTGCTGCTGAAAGTATACCGCACGCTGCGAAAGGGATGGCAGAAACTGACCCCCGAAGCCCAGCAGGCTGTCCGCAGCTTTACGGCCTCGCAGAAAACGGACAGGGCATACCTGAATGCCGGCGGCAAGGAGGATGACTATTATACACAATTTGGCCGTGTGCTCGAGGCTGTCATGTCGCCTTCGCTCGTCAAACTGATGCGCGGAATGCATCTGGGGGTAAAGGAGCATGCCAGCAAAAGCGATGTGTATGGAGTGTTCTTCCAGTTCCTGACCGACGAATGGCGCCCCTGGCGCAAGCTGAACGGGAAGGCGGAAGAGCAGAAGACGATGATGACCAATGCCACGTGCTGCACGTTGGCCATGCAACACCAGATGGGGCAGACCTGCGATGCCGGACTGGTGGAGTGGCTGCTGCAGAGGCAGCATGAAACGGGTGGGTTCTCTGCCAGCGAACTGGCTCCCATACCCGACATGCTCAGCACAGCAGTGGCATTGTTCACCTTGCAGCTAATAGGCAGAAAGCCTCATCGCGAAGCAGTCGACTTCATCGAGGCGCATTGGCTGGAAAAGGGTGGTTTTGCACCTACCCTGTTTGATGAGTACAGTGATGTGGAATACGTCTTCTATGGGCTACTGGCGATGGGGAGTGCAGAGTTGAAAGTTGAAAGTTGAAAGTTGCTAGAAGAGCTGGAATAACTAGAAACTCAAGAATCGCCAGAGATTATAAAAAGTGATTATGAACAATATGTTAAAAGAACTGCAAGAAGATGCCATGAAGCGACTACTGGATAGCCGCTGTAGCGATGGCATGTGGAGAGGCTGGCTGTCGAGCAGCGCCATCTCTACCGCCGTCAGCGTGTTCGCCTTGCAGCGCATCGATGCTCATAAATACAAAAAACAGATAGAGGATGGAGTCGGCTGGCTGCATCAAACCATAAAGCAGGACGGTTCGTGGGGCGACAGCGTGGAGAGTCCGTCGAACATGACAGCCACCCTGCTGACCTACGTATCGCTGTATGCGGTGGGCGAGGCACCAGCAGAGACACGGAAATATCTGAACGACAAGTTTGGAGGCGACACTTCGGAAGCCCTTGTAAGGGGGGTACTTGACTATTACGGCAAGGATCTGACCTTCTCGGTCCCCATACTGATGATGTGCGCACTGGCGGGCGTGATAGACAACTGGAAGAAGATTCCAACCTTTCCGTTCGAACTGGCCACCCTGCCACAAGGACTGTTCCGCCATCTCAACCTGCCAGTGGTCAGCTATGCCATTCCCGCACTCATTGCCATTGGCATCTGCCAGCTGAGGCGGAATGGAGGATTCTTCTCACCACTGCGCCGACGCTTCATTCCCAAGGCATTGCGTGTACTGCAGAAGATGCAACCGCTGGACGGTGGCTTTCTGGAGGCAGCTCCACTGACGGCTTTTGTCGGCATGTGCATGGCCGAGGGTGGCTATCGCGAACACGCCGTAACCCAGCAGTGTGCCGAGTTTCTTGTCTCTACAGTCCGATCGGACGGTTCGTGGCCTATCGACACCAATCTGTCGGGCTGGCTTACAAGCCTGTCGGCCAAAGTATTGCCCGCCGATGATGCACTGGCAACCATCATCAAGAACAATGCCACTCAGGCTGTCCACCCCTTCACCCATACCATGGCTGGCGGATGGGGATGGAGCGACCTCAGCGGCTCTGTTCCCGATGCCGATGACACCAGCGGTGCACTAGTGGCCCTGCACAGGTCGGCCGCCGGCGTATGTAGCAAGGAGGTGGAGAATGGACTTATCTGGCTGATGAATCTGCAGAACAATGACGGAGGCATGCCCACCTTCTGCAAGGGATGGGGACGACTGCCTTTCGACCGCAGTTCGCCCGACATCACCTCGCATGCCATTCTGGCCATGGCATTATGGCTGCCCACCCTGAGCGAGTCGCTGAAGCCTCGTGTACAGAAAAGCTTGCAACGCATGACGCGGTGGATGGAACGCATGGTACAGCGCAACCACAGACACGAGGCGGCGGGATGGATTCCTCTGTGGTTTGGCGACCAGGATGCCGCAGACGAGAAGGCTCCCGTATACGGAACCGCTACGGCTGTAGACTACCTGATGGAATCGCAGCACGACAAAGCGATGGCATTGGCACGCCAACAAACTGACTTTCTGGCCAAAGCCCAGAATGCAGACGGAGGATGGGGAGGCAACAAGGGAGTCCGCTCGAAGGTCACCTTCACATGTCGTGCCTTGGCTGCCCTGGCTCATTTCCCAACAGAATATGCCGAAGCCAGAAAACGTGGATGGAGATACCTCTACCAACACATGCAGAAAGGCACGTTGTATCAAAGAGAACCCATCGGATTGTATTTCTCGCGTCTGTGGTATTCCGAAGACCTGTATAACATCACCTTCCTGCTAAGGGCAATCGAGGTAGAGATGAGAAATACAGATTCAACCTCATAAACCCATAACCAAAAAAAACATAACCTCATAACCCAAAACCTCATAACCTTATACCCCCATAACCCCAAAACCTCATAACCTCACAACCTCATAACCTTATAACCCCAAAACCTCATAACCCCATAACCCCAAAACCTCATAACCTCATAACCCCACATAAAGAATATGACATCGAAAAAGATAAAATGGATTACCGTTGGCGTAGCTGCCTTCTATATGGCACTGCTTTTGGGTTGGCATCTGTACGACCCCAGCAGCAGTTTCAAAGAGGCTGTTCCAGGCGCAGACAATCGCCCACAAGGAAAAACCCGAAAAGCAGATGAAGTGCTCATTGGTGAATTCTTTATGAAGGACAGCACGAATGCGCCTCAAAGCCAGCTGACGGGCGAATGGCCTTGTTTCCGTGGTCCCAATCACGACAACCAGGCCATCAGCGCCCAACCCATGAAGTGGGTGGACGGCGACTACAGCGTGCTGTGGTCGGTAGAGACGGGAGAAGGACATGCCGCACCTGTCATCTCGGCAGGCAAGGTATACGTGCTGGATTATGACGAGCGTATGAGTGCTGACGCCTTGCGATGCCTTGACCTGGAGTCGGGCAAACAGTTGTGGCGCCGCTGGTATCGTGTACCGATGAAGCGTAACCATGGTTTCTCACGAACCATTCCTGCCATAAGCGACGGTTTGGTGGTAACCATTGGGCCTGAGGGACACGTGATGTGCTGTGACAAGGAAACTGGCGATATGAAGTGGAGCATCGACATGAAGAAACGCTTCGAGACGGAGATACCATTCTGGTACACCGGTCAGTGTCCGCTAATTGACAACGGAGTGCTGGTATTGGCTCCCGCCGGCAAAGACACGCTGATGATAGGTGTCGATGTGAAGACGGGCAACACCCTGTGGGGAACCCCCAACAGCGTAGCCTTCAAGATGTCACACTCGTCCGTCATTCCCATGGATCTGGGCGGCACACGCACTTACACCTATATTGGAGTAGGAGGTGTGTGTGGAGTGTCGGCCGAACCGGAAAGTCAAGGCAAGCTGTTGTGGAGCGCAGACAAATGGCAACCATCCGTCGTAGCTCCTTCACCACTACAGATCTCCAACAACCAGATATTCCTCGTGGCTGGATATGGAGCAGGTGGCGCCTTGCTGCAAGTGGACAAGCAGGGAGGAGCATGGAATGCTACCATCAAGGAAAGCTACAAAGCACAGGAAGGAATGTCGAGCGAACAGCAGACGCCCATCAACTACAAGGGAAGCCTCATCACTATTCTGCCCAAGGATGGGGGTGGCATGCGCGAGCGTCTGGCCATCTATCAGCCTTCCGACCTGCACAAACCCGTTTGGACATCGGCAGCTGACGAGCGCTTTGGACTTGGACCTTACCTGGTAGTGGACGACAGACTGTTTGCCTTCAAGGAAGATGGCGAACTGTATGTCTACGCCCTTGACAATATGGCAATGAAGCTGCTCAAGAAACAACGAATCATGGAGGAAGGCATTGACGGATGGGGACCCATGGCCTATGCCGACGGCATCCTCATTGTTCGTGATTCCAAGACAATCAAGGCTGTTCGTGTAGCTAGTTTGTGAGATTAAGTTAGAGGTTTTCGGTTATTAAACAAAAACTAATGGATGCGAAGAGACGTAAATTCTTAAAAATATCCGGGTCGCTTGCTTTGGGTGGTCTGATCTTTTCCGTGGTAGGCAGCAGTCTTTGGAAGGTCATTGCCCATCCCGAAGAGATATTCCATGACAGCAAGCGCGACAAGGCCGACCGCCTCGTCGAGGATGATAAAAACTTTGTATCTCCCTACCGACGGACATTCGGTTTTGAGGTGCCCGACGAGATATCTGCCTTTGAGGTGAAGGACGGCAGTGTGTATGTGGCAATGCCCAACCTCATCGGCGTGTATGGCATGAGCGGCGAACTGCAGACCAGCTTTGCCACACCAAGCGATTTGCGCGACATTGCCGTACACAACGGACTTATCTACGCCTTGTTCCCGACA
The DNA here is from genome assembly GCA_018064685.1 of Bacteroidales bacterium. Taxonomy (GTDB): domain Bacteria; phylum Bacteroidota; class Bacteroidia; order Bacteroidales; family Bacteroidaceae; genus Physcousia. The sequence continues at coordinate 14,576 of JAGHUS010000038.1, read as the reverse complement.
CGTGTTGAGGTATACAACCGTGAAGGCGATCTGCAGCAACAATGGGAGGCATGCAGCGAGAACTCGGACTATTGTGCATTGGCCGTATGCGATGAGGGTGTGTTCGTCACCGATGCATCCAACAAGAACATCTGCAAATACAACATAGACGGAACCCTGAGCCGCTTCATCAACAGTCCCGAGGGATTCATTGTTCCCAGTTATAGCTTTGGCATCATGGTCATGGACGGAAATGTGTTCTGCTCGAACCCTGGACGCCATAAAGTGGAGAAGTACACCACCGAAGGTGAATTTATTGCATCGTTCGGCAAGACAGGAACCGAGCCGGGCACATTCAGCGGATGCTGTAACCCGGTGGTGCTGACACCAGCCCACAACGGAGAGATACTGACCTCGGAGAAGGGAAGGCCTCGCATCAGCTGCTATTCCGAGAACGGAAAGTTCCGCAGCGTCCTACTCGACGCAAAGGCTCTGGGAGGCGGCAACTCGGCCTACGATGTAAGGATACTGAACGACAAACTTCTGGTGGCTTGCGGCAAGAAGGTGTCCGTATTCCAGTACAACAGCAAGCAGAGTCAGCAGACGGCTTGCGGACAATGTGATAAGGATTGTCCCTTAAAAAAGGGTATATGAGAGTGATGTAATATATAGATACTATGGATAAAGATAAACTCAAAAGCCCGATGGATCGCAGAGACTTTCTGCGAACTTGCGGAGCAATATTTGCCGGTGGCGTGGTACTGGCTGCGGGAGGCATGCTGACAACCAAGACAAAAGGCGAGGAGGGGGATGTGTTCTGGCAGATCGACCCCTTTGCCTGTACACAATGTGGACGTTGCGAGACGGACTGTGTACTGCCTGTATCGGCCGTGAAATGCTTCCATGCCAATAAGGTCTGCGGTTACTGCGACCTCTGTGGCGGTTACTACCGTCCCAGTGTAAAAGACCTGAATACGGCAGCCGAGAACCAGATGTGCCCCACAGGAGCCATACAGCGCAAGTTTGTAGAGGAACCGTATTTCGAGTACACCATCGATGAAAGTCTGTGCAACGGTTGCGGAAAATGCGTAAAGGGCTGCACATCGTTTGGCAATGGATCGCTGTTCCTGCAGGTTCTGCAGGACTTGTGTCAGCAATGCAACGAATGTCAAATAGCACGTGTGTGTCCCTCCAATGCTATTCAGCGTGTTTCGTACAAAGATGCTTATAAACTGAAAGATCATGCGTAAAAGAATACTATTTTCTATAGCGGGAATGATGAGCACCCTGCTTGCAATGGCAGAGGCACGATTCCCCAAACCCGACTTCACGTCTGGCTACGAATATCCAGACATTACACATGGAGTGCCCATGGAGCAATTCTGGAACATATTGGACATTGTACTGCTGGTGGCCATGATGTCGGTAGTGGTGTGGGCAGCCTATAAGAAGCGCAGCAGAGCTGTTATCTTCTCTACCTCCATCTTGTCGGTAGGGTATTTTGGATTTTTCCGTTCCGGTTGTGTATGCAGTGTAGGATCATTGCAGAATGTCACGCTGGCCATGACAGATCCCGACTACCATCTGCCATGGTATGTGCTGCTTATCTTCCTTCTGCCTATTGTCTTCGCCCTGCTCTTCGGACGCGTATTCTGTTCGGGCGTATGTCCCTTGGGTGCTCTGCAGGAGCTTATCAACGTTCGTAACTTCCGCCTCTCAAGAGCCGTATCATCTGCCCTGAGCATGATACCATGGATCTATCTGGCATTCACCATCCTATATGCTGCCACGCGCAGTCAGTTCCTGGTTTGCCGCTTGGATCCATTTATCGGCATCTTCCGTCTAGGAGGCGATTGGGGCATGATAATCTTTGGTGTTATCCTGCTGATAATGTCGGTGTTCATCGGACGCCCGTTCTGCCAGTACCTATGCCCTTATGGCGCCCTGCTGAGCGTGTTCAGCTCACTATCCTGGAAGAAGCTGGAAATAACCCAAAAGTCGTGCATCAATTGTGCACTGTGTGACAAGTCGTGCCCTGTGGACGCTATCCATCAACCCCAGAGCAGCAAGACGAAGGAGAGTCGTTCGGCTGGTGTGCGAAGAATCGTACTGATGAGTGCGCTACTGCCTTTGTTCACCGCTGCCTGTGGCATTCTGCTTCACCAGCACAGCGACACGCTAAGCCGCGCACACAAGGATGTGTATCTCTACGAACTTGTTATGGCACAGCAGAATGATCCTGACATGGAGGAGTGCATCGAGGTAGAGACATTCAACGCAATGGGAGGAAACATTGACGAACTGAAAGCAAAAGCCGACAAGGTAAAAGATGACTATGCGTTTTATGCCACACTTGCCGGATGCCTGATTGGATTCGTGATTGGATTCAAGTTGCTGAAATGGTCATTGAAACGTTCGCGCAAGACCTACGAGATTGATTCTGCACGTTGTACGATGTGTGGTAAGTGTTTTAATTATTGTCCGCAAAACCTAACTAAAAAATGAGAAAACTATATCGTAACATTGCCATTGTGACAGCAGTATTCATGCTAGCCTTAGGCGCTATGCTGGCTGTCAGTTACTACCAGATGCGTCAAGTGTCTCCTTTGGAATCGGGAGTGATGCAGACGCTGAAAGAGATGAATGACGGTAATGCCGAAAACGAATCTTTGCAGAAGCAGATTCGCGAGCTTGACTTGATTTCACGCAAGGCATATTTTGTGCAAGAGAGTCAGCTGAAGACAGGAGCCTATCTGCTACTGGGTATGGCATGCATACTGATTGTATGCCTGAACCTTTATTATAAGGAAACGAAGAACCTGCCCGAGAAGGAGCTGGATCCGATTGACGAATGGATGAGCAAGACCAAAGCGCGTAAGTATCTGACAATAGCCTCTATTGCAGCGCTTGTCATAACCATCGGCCTGATTTTGCTTCAGCATATTGATTTTAAAGGAAAGGCAGGCGACAGCGATGGCAAGGACAGCCTGATGGTAGAGGACGAAGAGGTGCAGCAGAGAGCACCTGAAGATGAAGCTGTCACCATACTGCCAGCAGACTCCATTGCTACCGACTCGCTGCAAGCAGAGGGCGCTGCAACAGACAGCCTTCCCATTCCCAAGATAACATCAAAAGCATTCCGTGGCAATAACTCAAGTGCCACCTCATCGGCTCACGGCATTGCTACAAGCTGGGATTTGAAGAGCAAGAAGAACATTCTGTGGCAGTCAGCCATTCCCAAACACGGTTACAATTCGCCCATCATCAGCGGAAGAAACGTGTTTATTACTGGTGCTGACAAGAGTGCACGCGAACTGTATTGCTATGATGTGTACACGGGTGAGCTGAAATGGACCGTTGTGGCCAACAACATCCCCGGTTCGCCCTCATCAGCACCCAAGGTAAACGCCGACACAGGTCTGGCTGCTAGTACCGCTGCCACCAATGGCGAACAGGTATGTGCCATCTTTGCCACTGGCGACATCATCTGTGCTGACATGAACGGAAACCGTTTGTGGGCTAAGAACTTGGGCGTGCCCGACAATCACTACGGCTACGCATCGTCGTTGCAGATGTATGGCAGCAACGTGATCGTGCAGTACCAGAATAATGGCAGTTCGAAGATCGTGGCCCTGAATGCCAAGACTGGCAACCAGGCGTGGAGCAAGACGACAAGCGACAAGATAGCATGGAGTTCTCCCATCATTGCCACACTGGGTGGCAAGACGGCTCTTGTAGTAATGGGCAATCCGGCCATTGCCGCCTACAACCCCAGCAATGGCAAAGAGCTGTGGCGTGTAGAGTGCATGAGTGGCGAGGTGGGAGCTAGTCCGACCTGTGCCTCAGGCATAGTGTATGGTGCCAGCGAATACGCAAAATGCATAGCCATTGACGGTGCTACAGGACAGACGTTGTGGGAGGCTAGCGACTACCTGCCCGAATGTTCGAGTCTGGCAGCCACCAAGAGCCTTGTGTTCTGCGCCACCAGCTATGGCATGGTGTGTGCCTATGACGCACAGACAGGCGAGGTGAAGAAGGAGCACGACCTGAGCACGCCTTTCTACTCTTCACCTGTAGTGGTAGACGGCAAGGTGTTCCTCTTCAGCAACAGCGGCAAGGCATACATCTTCTCGTCGAGCAGCTTCGACCTCATCACTTCGTTCGACACGGGCGAGAAGACGTTTGCCACACCTGCCTTCACCGACAATATGATGATTGTGCGTACAGACAAGTCTATTTATTGTGTAAAGAAAAACTAAGATGAAAGATATGACGGGATGTAACTGCGACTGCCTCTCGGGTGGGCAGGAGGCTATGACGAGGCGTACCGATGCCATCATAGACCGAACGGGCACTACGCGCGACAAGCTCATTCCACTGTTGCAGGCTATACAGCAAGAGTTCAGCTATCTGCCTTCAGACGCCCTGAACCGACTGTATGAACGTACAGAGATTGATCGTGCCCAGCTCATCAGTGTGTCTACCTTCTATTCCCAGTTCCGCCTTGCGCCATACGGCAAGCACATCATCAAGGTGTGCATAGGAACGGCTTGCCACGTGAAGGGGGCCGATGCCGTGTATGATGCCTTCAAGCGCGAACTGGGACTGGCCGCCGACAGCATCACGACGGCAGACCAGCAATACTCCATCGAGCGTGTAGCCTGTCTGGGGTGTTGTGCCCTGGCTCCGGTTGTGCAGATCGACGACAAGATATTTGGTCATGTACAACCAGGACGTGTGCGTGAAGTGCTTGACGAGTTCGAGTCGCTGGCAGCAAGCAGGGCACAGGAAAAGGAAGAGGAGCAGAGCAAGGACGTGCAGGGAGAGGTGCGACTGGGCATGGAGAACTGTTGCCAGGCCAGTGGCACAGCCGAGGTGCACGAGGCTGTAGTGCAGGCGTGCAGAGAACTGGGCATCAACATACGCATCAAGCCCATCTCGTGTGTGGGAGCATGCAACCAGGTGCCCCTTATCGACGTGGCTACGCCCGATGGCAACATCGTTCGCTATCCCAACATCAAGCCCGACGAGGTAAAGGAGATTCTGCTGCATCATTTTCGTCCTGCCAGTCGGTTACGCCGTTTGCGCAATGCCATACTCAATCACATCGACACGTTCCATACCGACCAGACATGGGACAACATACTCTTCACGCCCGAGAAGGAACGTACGCAAAGCATCAACACATTCCTGGGTGGGCAATACCGTATCTCGACAGAAGGATACGGACATCTGAACCCGCTCGACATAGACGAGTACATCTCGATGGGCGGATTTGAGGCGTTGCGCAAGGCGCTGACAACGATGAGCCGTGAGCAGATCGTAGACGAAGTGCTGAAGAGTGGCATACGTGGTCGTGGTGGAGGTGGCTTCCCCACAGGTCGCAAATGGCAAATGGTGAGTCGGGGCGACAGCAAGGAGAAGTACGTCATCTGCAATGGCGATGAGGGAGACCCCGGTGCATTTATGGACCGCATCCTCTTGGAGTCCTATCCATTGCGTGTCATCGAGGGCATGATTATAGCGGGTCGTGCTACAGGAGCAACCGAGGGTATATTCTATATTCGTGCCGAGTACCCACAGGCAGTCATCCGCATCCGCAAAGCCCTGGACATGTGCCGCCAGAAACATCTTTTGGGTCAGCACATTTTGGACTCTGACTTCTCGTTCGACATACAGGTGTTTGAGGGAGCAGGTGCTTTCGTGTGTGGTGAAGAGACTGCACTCATTGCCTCGATCGAGGGCAAGCGTGGTTTCCCGCACCTTCGTCCACCCTATCCTGCCCAGTCGGGATTGTTTGGCAAGCCCACCCTTATCAATAATGTAGAAACGCTTAGCCAGATTTCCTACATCATACGCCATGGTGCCGAGCAGTACACAAAGATAGGCACAGAAGGAAGTCGAGGCACCAAGGTTTTTGCCTTGGCAGGAAAGATAAACCATGGTGGACTTATCGAAGTACCCATGGGCACCACGTTGCGACAGATTGTTGAAGAGATAGGAGGCGGCGTGGAAGGTGGCGAAAGCCTGAAGGCCGTTCAGACAGGTGGACCGTCGGGTGGCTGCATTCCAGCCGAGCTGTGCGATGCAGAAGTCGACTTCGATGCGCTCAACAAGATGGGAGCCATCATGGGTTCGGGTGGCCTGGTAGTGCTGAGCGAATCGAGCTGCATGGTTGATGTGGCACGCTACTTCCTGAATTTCACCAGCGAAGAGTCGTGTGGCAAATGCACCTTCTGCCGAGTAGGTATACGACGCATGTTGGACATACTCGACCGTTTGTCGACAGGACAGGGCAAGATGGAGGATATTGACAGACTGGAAGAACTGGCTTTGAGCATCAAGCGAGCAGCTCTATGCGGACTGGGCAAGACGGCTCCCAACCCGGTTCTCTCCACTTTGCGATATTTCCGCCACGAATATGAAGAGCATGTACAGGGCATCTGCCGCACTGGTTCGTGCAAGCAAATGGTGAAGCTCCTCATCACCGACGACTGCGTGGGCTGCACCAAGTGTGCACGTTCGTGTCCGAACGAGGCCATTGCCTACACCCCCTACCAGAAGCATATCATCGACACATCGCTCTGCACGCAATGCGGATTGTGCATCGACGAATGTGACTATCATGCCATAAAGAAAGTAAAGAAATGATGAAGATAACAGTAAATAACAGAACGTTAGAGGTTTCTGGCGAACGAACTCTGCTGGAGGAATTACGAGATGCGGGATGCGACATCCCATCGCTTTGCTATGCCGGCAAGGCCAAGCACGAAGCCTCGTGTATGGTATGCATGGTGCGCGACGTGGCCACCAGTCAGATGCTTCCCAGTTGCTCTACTTTCCCGACAGAAGGCATGCAGCTCGACACGGAGTCGGAGGACGTGAAGAACATGCGACGCATGTCGCTCGAACTGCTGCTCAGCGACCACCGTGCCGATTGCGAAGCACCTTGTGTGGTGGTTTGTCCCGCCAAGATCGATGTGGCCCGTGTAATACTGCACTACGACCGTGGACAAATGGACAAGGCAAAAGCGGTACTGCGTGAAACGGCGTCGGCCGACCAATTGCCCTGTGTGGGATGCAAGGCCTCGTGCGAGAAAGCCTGTCGTCGTGGCACACTCGACACAGCCGTATCAGTACGTGCCATCATAGAGGAAGTAGCCAAGTACAAAGCAGAGATTCCTAACACAGCATCGTCTGCCGCCAAGGTTCAGCACAGCTTCTCGTCGAAGTTGGGACGCTATAGCGAGGCTGAAAAAGAATGGCTCAAGGAGGTCTATAACCAGCCTTCACGCTGCCTGCACTGTGCCTGTGAAGGAAAGGACAAATGCAAGCTGCGCGAGTATGCCTCGCAGGCTGGAATAAAGTCATCACGCTACGGGGTGTCTTCGCACCAAATGGTGAAAGAGCAGCAACATGTGTCTGGACGCTTGTATTACGAACCTGCCAAATGTGTGCGATGCGGCTTGTGTGTCTACAATTCGCGGAACGGATTCACATTCCAGCACCGAGGTTTTGACATGCAAGTGCTTATTCCCGAAGAGAACAAGGCACACATAGACGAACATCTGGCAGACCTTTGCCCTACCGGAGCATTGTTTCTGCGTCAAGATTAGAGAGAGGGAGATTATGGGTTATAGGTTAAAGGATACAGATAGGTTACGCTTGCTTTTCAAAACGTTATGCGTAATCGTATGGGTTGGTCTGATCCATTCATGCGCAACGGTGCAGGAATTCAGCGAGGGCAATAAGAATCAGTACGATTGGCCCATATTCCGTGGTTCACCATCGTTGTGCGGATTCACCGACTGTGCCTTGCCCAACGAACCCAAACTGCTGTGGAGCCGCTCTTCGAAAAGTCGCACTGTGGCATCGCCCATTGTGTTCAACAGCGTGGTGTATATGCTTAACCGAAAAGGCGAATTGCGAGGATATACCATCGACGGTGATTCGTGCCTGTACTACGACATGCAGACTCCTGTCGAGGCCTCTTTCATAGCCAGCGATACGGTCTTGTATGTCGGTCGCATAGACGGGTTTATCACGGCTTTAAGCATCAAGAGTCTGCTGACTCGACGCCCAAACGACCAGCACGTCAAGCCCCTTTGGCAATACGAGACGCTGGGACAGATATCCGGTTCGCCCAATCTGGTTGGCGACAACCTTCTAGTGGGCAGTTACGACAATAGCATGTACACCTTCAAGGCGCTTTCCGGTCGTAAGACGGGACAGTTCGAGACGGGATATTACATCAATGGCACGGCAGCAGTATGGCATCGCTACATGATGTTTGGAGGCTGCGATGCATGGGTCCGCATAGTAGATGCATCGACAGGCGAAATCACTGACTCGCTGGAACTGGACACCTACGTTCCGGCTTCGCCTGCCATACTTGACGGATTGGCGTGTGCATGCGACTACAACGGGAATGTGTATGAGATGAAGCTCGAAGGAGGCAAGATAACCGAGCATCGCAAATTGTATTCCACAACGGCAGACAATGACGGGCAGGATGGAGGAACAATGGCCATGCCGACCTTGACACATGACGCCGTATACTTCCTCTCGGGAGACAGATACCTCAACTGCATAGACCGGGCATCGGGACAGCTCCGGTGGAAGAAGATGCTGCGGGGACAGACAGGAGAATGCTCGCCCCTAGTGGCACAGGACAAAGTGCTCGTTTGCACCAAGGATGGCCATGTGTCTGTCTTGAACAGCATGGACGGGACAGAGCTATGGCACTACGAGGCTGGAGAGCAGATCATTGCTTCGCCAGCCATTATCAGTGATCGTTTTTTCATATTAACAAGTCGCGGAACATTGTTATGCTTCGGTTAAAAAACATATACAAGCAATTTGAGGATGGAAAACGCATGCTGACCGTCCTTGACGACCTGACGCTCGACGTGGCGAAAGGCGAGTTTGTGGCGGTAAGAGGCGAGTCGGGGGCTGGCAAGACCACCCTGCTCAACATTCTTGGCACCATGCTTTCGCCCGACAGGGGCAGCTACCACCTTGACGGACAACTGGTCACACCCGACAAGCTGTCGGAGATACGGAACAAGAAGGTGGGAATGGTGTTTCAGGATCATCGGTTGATGCCACAGTTCACGGTTATGCAGAACATCCTACTGCCGTTGCTGGCTGAAAAGGATGCCACTACCTTCGACGAGGTGCAACGTGCCGAGCGCCTATTGGCATTCATGGATATTGCCGACCTCAGAGAGAGCATGGTCACCACGCTCTCGGGAGGCGAGAAGACCCGTGTTGCCATCTGCCGTGCCCTGATAAACCAGCCCAGCCTGCTACTGGCCGACGAGCCTACAGGACAGCTGGATGCACGCAATGCCAGAATCATTGCAGAACTGTTTGGGAAGGTAAACCGCGAGTTGCAGACAACCATTGTGATGGTAACACACTCGGAAGAGATGACCAAAGCGGCACAAAAGACATACGTGCTGGAAAACGGGAAACTGAGAGTGTAGAGCAAGTAAAAACATGAACAGACAAGACTACATAAAGCAAAGTCGCCGACATTACAGGTCGTACTACCGGTTGGTGTCCGTTGCCGTCATACTGATGATGGCAGTCCTGACTGGCAGTCTGCTGTTGGGCGATTCGGTGCGCGGAACACTGGTTCAGCGTGTCGAGGAGCGTCTTGGCCGTACCGAAAGCATACTGACCAGTGGTACGGGGTTCATGGACGAGCGCATCTTGCAGAATGACTTGCTGGAAGAGTCGGAGGGCGTGCTTTTGGTAGACGGCTATATCTCGCAGAGCAACAAGCTGATACCCGTCTATGTGTGGGGCATTGACAACGATTCACTCCCCGAAGGCAATGCCTGGGTGAACGACCCCTTGTCGGCCCGTCTGGAGGGCAGCGGCGACATCGTCCTGCACCTGCCTTCGCACAACATGGTGCCTTCGGGCTCATTATTCGTAACCCAGAGTTATTCCACCCAGATGAGGCTTAGAGTGACGGGGCACAGAAGCGTGCAGCAAGGTGGAAATATACTACTAAAGAACGAGCAGACACTTCCACTGAACATCTTCGTCAATCGCGCCAGTCTCGGCGAGGTGATGGAGATAGAGCATAAAATCAACCTCATCCTGTCTGCCACCCCCATCACCTACGACCAGCTCGGCACAATCTGGACACCTTCCCATTCGGGAATCTGCCTGAACGATTCGTCGCTCACCTACGAGGGTATCTTCATCCCGTCAGCTATTGTGGACACGCTTGCTCCCTGCTCTCGCTATTTCTCATATCTGGTAAACGACCTGTCATTGTCCGGAGCCCGCACAGACTCAGTTGAAGAGTCATCGTTATCCTCCGGAGCCCGCACAGATTCTGCCAAAGAGTCATCGTCATCGTTATCGTCCTCCTTACCCTACTCCTTTGTCACGGCGGTGGATGAATGGAGGGGCGAAGCCCTTTCCAAGCGCGACATCATCCTGTCGGACTATGCAGCGCAAAGCCTGCAAGCCAACGTGGGCGATTCCATCAGCATGAGTTATTTTCTGGCCAAAGACCTGAAGAACCTGGAGACCAAGGAATGCCGACTGTGCGTCAGGCAGATAGTACCTTTGGAAGAATTCAAGAACGACAGTCTGCTGATAGCGGACTTCCCCGGCCTGAGCCACGTAGAGAAATGCACGGACTGGGACAGCGACCTGCCTATCGACATGGACAGGATTCGGAAGACGGACGAAGACTACTGGTATCAGCACCAGCAGACGCCCAAAGCCATCGTGGCCTACAGCGCCATACGTGGCGATTGGAGCAACGCATTCGGTTCGGCCACCGCACTGCGCCTTACGGCCGACCGCCGCGAGGCAGAGTCGCGCCTCTCATGCCAGTCATTCATCACCATTATATCTCCCCGTGCCGAGGGCTTGTTTGCCGCCAACAACGGCACAGACTTTGCGGGTTTGTTCATGGCGCTTGGCTTTTTCATCATCGTGGGTGGCATCTTGCTGATGCTCAACCCCATTGCCGAGATGCTGCATGAACGCAGCACCGAACTGGCCTTGTACCAGCAAGTGGGATACACCCGAAAACGGGTTCTGCGACAGCTCTTCCGCGAGACGTTCGGAACCATGCTCATAGCGTCTCCCCTCGGCGTGCTGGCAGGGGTCTTGTATTCCGGCATCACGCTATGGCTTCTGGCGGGCGTATGGAGCGGTGCCACCCACACCGAGGGGTTTGCCCTTCACATACACGCGGCCACGCTTCTCGTCAGTTGGGCCATCGGCATCGCCATCGCTATCGCCACCTTATATTATTTATTACGGAAGTCGCTGCGCGAGTCAGACAAGCCTCGCCTCTCAAAGCCCATGTCCGGCTCCATCTCTCCTGCCCTCGTCGTGCTTCTCCTCACCCTTGCCCTGTTTGCCTATAATCTATGTTGCCTGCACAGCATGATCCTGTTCATTGTATGCGGCATGATGTGGATTGTATGCTTCGGCATGTGGCTTCGTGTATGGCTGGCACGCCGACAGCAGGCACACACCCCCGATGGCTGGAACAAGGCACAAATGGTATGGCAAACCGTCTGTGCCTCGCATCGCCGCCACATGCTGGCCTATTGGACACTGGCCTTGGGAGTCTTCACCGTATTTGCCGTCGGACTGAACCGTCCCGACTTCAACGGCAAGGAGCTTGTCGAGCAAAGCACCGGCAGCTACCAGCTGTATGTAGATTGCCGCGTACCCATACAGTACGACCTGAACCATCCTGATGTGCGCCGCAAACTCCTGCTTTCCGGTCTGCCCGACAGCACCCACTTCCTGCCATTCTTGCGCCACGTGCAGGACGAGGCCAGTTGCCTGAACCTCAATCGGGTATCCACGCCCACCGTCTTGGGTGTCAGTCTCGACGAGATGCAACCGTTCGGCCTGACGCCGACATCGCCTTCGCCATCGCTGCCCTGCGTCTACATCGACCAGGAGTCGCTGACATGGAGCATGATGAAGTCGGTTGGCGACACGCTGTATTACGACACCCAACAGGGTCCGCACACACCGGTGCTGATAGCCGGAACCTATCCTACAGGCATCTTCCACGGCAATGCCATAATGTCGGATGCCGACTTCCGCTCGTTATGGCCCAAGGAGAGCGGAGTAGAGGTGCTGCTTGTCAAGTCCTCGCGCCCCGACGAGGCAGCCGAACTGCTGTCCACGGCCATGAGCCAGTACGGGTTGGACGTACAGACGACCCAGCAACGCATAAAGATGTTCTTCGAGGTTACCGACACCTATCTTGTCATCTTCCTCACACTGGGAGCGCTGGGCATACTGCTAGGCATCTTCAGCCTGTTTGTCATTGTGCGCAAAAATCTTACTGCCAGCCAGCAAGCCATCATGCTATACCGCCAGCTAGGCTATCGCGAGGCCGTCATCCGCAGCCTGCTCGTTCGCGAAAACCTCCTCGTCCCCCTCTATGCCATGCTTACCGGAGCCATTGGCTCGGTCATCAGCATCAGCGCCAATGTGGCTGGCGCAGGCATCCACACCATCCTGCTGGCTGCGGCCTGCCTGCTGCTGCTGTGCGCCACGCTCTATGCCGGGGTGCATCTCCTTATCCGCAAAAACATTAAACCATAATACAGAAAAGACTATGAACCGAACCTTGTTTCTTTCCATCATCTCGGCCTTTGCCTTGCAGCTGTCTGCACAGAAAGTGACGTTCCGTGGCACGAATCATTGCGGCATCTACCCCAACGAGAAGAACCTGCTGAAGGAATGGCCTGCAGAGGGGCCCGAAAAGCTATGGGTAGTGAACGATGCCGGAAAGGGCAATTCCAGTGCCCTGGTCAGCGATGGCTTCATCTATACGGCCGGAACGGCGTGCTCTACGTTCGTCGCGGCCCTGCACTTGTAGCATACAACATAAGTTCCAACAAATGAATAAACTATATCAAACAATTTAAATTTCTATGTGTATGAACAAAAAATTATTCACACTGCTCTTTGGCAGTATGCTGGCCATCAGCGCCACAGCGCAGGTCACACCCTACGGCTGGCGTGGCCCCGCCCACAATGGTTATTATCCCGACAAGGGTCTGCTGGCCCAGTGGCCCGAGGAAGGGCCGCAGCTGGTATTCGAGACCTCCGATGCCGGCAAGGGCTATTCATCTCCGCTTGTTGTGGGCGACAAGATCTACCTCACCGGTATGAACGAAGACCAGACCAAGGAGGTCTTCCAGTGCTACAACCTCAAGGGCGAGAAGCAGTACACCGTAGAGTACGGCAACCCATGGAGACAGTCCTACCCCGAAACGCGCACCACACCTGCCATTGCCGACGGCAAGGCCTACGTAGTGAGCGGTATGGGCGAGATTGTATGCATCAACACCGCCGACGGCAAGATACTGTGGACGGTAGACGGCGGCAGCAAGTATGGCCGCAAGACGGGTATGTGGGGAACATCCGAGTGCCCGCTGGTCTATGACGACAAGGTCATCTACACACCTTGCGGCGAACAGACAACCATGGTTGCCCTGAACCGCGAGACGGGCGAGGAGATCTGGAAGTCGCGCGCCCTGGGCGACATGTCGGGCTACATCTCGCCCATCATGATCGAGTACAAGGGTAAGCGACAGATTGTGGGTTCTACTGCCTTCAACGTCATCGGTGTAGACCCCGAGACGGGCGAGATACAGTGGACATTCGACGATTGGGGTCCCAAGCACACTGGCAAGCAGAGCAACTTCCAGAACATCGTGCCCAACTCAGCCCTCTACGACGATGGCAAGATATTCTTCTGCCACGGCTACGACATCAACGGCTTCCAGCTACAGCTGGCCGACGACCTGAAGAGCGTGACGTGCACATGGCGCACCGAGACCCTCGATACGCACCACGGCGGCTACGTGCTGGTGGGCGGCAAGATTTACGGCTCCAACTGGGTGAACAACAACGACGGCAACTGGTGTTGCATCGACTGGAAGACGGGAGCCACCCACTACGAGGAGAAGTGGGGCGGCGGTGCCGGCAAGGGCAGCATCATTGCAGCCGACAACAAACTCTATGTCTACGACGAGCGCCGAGGCTTTGTAGGACTTGTCAATCCCACCACCGACAAGTTCGATGTCGTCAGCAAGTTCCGCGTAGCCAAGGGTAGCGGCCCCTACTGGGCACACATGGCTATCGACAATGGCATACTCTACCTGCGTCACGGAGAGTATTTTGCAGCATATAAGATTAAGTAAGGCAATTATATTTCCCAACACTGCATTGTCATCCCGACGTAAGGGCTTTTGCCGACAGGCAAAAGCCCTTCGTCGTAATGACGCCCTAGGTCAAATCGTGCAAGCGCCGCATCTTTCGTCAATTGTTGCATGGACAATTTTCCTTCCGTGCGTGGCGGAAAAAAAAGTGTCGCAGCAGTATTAAGATTTCCGCCACGCACGGAATAAATAATGCTGTAGCACCTTTGCCGCATTCGTCACGTGAATCATGGGGTCAGACCCAGCCTGTCAAGTTTGTTATTGTTTGGAACCAAAAATGGCACAAAAATGGCATAGAACATTTTCCTTCTTTGGCTTCTACACGATAAGTAGATAAATTCTTTTTTGTGCTATTTTTGTGCC
>JAGHUS010000122.1 GCA_018064685.1 Bacteroidales bacterium | reverse complement strand
ACCTGCTTGAGCCATTCAAACGAACGGAGGACAAGCATGATGATATGCAACTCAGTTTTGACTTTCAATTCGATTAACATAATTTAAGAGACACTAGTGATTTTTCATTAATTATTATTTTCGAAAATTCACGTTACATTCGCGATAATTCACGTTTAGCGAAGCAAAAAATCAAATTTCACTGGAAAAAATATTAGTGGTCAATTAATGTTTAATTAATGGTAATTAATGTTGAAAAAAGAATTACGAGTCACTTTAATAATGTTTATTAGGGTAGGAAACTCTTAACTTTAATCCATCAATCTCATGAAGAAGGAAACTATCAGCTTTCTTTGGAAGCTTCTTACCGCACTGATTACCGCCATCGGCACTGCCATAGGTGTCAGTTGCGCATCGAATAGTGGAATGCTGTTCTGACAGTGCAGAAAAATTACACAAAGGTGTCTGACACCTTTGTGTAAAAACAGCGGGATATTGTTCTGATGCAGAGAAAAATTACACAAAGGTGTCTGACACCTTTGTGTAATTTTTCACTAATGCCCCCCTCTGATCCACATTATTACTAAACTACTCCGAGCCCCCCAACAGTATCGGAGGCTCTACATTTTGCCCGACGGCAAAAGTCCCTACAGGGAGGGCGGGGGGAGAGTCTTTTTCGCATGACACTATCCACGAACTTCACTTTGAGCGAGTTCACGAAGTCCAGCACGGCAAAGCGCCTTGGACTGGACAACACACCCTCGCTCGCAGTCATCAAGGCACTGACCTACCTCTGCTTGCACGTCCTTCAGCCGTTGCGCAACTGGTATGGCAAGCCCATCACCGTATCGAGCGGCTATCGCAGTACGAAGGTGAACAAGGCAGTAGGTGGTGTCAGTACAAGCCAGCACATGAAGGGCGAGGCTGCCGACCTCCACCTTCCATCGCTCGAAATTGGACGGAAGTGGTTCGACTACATCCGCGACAATCTGCCCTTCGACCAGCTTATCTGGGAACACGACAAGTCGGGCACGTATTGGATTCACGTCAGTTGCAAGACCGACCTCAGCAAGAACCGCCACCAAGTCATCAACAACCTGTTGAAGCAATGACCCTTCAACGCACAAAGGGTTCGCACTCAAAATGCGAACCTTTTTTTTATAGCAGTTTAGCAGTTTAGCAGTTTAGCAGTTGTAAATATACATACTTATCATAATAATGAATGTCCGCTGCTGCTCTTGCTTACTCGCCACCTTCTGCAACAAACAAGAGAGAGTCATCCTCATGGGTGGGATATTTCTTGGGTGAGGGTTTCCAATAGACGCTGTCCTCTGATTCTGTACGGGAGCAGAGGCCTGCATTAGCAAACATGCCTTCAAAGCTGAGATCCTCGTCTATCTGAGGCCAGTGAATGCCAGAGTATGTCAGGTAGAAGTCCTCGCGTTGGGCAGGTGTGGCCATGCGCAGACGTTTCCAGTCGGCAAACTGATAACTTGCAGTACGTCCGTCCTCGGCCAGTGCGTGTACGGCATCCTGGTCGACCCAAACCTTGATGATTCTTGACTTGCTCATTATGCTATGCTATTCCTGACCATTATTGTTGTTCATCTGCAAAGTTAAAACTATTCCCCGAACTGGCAAAATATAATCTCGAAAATCTTCACCAAGAAGCTTGATATGGCTAAATAGCTTGCCTTTTGCAGTTTCTTCTCCTTCAAAGAAAACCGCCCACAATCCTCTCGGACAGCAGGCGGCGTGATGCATCATTAAATCATGTTTATTATAACTAATTTACTAATCTCTATTTTATTTCTTTCCTGCCAAAAGCAGCTTGCATGTCAGCATCAGAGTGCGACCTACAAGGTGGGTGGTGTGGACGAAACGGTCGGTGTCGATGAACGTGGTGCGGGTGTATTGACGTACATCGAGGAGGTTGTCGGCCGTGAGTCGCCATACGGCACGTTTTGTCTTGTACTGAACGGAGGCAGAGAGCATGGAGGCATCCTTGTACCGACTGGGCTCGACCATGGCGTGCAGGTAGTGGTAGGTACTGCGAAGCTCAAGACTGGGTATGGGGAAGACGGCCAGCGAACCCGTGCAGCGCAGGTTGTCGGACGACTGGTTGGTGCCGACGGTGCGCGACCAGTCCTTGCCATAGTCGGCCTTTGCGTTCACTTCGAGCCACGATAGGGGAGTGACATCGGCTTGGAGATGCAGGTTGTAGCCTGTGTGAAAGGCAGTTACGAACTCTTCCTGCATCATGTATTCGCTACTGCCCCACGACACGTCGGCACTGGCCGACAGCTTGGTGAAGAGCGAGAGGATGTTCTTCGAGGCATTGATACCTCCGCTGGCCGAACGTGTGTGGCTGTCGCGGAAGATGGACGTACTCTGGGTGGAGGTGGGACTGACGTTGCGCGAATACAGCACATTGCGCTTGCCCTGGTTGTAGCTGGCATTGGCACCAAAGGTGAAGTAGCTGAAGGGCACTTGCTTGGAGTAGCGAAGGCTGGTGCTCCACGACTGACTCCGGCCTATCACTCCCGATGCCGCCGAGGTGTTGCGGTAGGTGGTCTGCACGGGTGTGGTGAGCAGGTCCATGATGTCGCCCGCCGAGTGGTTGAAGCCGCCGCTGAGGTTCAGTTCGGACGTGCCGCTGAAGGTGTAGCGCAGCGAGGCGTGGGGCTCGGCATACAACTGCACCAGCGTGGTTCGCCCGTCATCGAGTTGCGACAGATACGAGAGATTGAGCCACCTGATATTGGCTCCCATTGATGCGTAGAACTTCTTGTCGCTAGATGTCCATGAAGTAGAGGGGTTGATGCTTGGCACGAGCTTCCAGCCCCTCATGCGCTGACTCTGATCATAATGGTCAGGCTTCACGAGATCTGTCTCGATGAAGTTGTAGTTGGCCTCGAGTGCAATGGGCATGTCTATCTTCCACTTGCTGCCCAACTTAAGCTGGAGCGAGGTGCTGTGACGGGTGTTCAGCTGTGTGCTTTGGGCACTTTGCGAAATATCGTTCATCGTCATCATAACACTTGGTGTGCGGGTAAAGCCGATGTCGCTGGTGAAGGAAATTTTCTTCTTGCCCAAACGGACTGTACTCCAGAAGTTGTTGTACAGATTGATGGAGGTTGCCTTCCTTCTCTGCATAGCTAATAAGCCATCGGTAGCAGAGGTGGAATAAACATCATTCTCACCCTGAAGGAACTGAGCCTTCACGCTAAGGTTATCGGAGAAATATCGGTTGCTGGCGTTGTTCTCGAACTTGATGTTGAACATAGGCCGATGGGCCGTGGCGAGCGGATGGGTGGACTCTGAGATGTGTATGCTCTCGCCTCCGGCAAAGTAGAACGACTCCGAACTGCCGCTACTCGTCATGCGGTCGTAGGTGTAGTCGGCATTGGCCCTGAACTGGCGCACGCTGTCAAGCTTCAGTATGGCATTGAGGCTGCCATAACCGTTTCGGCGATAGACCGATTCGCCCACACCACCGGCATATTCCTGTCCCCATGCCGAGAGTTTGTCGGTGGCCAGCGAACCGAAGTTGTCGCCGCCATAATGATTGACCATGTCGTACAGGCCGAAGCTGCCGTTGTTGCTGTACTTGGCCGAGGCAAGCAGCTGGAAGTTGTCGGTGAACATCATCTCGGTAGCACCGGCGGCGTAGAGAAGCCCCTCTCCCCAGCCCTCCCCCGAAGGGGAGGGAGTCTGCCTATACCCCACACCCAACTCAGGCTGTCCGAAGGGCTTGAACTTCGCCTTGTTGCTCAGCTTCACGTTGATGGCCACGTTGTCGCTCTCCTCGTCGGCATCAATCTTGCGATGGTGGTGGTGCTTCATGATCTCTACCTGAGTGGCATACTGGGCAGGGATGTTCTTCGTGGCCAGATTGTAGCGGCCACCCAGCATGTCGAGACCGCCGATGTAGAAGTTCGAGATGCCCTTGCCCATGTAGCTGATGGCACCGTCGTCGCTGATTGTGACACCCGGCAAGTTCTTCAGTCCGTCCTCGAGCGTCACATCACCTTTCTTCAGGAACGAGGCCAGGTTGTATTTCAGCGTGTCGCCCAGCAGCGTGACGGGTGGAGCCTTCACCTTCACCTCCTTGAGTGAGATGGCCTTGGGCGTCAGCATCATGTCCTGCTTCATGACTTTCGACCTCAGCTCGGTCTCCACCTCCTCCTTCTCGTAGCTTATATGGCTGTAGAGCAGTACGACCTCCGACTTTGGCGTCTCCTTCAGTTCGAGCGTATAGACACCCTGACTGTTGGTGGTGGTGAAGGCCAGCGTCTTGCTGCCACCAATGCACTTGACGATCACGTCGCTCACAGGTCGGCTTTGCAGGTTCGTCACACGTCCCGTCACCTTGACCTGAGCCATGGTGACGCTTGCCATTGCCATTAATAAGATAAGGAGGAGGTTGCGTTTCATTGTTCTTATGTTTTTTCTTGAACACGAATTACCCGAATTACCCGAATGATTCAAAGGGTGAAAGATTCGTTTGATTCGTGAGATTCGTGTTCGTTACAATAATCATAGAGAGAGGAAATTCAATAATTCAACTTTCGTATGTTTTCGTCGCAAAATTACCAGTTTCTCTTCAATGTCTGGACATAAAGCGTTTTTCATTTTGTTTTCACTTGCTTTGAAAACACAGTTTTCACGAAGGGTAAGGACATCTATTTCAACTCAAGTGGTTGATAATGATGCCCCTTGTCCAGCACCTCCAATCCTCTTCTGAAGCTATACTTGTCGCCATCGAATTTTGTGATAACATGAAGGTCTGACTCATAGTGTACACTTGGCCATTCCATATAATACTCAGGGTCAGATGGGTATCTGTCATCGCCAAATATCTCACTCATCATTCCCTGGCACTTTTCTCTTGTCACCTTCACGTAGGGGTGCACTTTCGTTGTGGCCGTTGACTTATTATTCTCGCCATAAACGAACTTCAATTCGGGATAGCCCGAAGAATGCGTGATGGGTACGGACTCCTCGTTGACACTGATGAGCTGGAAGGTGTGGATGCCTTTCTCGTCCGTAGCGTATGTTATCAGGCCTGGCAAGCCATGCAGTTTCCAGGGGCCAGCTGTGGTTGGGATGTCTGCTGCATAGCATACGTTCCACTTCTTGCCACGGAACTCGCAGGTAGCTTTCCGACACAGATAGCCGCATACCGTCTTTTTCCCTTTCGCCTTCTTCCATACTGGTTCTTCGATGTCCTCCGTCACCTCGTACTGGTTCGGCACAACTGTTTCGATGCTGTTGATCGTGCCCTTGGGGTAGCCTACCGTGGTGGTGGCGATGTGCATCAATGTCTCGCTGTGCATAAAAGGCATACAAGTCTGAGTATCAGTGCTGTCGCTCTTTTCAAACTGATAGCGTCCAAATGACCATGTCTTCCAGATGTCATCGCCCACTTGCAGGGCAAGTTGGATGGAATCGGTGACAGATTTTCTCTCAGCATCCGACGTATGGATGGTGTACAGATAGACGGCCGTCAGCTTCGATTGGCACAATGTGTCCAGTATTTCATTGCAACGGGTCAGCACTTGTGCCGACACGATGTGGGCAACAAATGCAAGGATGATTGTGAGTGTTGTTCTCATTTTTTCGGTTTTGAGGTTTTGAGGTTATTCGGTTTTACGGAAGTAACAAGTTTCGGTTATACGGTTTTGCGGTTATTCGGTTTTACGGAAGTTACATTTGAAAGTTTAGCGGATTATACATATCTCCGCAAAACCGTATAACCACAAAACCGTATAACCGTCACTTATTTCATTTCGAGTGGTTGATAAAGGGTTCTTCTTTTGGCGAATCTGGGCACGGCGATGCCGTTGACCTTGTAGGTGCAGTCGGCGAGATCGACGACGTTGCCATGTATGCGTTTGTAGTCTTCGAGCGTTCCATAGAATTCGTAGGCTCCATTCATGCTTTCTTCCTTTGTCAGATAGTAGAGCGGATTTTCTATGTATCGCTTGTCGAGGAATACCTTGTTGCGCATCTGTACGAACTTGTCGCGCTTGGTCTTGTTTGCGGTTGCCACTACGGGATTGGTGATGGCAATGGCTTGCTGCGTGAGTTCAAACATCTCGAAGCAAAAGATGCCCTCAGCATCCTCGGCCTTGACGATGAGTCCCGGCAGTCCCTTTAGCTTCCAGGGGCCTGCTGTGGTGGGGATGTCCTCGGTGTAGTAGGCATACCAGGTGCGACCGCCGTAGGTGGTCTTTGCCTTGTGGCAGAGATAGCCCTCGATGGTCAGCGTGTCATCGAGCAAAGACCACTTCTGGTCGCCTACCTCCTCATATTTATAATGATAAGGTGGCATGTCCTCTTGCACCTCCATCTTCTTGTCGGCCAGCGACACCATGATGCTTGGCACATGCGCCATGCCTTCGCGCTGGTACTCGTCATAGTATTCCCTCGCATCAATTTCCAGCACCTTGTATCGGTGCGTGTAGTAGCCCATTGTCCGGGTCACCTTGCTGCCGACAAGCAGGATGGTGCGCAGGGAGTCGGTCACGGCATTGCCGTCCTTGTCCGTTGTCTTCACTGTGTAGTCATAGCCTACAGTAAATGCCGTACAGTCGATGCTGTCCTTTGTCTGAGCCCATCCGCATACGGCGATGAGCATCACGAAGATTGATAAAGTTGTTCGTTTCATTATGCACTATTTTTTTCTGTTATTTCTGTTTATATAACGAACCCCATACCAAAACGTACACCTACGGATACCACTTTTTTGCGCGATATACGAAGCATTTTATGATTACCGCTTAGGTCTTTTCACCCAATGCCACAGGTCTTCGACTGCCCAACGGATGCTGCGCCACAGATGCGATTGATAAGCGAGGCAAAACAGTAGGACGATGCAGATGATGAGCAGTACGCCGATGATGATGCAATAGACGATAAACTCGATTTCGTCCCCCATCAGTTGCTCGCCATCAAACCATTTGCCGAACACTCTGCTGATGTCTTGAATGAGTTCCATGTGTAAATGCTATTTGCGTTGACAATTCGTTTTTAAGATTTCGGTGCAAATGTAGCGAATAATGTCGTAAACAGGACTAAAATGCAGTTTGCAAATAGTTTGCATTTTCATTCTGCGCATGAAAACGAGTTTGCAAATAGTTTGCAAACCAATTGTATATACCTCAGAATGTGCAAGTTGCGAATTTACATAAAAATATAAGGACAAATCTCAACTCCTTTATACATATCATTGACGAATAAGACGAGTACCATGTCATCATTTTTTTAAGTATGTGCTCTTTTTGTCTAAAAAACGATTGTTTATGTATTTTTAGGCGACAAAATGGCGAAGTTTAACATATTCTTTATATCTTTGCAGTGCAGAATGAATTTCTTAATCACAATGGAGAGAAACGAACTGATATCCAAACTCAAAGATGAACACTGCTTCTGGTCATACGATGAGCAAACTGTCAAGGATGTGCCTGACGACATCCTGATAGAGAAGACTATGATATATCTCGATCTTCCAGAAATTGATGCTCTCTTCTCGCTTTTCCCCTTCAAGAAAGTGAAGGAGGTTTGGCTGCAGCACCTCGTTCCTCAGGGTGACTATCTCTACACTCTCAATCGTTTCTTTGCCTGGTATTACTTCCATGCCAAACGTCCTGATCAGTATGTAAAGTCCATGGCAACACGTCACTTTAACAAAATGTTTGCATGAACAGTCTTGCTCCACATACCACCGCCATCTTTGACAAAGCTATTCAGTTGGAATGCATCAAGTCCTACTTCCTTGTAGGAGGAACGGCCTTGTCTCTGCAACTCGGTACACGCATGAGCGAAGACCTTGATTTCATGCGTTGGCGTACCAGCAAAAACGAACAGATGGAGGTGGCATGGAAACAGATAGAACAGGAATTGGCCACTATAGGCGAGGTTCAATCTATGAATTTGATGGACATTGACCATGTGGAGTTTGTCGTTTCGGGTGTCAAGTTTTCGTTCTACGCCTGTGCAAGATACTCTCCCATTACATCTCCAATGGAATATGGTGGCAACTTGAAGTTGGCAGACATACCTGCCATAGGAGCCATGAAAATGGAAGTAATGCTTCGCCGAAGTAATTTTCGTGACTACTACGACATCTACTCCATCGTGAAGAGCGGTGTCAACATCCATGAACTTGTAGCAAAAGCCGGTAATTATAGTCAGCACCAACTTAAGAGCAAAAACATACTTGCCATGTTGACAAATGGCAGCCGTTTTTCCCGTGATGCAAATTTCAACCAAATGCAGCCACTCTATGATGTTTCTGCACAAGATATTGAAGTTTATCTAAAGGAACAACTACAGACGCTTTGAGTTTTCCCCTTCTATGAATCGAATAGCAGCTACAGAGACAAGATAAAGTCGTCCCAATCCCGACTTCCTCCTTTCTCTCCAAAGACTTTTTCATAAAGACGGCTCCTGATGGTCGACATCGAGCTTCGTGATTTGCAAAGGAGAATGGCCATGTCGGCAGGAGTGAACCTCGCCCTGATAAGGAGGCACACACGATACTCCAGATCTGAGACTTTGCGCAGGGAATAGAACTTGCCGTAGAAATCGGGCGAGATGGTCTTGACCGCCAACTCGAACTCATTCCATTCATCGGATTTTACCGATTCGCCAGTCTGCACTTTCTTCCTCAACCTCTGGCATATTTCAGAATTGGCATAGGCATCTTCTTCATGCTTTGAGTTCGTGATGCCAACTTCCTGTGGGGCAGGAATGGTCTCAGGCTTCTCTTCTGCCTGGTCACTATCCTTGCAAGGCTCGGCATGGCCTGTCTGCGAGGAAAGGCTCTCTAACTGCCTGTATACCTTGTTTAATTTTCTTTTGTGAAATAGCCTTGATACAAGTATCACAATCAAGACCACAATAATGCTTACGATAACGATAGAGGTCTTCTCTCCCTT
>JAGHUS010000045.1 GCA_018064685.1 Bacteroidales bacterium | reverse complement strand
GTTCTACATGACCACCGGACTTGTCGTGCCCAACGCCGGTCATATCTATCTGGGCGGACAGGAGATTACCAAATACCCCGTCTACAAGCGTGCCCGTCTTGGCATCGGCTATCTGGCACAGGAGGCCTCCGTCTTCCGCAAGATGTCTGTCGAGGACAATATAGCCTCGGTGCTCGAGCTCACCGGCAAGCCAAAGGCTTATCAGCGCGAGAAGCTGGAGAGTCTTATTGCAGAATTTCGTTTACAGAAAGTACGTAAGAACAATGGCGACCGACTCTCGGGTGGCGAGCGCCGCCGTTGCGAGATAGCCCGCTGTCTGGCCATCGACCCCAAGTTCATCATGCTCGACGAACCCTTCGCTGGCGTCGACCCCATTGCGGTGGAGGATATTCAGTTCATTGTGTGGAAGTTGAAGCAGAAGAACATCGGCGTACTCATTACCGACCATAACGTCGAGGAGACTCTCTGTATCACTGATCGTGCCTATATGCTCTTCGAGGGTCAGATACTCTTCAAAGGCAAGCCGCAGGAGTTGGCCGAGAATCCCGTTGTTAAGGAAAGATACCTTACAAACAGCTTCGTCCTGCGCATGAAGGACTTCGCTGCTATGGAGAAAGAGCGCGAGGCGGCAGAGACCAGATGATGTGCCAAATGAATAAAAGCATTTCTCCGCAGTGACAAATTGTTGCCTTCTCGGGCAAAGATAAAGGGTATAGCGGTAAAACAATTTACAAAATAGTGTTGACTTTTTGCTCCTTCTAGAGAAAACCGAAGGCGTTTCGCATGTTTCTGTTGCGCAAAATAGGCGCTTTTTGGAGTGTTGCTACGTTCTTTTGAAATTACCGCAGCGACTTTTTCAGAAACTCCTAGCGGTTTTGTTTGAAACTCCTAGCGGTTTCGGACTGAAATCCGTCGGGTTTTGGCCGATTTTTGTGCTGTTATAGGAACTTTTTTTAAGTGTGTGTTTTTCTATATCATTGATAATCAATAAGGTGTGATATTGCTTTATTTGGAGCCTTTCTTCGGGGTGATGGAAAAGATTGCTCTCAGAATGGGGTAAAACTTAAAGATATCCTTACAAACTAACGGCGAATTGTGGTCGTTGGGTGCTAGAAGCATGAAGGGATTCGTTTCGTACAATTCCTAAATAATATGTAAAAGGCAGTTAAAAGTTTGGAATTGTGAAAATATTGTTGTACCTTTGCGCGCTCAAATGTGGTATGGGCCGATAAGTACGGTCTGCTGCCACGAGGCAAAATGAGATAAAAACAAAACAAAAAAGATAAATACAATGAACGTAAAATTTGAGAAAGTTGACGCGGTGAACGGTCTGATCACCGTAGAGATGGAGAAGGCTGACTACGCAGCCAATGTTGAGAAGGCCCTGAAGGACTTGAAGAAGAAGGCTCAGATGCCTGGCTTCCGTCCCGGACAGGTGCCCATGGGCTTGTTGAAGAAGCGCTTCGGTGCTGAGTGCACTGCCGAGCAGATCAACAAGATGCTGGGCGAGAAGCTGTACGGCTACATCCGCGAGGAGAAGCTGAACGTGCTGGGCGAGCCTCTGCCCAGCGAGAAGCAGGGTCCTGTAGACTTCGAGACTATGGACGTGCTGACCTTCGTGTTCGACGTGGCTCTGGCTCCCGAGTTCGACGCCAAGCTGAGCGACAAGGATACCATCGATTTCTATAACATCGCCGTTACCGACGAGATGGTTGACAGCCAGGTACAGGGTCTGTGCAGCCGTGCCGGTCATCAGGAGAAGGTTGAGGAGTACCAGAGCCATGACATGGTGAAGGGTATTCTGGCTCAGCTGGACGAGAGTGGCAGCGTACTGGAAGGTGGCGTACAGGTAGAGGGCGCTGTGATGCTGCCCGACTACTTCAAGAACGATGACGAGAAGAAGAAGTTCGAGGGTGCAAAGGTGAACGATGTGCTCATCCTCAACCCCTCGAAGGCATACGACGGCAACGAGACTGAGCTGTCGAGCCTGCTGAAGGTAGAGAAGGAGCAGGTGAAGGATCTGACTTGCGACTTCAGCTTCCAGATCGAGGATATCAGCCGCTACGTACCCGCTGAGGTTAATCAGGAGCTGTTCGACCAAGTATTTGGCGAAGGTAAGATTACCAGCGAGGAGGAGTTCCGTGCTGCCATCCGCAAGAACCTGGAGGAGGAGTACAAGAACGACAGCAACTACAAGTTCGGTCTGGATATGCGCACCTATCTCGAGGGCCGCATCGGCGAGCTGACCTATCCCGAGGCTATGCTGAAGCGCATCATGAAGATGAACAACCCCGAGAAGGAGTTCACCGACGAGGAGTACACACAGAGCGTGAAGGAGCTGACATGGCACCTCATCAAGGAGCAGCTGAGCGACCAGTTCGAGCTGAAGGTAGAGCAGGCTGACGTATTGGAGACTGCCAAGATGATTGCTCGCATGCAGTTCGCACAGTATGGTATGCAGAACGTTCCCGAGGATGCACTGACCAACTACGCCAACTCAATGCTTCAGGACAAGCGTCAGGCAGAGGGCTTGGTAACCCGCACCGTCGAGAACAAGATTGTCGAGAAGGCTCTTGCTACCGTCAAGCTGAACACCAAGGAGGTGAGCATGGAGGAGTTCAACGCCATGTTCAAGTAATCTGCTGACATTCCGCAAGGAAAAGAAACGCATAAGACACAAAGGGATTCCGCAGATTTCACCAGCTCGTGAGGTCTGTGGAATCTTCGTCTAGAGTTGAATTTGCGAAACATGAATGAAGGGTAGTAAGTGCGAAGCGGCGTGAAACGAAAAATCTCTGCGTAGAATTTGGCTGTTTCATTAATAACGTGTATAATTGCCACGTTCACCCACAGAGAGGGTGATTTCGCACATAATATTACCTTAATATAATATAATATGAATATGCAGAACGATTTTGAAAAGTTTGCCACCAAGAAGGCTGGTATTGACAGTTTGGTGTTGCACGATGTCATCTCGGCACAGAACCAGTACTTGAACCCCTATATCCTCGAGGAGCGTCAGCTGAACGTGACCCAGATGGATGTGTTCAGCCGTCTAATGATGGACCGCATCATCTTCCTCGGTACGCAGATTGACGACTACACTGCCAATACCCTTCAGGCACAGCTGCTCTATCTGGACAGCTGCGACCCCGGCAAGGACATCAGCATCTATATCAACTCGCCCGGCGGCAGTGTGTATGCCGGACTTGGCATCTACGACACCATGCAGCTGGTGCAGAGCGATGTGGCCACCATCTGTACAGGTATGGCTGCCTCGATGGCTGCCGTGCTGCTCGTGGCAGGCCAGGAGGGCAAGCGCAGTGCGCTGAAGCATAGCCGTGTGATGATACATCAGCCCATGGGCGGTGCACAGGGTCAGGCCAGCGACATCGAGATTACCGCTCGCGAGATACAGAAGTTGAAGAAGGAACTGTACACCATCATCGCCGACCACTCGCACACCGAGTTCGACAAGGTATGGGCAGACAGCGACCGCGACTACTGGATGACGGCCCAGGAGGCACTGGATTACGGCATGATAGACCGCATTATCAGCAAAAAGTAATTAGGCATAAATGGCAAAGAAAATAAAAAACACTTGCTCGTTTTGCGGACGTAGCGACGGCGAGGTGTCGCTCATGATAACAGGCTTGAACGCTTGCATCTGCGACAGTTGCGCCCGTCAGGCCTACGAGATCGCTTCCACCACTTTGGACGATGAAGAACCGAAGTCGGGCAAGAGTAAGTTCAATCTGAACCTAAATAAGATTCCCAAACCCAAGGAGATAAAGGAGTATCTGGACCAGTATGTGATAGGTCAGGACGATGCAAAGCGCTATCTGGCCGTGTCGGTGTACAACCACTACAAGCGTCTGGGACAGCAGGACGACGGTTCGGGTGTGGAGATCGAGAAGAGCAATGTCATCATGGTGGGTCCCACCGGTACCGGTAAGACCCTTCTGGCCCGCTCCATCGCCAAGCTGCTCAACGTACCCTTCACCATTGTCGATGCAACGGTGTTTACCGAGGCCGGTTATGTGGGCGAGGACGTGGAGAGCATCCTCTCGCGCCTGCTGCAGGTGGCCGACTTCGACGTGGAGGCTACCGAGCGGGGCATCGTCTTCATCGACGAGATAGACAAGATTGCACGCAAGAGCGACAATCCCAGCATCACGCGCGACGTGAGCGGCGAGGGCGTTCAGCAGGGCTTGCTGAAGTTGCTCGAGGGCAGCATGGTCAACGTGCCCCCCAAGGGTGGACGCAAGCATCCCGACCAGGACTATGTGCACGTCAACACGCGCAACATCCTCTTCATCTGCGGTGGTGCCTTCGACGGCATCGAGCGCAAGATAGCCCAGCGTCTCAATACCCACGTGGTGGGATATGACAACGTGCAGGCAAACGCCAAGCTCGACCGCGAGAACTTCATGAAGTACATCCTGCCTCAGGACCTGAAGAGCTTCGGTCTGATTCCAGAGATTATCGGTCGTCTGCCCGTGCTCACCTACCTCAATCCCCTCGACCGTACCGCTCTGCGCAATATCCTCACCGAGCCCAAGAATTCGTTGGTGAAGCAGCAGATCAAACTCTTCGAGATGGACGGCATTGAACTCTCGTTCGAGCCCGAGGCACTGGAGTACATGGTGGACAAGGCTGTGGAGTACAAGCTGGGTGCACGTGGATTGCGCTCTATCATGGAGGCTGTGATGGTGGAGGCTCAGTACGAGAGTCCCTCGTGGAAGGAGAAGAAGTTTGTGGTGACCAAGGACTATGCGCAAGAGCGTTTGGAGAAGGCTAATCTGCCTCTGTCCAAGTGAAAAATGTGCAAAATCCTCTCTAAATAGCATTTTTTGCGGAGAGATTTAAAAAAAGTTGGCCTTTGTTTGGTTATTTATGAAGTTTTTTGTATAACTTTGTATAACTAAACAAAGGCTAGCTTTTTTTGCACCGTATATGTAGTAATTGGGAATGAATGAAAGTAAAGTGATGATGAATCGGGATTCAGGAATTGTGTAGCGGAAGATGTTGGCATGACGAACACCCATTCTTCTGCCTTCTTTCATAATTCTTAATTAAACAATAAAACAACCCTCCATGGAAAATGTCAATCTTAATGAACAACTGAAACGCTATTTTGGCTTTGATGGTTTCAAAGGCCACCAGGAAGCGATAATCCGTAATGTGCTGAACGGACGTGACACGTTCGTGCTGATGCCTACGGGTGGCGGCAAGTCTCTCTGCTACCAGTTGCCCGCCCTTCTTATGGAGGGTACGGCTATTATCATATCGCCTCTCATCGCCTTGATGAAGAATCAGGTGGATGCCATACGCCAGGTCAGCTCGATTGACGGAATAGCCCATTGCATCAACTCCTCGCTCACCAAGACGGTCATCGACCAGGTGAAGCAGGATATCAGCAAAGGCATCACGAAGCTGCTGTATGTGGCTCCCGAATCGCTTACCAAGGAAGAGAATATCGAATATCTGCGCAGCATCAAGATTTCGTTCTATGCTGTGGATGAGGCTCATTGCATCTCGGAGTGGGGACATGACTTCCGTCCCGAGTACCGCAAGATACGCCCTCTGGTCGACCGTATCGGCGTGGCTCCCATCATTGCCCTCACCGCCACGGCTACCGACAAGGTGCGACAGGACATCAAGAAGAACCTCGGCATGGCCGATGCCGATGAGTTCCGCAGCTCGTTCAACCGTCCCAATCTGTATTACGAGGTGCGTCCCAAGACCAAGAATGTGGACAAGGACATCGTCGAATTCATCCGTCAGCATCAGGGCAAGAGCGGCATCGTGTATTGCCTGAGCCGAAAGAAGGTAGAAGACCTGGCTGCTGTGCTCAAGGCCAATGGCATACGTGCCCAGGCCTATCATGCGGGTATGGAGAATAATGTGCGTTCCAGCACGCAGGACGATTTCATCATGGAGCGTATCGACGTCATCGTGGCCACCATAGCCTTCGGTATGGGCATCGACAAGCCCGATGTGCGCTACGTTATCCATTACGACATGCCTAAGAGTCTGGAGGGGTATTACCAGGAGACGGGGCGTGCCGGACGTGACGGCGGTGAAGGCATCTGTCTGGCATTCTATGCCCGCAAAGACTTGGAGAAGCTGAAGAAGTTCATGGCTGACAAGCCCGTAGCGGAACAGGAGATAGGCAAGCAACTGCTGGAGGAGACCGCCACCTATGCCGAGACGAATGTGTGCCGCCGACGTGTGCTGCTCCATTACTTCGACGAGGCGTATGAAGAGGCGAACTGCTGCAACTGCGATAACTGCAAGCATCCGCGTGAGTTCTTTGATGGCCAGCAGGAGCTGCAGAAGGCGCTCATTGTCATTCGTGACGTGAAGGAGCAGTTCAAGGTGGATTATCTCGTTAATATGCTCATCGGACGTGAGTCGGAGGATATCCGTGCCCATCATCATAACGACCTTGAGTGCTTCGGCATTGGCGAAGGAAAATCCATGTCGTTCTGGAATGCCGTGTTGCGTCAAGGCATCCTGGCAGGTTATATGACGAAGGACATTGAGACATACGGACAGGTGATGCTGACAAAGCAGGGCCGTAAGTTCATCGACCATCCTGCCACCTTTATGATGTCCGAGGACCGAGAGTTCAACGAGGCTGTTTCCGAAGCTCCGCAGATGACGTCGGTACTCGACGAGACATTGGTGAAGATGCTGCGTGACTTGCGTCGCGCCATGGGCGAACGACTTAACATCCCTCCCTATGTCATCTTCATGGACAAATCGCTCGACGAGATGGCCACGTTCTATCCCGTCAGTGTGAAGCAGTTGCAGAAGATATACGGTGTGAGCGAAGGAAAGGCACATCGCTATGGCAAGGAGTTCTGCGAACTGATAGCCAAGTACTGTCAGGAGGAGGGACTGGACTGCATGGACGACGAGTATGTGTACAAGTCGGCCAACAAGACCAACAAGAGGATGAACATCGTGCGCCACATCGACCGCCGTGTGCCTCTGCCCGACATTGCCAAGGCCGAGGGAATGGAATACGAGGAACTGCTGGCGCAGGTATACTCGATTGTGCAGAGCGGTACGAAGCTGAATATCGACTACTACATCAACGAGGAACTGGAAGAGGATTTCGTGCAGGAAATATATGATTATTTCATGACATCGGCATCCGACAGCATCGACGAGGCGTGTGACTATTTCGAGGGAGAGTATTCGGCTGACGAAATTCGACTGGTGCGCATCAAGTTTGTGTCCGAGATGGGCAGCTGATTCCAGCCCAGATTATTCATAATCTCTGGCTAATTGGCAATTGATGATGAATAATTCGGATTTGAACATTAAAAATAGTGAAATCTGTGCCGCTCATGGCATGGATTTCATTTTTTTTTTGTACCTTTGCGCGCAATAAATCTAACGCATAATAATATGGCTTCATTTATTGCAGACAAAATTGTGATGGAAGGTATCACCTTCGATGACGTGTTGCTGATTCCAGCTTATTCTGAGGTTCTTCCCCGTGAGGTATCTCTTAGTACAAAGTTCTCAAGAAACATCGATCTCAAGATCCCCTTTGTGACAGCCGCTATGGATACTGTCACCGAGGCTCCTATGGCTATTGCCATTGCTCGCGAGGGTGGCATCGGCGTGATTCATAAGAATATGTCCATCGAGGAACAGGCCCGCCAGGTGGCAATCGTAAAGCGTGCCGAGAATGGTATGATCTATGACCCTGTCACCATCATGCGCGGCAAGACCGTGAAGGATGCTCTCGACATCATGGCCGAGTATCACATCGGTGGTATCCCCGTAGTGGATAAGGATAATAAGCTCGTGGGCATCGTCACCAACCGTGACCTGCGTTTCCAGACTGATATGTCGCGCAAGATTGACGAGGTCATGACCAAGGACAATCTGGTTGTAACCCATCAGCAGGCCGACCTTGAGAGTGCCAGCAAGATTCTGCTCGAGCACAAGATCGAGAAGCTCCCCGTGGTGGATGACGAGAATCATCTGATAGGTCTTATCACCTACAAGGATATCACCAAGGCTGCCGATAAGCCCATGGCTTGCAAGGACAAGAAGGGTCGTCTGCGTGTAGCAGCCGGTGTAGGCGTTACCGCTGATACTTTCCAGCGTATGGAGGCCTTGGTAAAGGCTGGTGTGGATGCTATCATCATCGACACCGCTCACGGTCACTCGAAGGGTGTAATCGAGAAGGTTCGCGAGGCTAAGGCAGCATTCCCCGAGGTAGACATCGTGGTGGGTAACATCGCAACAGGCGAGGCTGCCAAGATGCTGGTCGAGGCTGGCGCTGACGCTGTGAAGGTAGGTATTGGCCCCGGCAGTATCTGCACCACTCGTGTGGTAGCCGGTGTGGGTGTTCCTCAGCTGAGTGCCATCTATGATGTGGCTGCTGCCCTCGAAGGCACTGGCATTCCCTTGATTGCCGATGGCGGTCTGCGTTATAGTGGTGACGTAGTGAAGGCTTTGGCTGCTGGTGGCTACAGCGTGATGATGGGTTCGCTGGTAGCTGGTACGGAAGAGGCTCCCGGTGAGACAATTCTCTACAACGGACGTAAGTTCAAGTCGTATCGTGGTATGGGTTCGCTCGAGGCCATGGAGAAGGGTAGTGCCGACCGTTACTTCCAGGGTGGCGTGAAGGAGACCAAGAAGCTGGTTCCCGAAGGCATCGCAGGTCGTGTCCCCTACAAGGGCACCGTACAGGAGGTTATCTACCAGATGGTGGGTGGTCTGCGCAGCGGTATGGGCTACTGTGGTGCTCATAACATTGAGGAACTGCACAATGCCAAGTTCACTCGTATCACCAGTGCCGGTATGCTGGAGAGCCATCCCCACGAGGTAATCATCACCAGCGAGGCTCCCAACTACAGCCGTCCTCAGTAATACCGGTTTGGAGTGGTTCAGGGTTGATCCTACTTTATAACTTGAGCGAAAGTTGAATTAAACAAGCAAACTATGTTGAAGAAAATATTATTCACTTTTCACTTTTCACTTTTCACGTTGCTCTGTGCGCTGGCACAAAGCAACGATCCCATTGTGATGCGTATCAATGGACAGCCTGTCACACGTTCGGAGTTCGAGTATAA
This sequence comes from Bacteroidales bacterium, assembly GCA_018064685.1. Classification (GTDB taxonomy): domain Bacteria; phylum Bacteroidota; class Bacteroidia; order Bacteroidales; family Bacteroidaceae; genus Physcousia. The sequence goes on along the minus strand of JAGHUS010000045.1, from coordinate 34,519 downwards.
CTACAACAAGAATAATACCGATGGCGTGGTTGACAAGAAGGGCTTGGAGGAATATGTCGACCTCTTTATCAACTACAAGCTCAAGGTCCAGGCTGCCATGGATGACCATTTGGACACTTTGTCCAGCTACAAGGCTGAGTTCCGTCAGTATCGCGACCAGCAGATCAAGCCCCTTCTGGTTCCCGAAGGTGCTGCCGAGAAGGAGGTGCGTGCATATTATGACAATATGCTGAAGAGCCTGGAAGGTCACGATCTGTATCTTCCCGCTCATATCTTCGTGCATCTGCAGCAGACTGCAACAAACGAGGAGAAGACTAAGGCCAAGGCGCGTATCGACAGTATCTACAACGCCCTGAAGGCTGGCGCAAACTTTGACGAACTGGCTCGCAAGTGCTCGGACGACAAGCAGACGGGTATGCGCGGCGGTGTCATCCGGTGGGTAGGTCCTCATCAGTTACTTCCCGAATTGGAAGAGGTGATGTACACGTTGCGCGACAGTGGCGAGGTGGCTGCACCTTTCCTCTCTACTGTGGGCTATCACATCATCCAGCTGAAGGGGCGCAAACCTCTTGAGAGCTACGGAACGCTTCATCCTCAGATTGAGAACTATCTGCAGCAGCGTGGCTTGGCTGAGCAGTTGGCCGAGCAGGCTGTCGACTCGCTGTCGAAGGTGCGCAATATCAGCAAGGAGGAACTTCTGGACCAGGAGACCGAGAAGGCTTGCGCCAAGGACGACGAACTGAAGTATCTTGTTCAGGAGTATCACGATGGTTTGCTGCTGTTCGAGGAGTGCACACGTAAGGTTTGGGAACCTGCTGCTGCCGATACCACGGGCATAGAGAAGTTCTTCAAGAAGAACAAGAAGAAGTATGCATGGACTACTCCTCATTTCAATGGCATGATATACCACTGCCGCAAGCAGAGCGATGTAAAGGCTGTTCAGAAGATGCTGAAGGGTGTGAAGCCCCAGGACTGGACAAAGGTGGTACGTGACAACTTCAACAAGGACAGCGTGACGGTGCGCATGGAGCCTAAGATGTTCGTACAGGGCTCGCACGCTTTGGCCGACTCGCTCATCTTCAAGGTGAAGGGCGTCAAGGTGAAACCCCGCAAGGATTTCCTCTACTCGGGCTTCGTGGGCAAGATGCTCAAGAAGGGTCCCGCAACATGGACTGATGTCAGTGCCGATGTGGTGGCCGACTACCAGGCAAAGCGCGAGGAGGAGTTCGTGGCAGAACTGCGCAAGCGTTATGCTGTCGAGGTGTATAAGGACGTGCTGAAAACAGTAAACAATCATTAGGAAGCTTTGTCGAATACATGAAGAAATTGCTTTTATCAATACTTCTTCTACTATTATCGGTAGTCTCTTATTCGCAAAACAATGTGGTGGATGAGGTGATCTGGGTAGTGGGAGATGAGGCTATCTTGAAGAGCGATGTGGAGAGTATGCGTCGCGACCCGGCTTGGGCCAAGATACCTGGCAACCCTTATTGCGTCATTCCCGAGCACATGGCTGTACAGAAGCTGTTCCTGCATCAGGCTGTGATAGACAGTATTGATGTCACCGATCAGGAGGTAAGCCGTGAGGTGGAAGAAGAACTCAACAGTCTGGTGATGCAGGCCGGCTCGAAGGAGAAGCTTGAGGAATATATGAATATGCCTTTCTCGCAGATTCGTGAAGATGCCTTCGAGAACAAGAAGAACCAGGCTATCGTTCAGAGGATGCAGGAGTCGCTTACAAAGGACATCAAGGTGAACCCCGCTGAGGTGCGCCGTTATTTCAAGGATCTTCCTGAGGACAGTCTGCCTTTCATTCAGACCCAGGTCGAGGTGGAGATCATCATGAAGCAACCTGTAGTGAAGCAGGAGGAGATAGACCGTGTGAAGGGACTGTTGCGCAGCTATGGCGAGCGCGTGCTGAATGGTGAGTCTTTCTCGTCGCTGGCTCGTACCTTCAGTAAGTGCGACTCATGGCGCAAGGGTGGCGAACTGGGCTATATGGGCAAGGCCGAACTCGATCCGGCATTTGCTAATGTAGCTTTCTCGCTTACCGATCCCAAGAAGGTGAGCAAGGTTGTGGAGTCGGAGGCAGGTTTCCATATCATACAGTTGATTGACAAGCGTGGCGATAAGATTAACTGCCGGCACATCTTGCTTCGTCCAGAACTCGATCCTGCCGACATTGATACCTGTATCATGAAGCTCGACTCGCTGGCCGAGGATATACGCCAGAATAAATACACATTCGAGGAGGCTGCTCAGATCAGCGATGACAAGGATACGCGAAACAACCACGGACTGATGTCGCGAATGATTGTGGCTAACGGTCGCGTTGAGAGCACCTCGCGCTATACAATGTCCGATCTGGCACAGACGTCGCCCGAGGTGGCTCGTGTAGTGGAAGGTCTGCAGACCGGTGAGGTAAGCAAGGCTTTTGAGATGTACAACAAGAATGGAAAGTCTGTTTGTGCTGTTGTTAAATTGAAGAGCCGTATCAAGGCGCACAGGGCAAATGTGCAAGAGGATTTCCAGGTGCTGAAGGATGTGGTGCTAAACAACAAGAAACAGGATTTCATCCTTAATTGGATAAAGGAAAAGCAAAAGTCAACCTATATTCGTATTAACGAAGAGTGGCGTACCTGCGAGTTTGAATACCCGGGCTGGGTGAAATAATGCTGTCGCATTGGTTGGTTAACGGCGGTTGAGAAAGGACGTATTGCAATGAGGCGTTTCACTTTTATCTTGATGCTTGCGATAAGCGGCGTGTATACTTTGGCATGGGCTGTACAGTCCTTGCCAAGTCTTGTTGTGAGTGCGCCTCCTGCCGATGAGATTGTACTTCGGCACGCCGATAAGCTGTATTACAACCAATACGTCAACCGCGATGCACAAATTCTGGTTGGCAATGTCGAGTTTGAGCATCAGGGAGCCATAATGACATGCGACAGTGCCTTGTACTACAAGGAGACGAAGTCCTTTGATGCCTATGGCAATGTGGTGTTCGTCCAGGGCGATACGTTGTCTTTGAACAGCGACATCTTATATTACAAAGGCGATATTCGCAAGGCGTATGCCATGTCCGATCCTGGTGACAGTGTCAAGCTTCGCCATCGCAACACCTTTCTCTATTCCGAGAATATTGAGTATGACCGTGTGACAGATATCGGTACATTTCCCAATAAAGGTCGTTTGGTAGACTTGGATCAGGACAACGAACTGGTCAGTGATTTTGGTGAGTATTCACCCAAGACACGTGAAGCCAAGTTTTACTATAATGTGAGGTTGGATAACCCTCGTCCGCCTAAGAAGAAGACTTCGTGGCTGGTAAGCGATACCTTATATTATAATACTAAGTCGGGTGTGGCACAGGTGCTTGGACCTTCCGACCTGTATCATGGCGAGAATACCATTATGAATACCACAAACGGTTATTACTACACCCAGAGTAAAGAGGCCCGTTTCTATGACCGTCCCACTCTGCAGCATGTCGAGAGGGAAGTGACGGGCGACAGTATGTATTATGATGGTAACACGCATGTAAGTGAGGCTTTCGGCAAAGTGGAATATGTGGACAAGGCCAACAAGAACAAGTTCTATGGCAACTACGCTTTATACAACGACACATCGGGTTATGCCGAGGCTTACGATAGTGCTCTTTGTGTAGACTATTCGCAACCCGACACGATGTATTGCCATGCCGATACATTCAAACTATTCACCTATAACATAGATACGGATAGCGTCTATCGTGTTGTGCATGCTCATCCTCATGTGCGTGCTTTCAGAAACGATATCCAGGCGGTATGTGACTCGCTGGTGATAAATGGACAGGACACCTGTGCCATAATGTACAAGGATCCTATCGTATGGCAGGAGGGACAGCAGATTCTGGGCGAGGAGATCTGGATATGGTCTAACGACTCGACACTGGATAGTGTGTATGTGATAAACCAGGCTTTGCTTGTGGAAAAGATAGACAGCATGCATTACAACCAGATTGCCAGCAAGGAGATGCATTCCTATTTCCGAGGCAAAGAGATATATCTGAATGTGGCAGACCTCAACGTGTTCTTGAACTATCATCCTTTCGACTCTGACTCGTTGATGATAGGCATGGTGCATGCCGAAAGTTCGCAGCTGAAGATGTTCATGGAGGATAAGAAGGTGCAGAAGATATGGATGCCCGCCACGACGGGACAGATGTACCCGATTGAACAGACACCACCGGACAAACGTCTGCTGAGCAATTTCGCATGGTTCGAGGATATCCGCCCCAAAGACAAAGACGACCTTATGGTGTGGAAACCCAAGACTGCTGGAAGCGAACTGAAGGAGAGTGTGCGACACGTGGCTCCTACACAAAAATTGTCGAATATAAAGCGTACTAAAAAAGATGAGCCTATTCAAAGCGAGACAACCCCGTAAATATCGTCCTCGTCGTATTTACACCGATGAGAGGAAGGAGAAACTGCAGAAGTTGGTTAATGAGGTGCGTCGTGCGCAAGGTGAGGAGGTACATGAAGAGTATGACCCCGCCAAGTTCAGAGGTACCTTTTCACAGTTCACCCCTCATGCGCAGCGACATAGTCAGTTGGGCCGTAAACTGGCATGGCCTATAGGTCTGTTTCTCATATTTATCCTGCTCTTTGTGTGGCATTGGCTTCTCACAGGCAAGGTCAGCTTCTGATATGAGCATTTTCGATTAGGGCTGTGTTGGTAATGTGTGCTTTATCGTTCTATTCTGTTCATTTGTCTAAACTCTAATCGCTAAGCACTCAACTCTCAACTAGTTTAGAGTTTGCGAAACTAAAATAAAGCTTTTTCTATGTCAGATATAATTCGACTTCTTCCCGATTCTGTGGCCAACCAGATAGCAGCAGGCGAGGTTATTCAGCGTCCCGCTTCCATCATCAAGGAGCTGGTGGAAAATGCCGTGGATGCTGGTGCCTCTCATGTAGATGTGCTGGTTGAGGAGGCTGGACGTACATCCGTTCAGGTTATAGATGACGGAAAGGGAATGAGTGAGACTGATGCCCGTCTGGCTTTCGAGCGACATGCCACAAGCAAGATCCAGAAGGCGGAGGATCTCTTCACACTTCGTACCATGGGATTTCGTGGTGAGGCTTTGCCTAGTATTGCGGCGGTGGCTCAGGTCACACTTCGCACTCGTACTCCGGACGAAGAGGTGGGTACATGTCTGCAGATTGATGGCAGCAAGATCGTCTCGCAGGAGATGGATGCCTGTCCTGTGGGCAGTAACTTCTTGGTGCAGAACTTGTTCTTTAATGTCCCTGCACGTCGCAAGTTCTTGAAGAGCAACCAGACAGAACTGAATAATATAGTTCAGGAATTCGAACGCTTGGCTTTGGTCAATCCTAGTGTCAGCTTTACGTTCTCAAACAATGGCACGATGGTGACGTCTCTGCCAGCCACCACTCCCATGCAGCGTGTGGTGGGTGTCTTCGGTAAGAAGATGGCTACGCAGTTGCTGGATGTGAATGTGGACACTACAATATGCCGCATCACGGGATTTGTGGGAAAACCAGAGACCTCTCGCAAGAAGGGCGTTCATCAGTTCCTTTTTGTAAATGGACGTTATATGCGTCATCCCTATTTCCATCGTGCTGTACAGACGGCATTCTCCGGACTTATCCCAGAGACGGAACAGGTTCCTTATTTCCTTTATTTTGATGTCGATCCTGCCAATATCGATGTGAATATACATCCCACCAAAACAGAAATAAAATTTGAGAACGAGCAGGTGATATGGCAGTTTATCGTGGCTGGCATCAAGGAGTCGCTAGGCAGATATAATGCTGTGCCAGTCATCGAATTTGATACTGAGGGTCAGCCGTCCGATATTCCTGCCTATAATCCCTCTGCGCCTCACGACACTTTCAAGGCGCCGGATGTGCAAGCCGATCCGGATTATAATCCTTTTGCCAGTACAACTGAATACCGTTCCCAAATACCCGACTTCTTGAAGGGCTCGTCTTCTGCTTCTTCTGCAAGACAGTCGGGTGGTAGAGGTTTGGAATTGTCGCCGCTCGATATGGAACTGCCGACTCTTCCTTCCGGGCAGGATTCTTCTGATGACGTCCAACCGGTTGGTAATGGAAGTCTGTATGCCGAGGCAACTCTTCGTGAGATGGAGAAGAGTTCGGAACACTACCAGTTTCGTGGCCAGTATGTTTTGACGAGTGTGCAGAGTGGTTTGCTATTTGTTGACCAGCATCGCGCGCACGTACGTGTATTATATAGTAGGTATAGAATACAAATGAAAGACAGTGTGGCTCCCTCGCAGGGACTGCTCTTCCCAGAGCTTCTGCAGCTCCCATCCTCCGACGCTGTCATCCTGAGTGAGATGAATGACGAACTTCGTTCGTTGGGATTTGACGTGACGTCACTTGGCGGTGGGTCATTCTCCATACAAGGTATTCCGGCTGGGCTGGATGGTTTGAATCCCGTGTCGCTGGTATCGGATATGGTGGCATCGGTTCGTGAGATGGGTAAACCGCTCAAAGAGGACATGCAGCATCGGGTGGCCCTGACTATGGCGCGTAGTGCCGCAATTCCTTGCGGACAGGTTCTGACATCGAAGGAGATGTCGTCTTTGTTGGATGATTTGTTTGCCACCGACAATCCAAATTATTCACCCGACGGAAAGAAGATATTGGCCATTTTTCCGCAAGAAAGCATTGAAAAACTGTTTAAATCATAAAAAATGTGTTCAAAAAGCAATTTTTTTAATGATTTTTTAGTAAAAATAGTGCGTGGTATGCAATAAATTAGTACCTTTGCCCTTGAAAATGCATAATAAGTTCCCTTTATGGGTTCAAATAGTGATTAGATAATAGATTATTAATAAAAATTTTTGAAGTATGAAAAAGTTTTTGATGTTGCTGGCTTTCGCTGGCTTGACAACTGCTGCTTCTGCTCAGGAACCCAACTATCCTACTTTGAAGCATCAGGTTGTTACTAACAGTTTCTGGAGCAACTGGTTCGTAGATGCTGGTTTCGATTGGAACGCTTTCTATTCATCACAGGAGCATGGACAGGCTGTCCATCACAAGAATCCTTTCTGCATGGCTCGCCGTTCAATGGGTGCTGACCTCTCTGTAGGTAAGTGGGCTACTCCTGTATTCGGTATGCGTTTGAAGGCTGGTGCTCTTTGGGGCACTCAGGTAAATGCTCAGGAGTGGGCTGAGCACAATCCTACTTTCAACTCTTGGACTTTGAGCTTGCAGCCCATGGTTAACCTGACCAACTTGTTTGGTGGTTACAAGCCCCGTGTATGGAATATCAGCGTATACGGTGGTATGGGTATCTGGGGCAACCGTGGCGGTCGCACCGATGAGCAGCAGCAGTACATTGACAAGCAGAATGGTTACAGCTGGATGGGTACCATCGGTGTATTGAACACCTTCAACATCACCAAGCGTTTCCACATCAACCTCGATGTATCTGTAAACACTGGTGAAGCTGATTCAGACGGTAACGATCGTGTTAGCGCATCTGACCACCGTATGATCAAGACTCGTGACCACATCGTTGACTTCAGCCTCGGCCTTGGTGTTAACCTCGGTAAGGTGGGTTGGGACAACGCTCCTGACGTAGACGCTATCATGGCTATGAACCAGGCTCAGCTCGACGCTCTGAACGCAGCTTTGGCTGACGCAGAGGCTGAGAACGCTCGCCTGAAGGCTCTCATCGCTAACCACAAGTGCCCCGAAGGTGGCAAGGTTATCACCGAGTTCGCTTCTACCAGCGCTTCTGTATTCTTCAACATCAACTCTACCAAGATTGCTTCTAAGAAGGATCTCGTAAATGTTAAGGAGATCGCTGAGGTTGCTAAGGCTAAGGGTGCTAAGCTCGTTGTAACTGGTTACGCTGATAGCAAGACTGGTAGCGCAGCTCGCAACCAGACTCTTTCTGAGGGTCGTGCACAGACCGTTGTTGAGGAGCTCGTTAAGATGGGTGTAAACCGCGACAACATTGAGGTTGTTGCTAAGGGTGGCGTTGCTGACCTCGATCCCTACGACTACAACCGTCGTGCAGTTGTTTCTGTAAAGTAATTTAGAGAAAACAATACAAATAAATAATATTGGCGCATCGGTCTTTTGGCCGGTGCGTCTTTTTTGCTTTCTTTGTTCTCGTTATCTCTCCTTCTCTTCTCTTCTCTTCATCTTTTCTTTCTATTATTTTGCTATACGCAAATAAATTTGTAACTTTGCGCTGCAAAATGTAAAAGGTAAAAAAGAATCAATAACAATATGGAAGCTAAAGAGAAAGTTATTCTTACTGGTGACCGTCCAACAGGTCGCTTGCACATCGGACACTATGTCGGTTCGCTGCGCCGTCGTGTTGCCTTGCAGAATGCAGGTGAGTACGATAAGATTTTCATCATGATTGCGGATGCACAGGCATTGACTGATAACGCCGACAATCCAGAGAAGATCCGTCAGAATGTCATTGAGGTGGCTCTCGACTACTTGGCAGCAGGTCTTGATCCCAACAAGGTGAACATTTTCGTCCAAAGCGCTGTGCCTGAATTGACGGAATTGGCATTCTACTATATGAATCTGGTCTCTGTGGCTCGTGTGCAGCGCAATCCAACAGTAAAGACTGAGATTGAAATGCGTGGTTTTGCCGGTGAGAGCGTTCCGACCGGTTTCTTCTGCTATCCTATTTCTCAGGCTGCCGACATCACCTTGTTCCACGGCACCACTGTTCCTGTAGGTGAGGACCAGCGTCCTATGATCGAGTTGACGAATGAGATAGTTCGTCGTTTCAATAACATCTATGGTGACACGCTCAACGAATGTCAGGTGTTGCTGCCCGAGAACCAAGCTTGTATGCGTCTGCCCGGAACGGATGGAAAGGCAAAGATGTCAAAGTCGTTGGGCAATTGCATCTATCTCTCTGACTCGGCTAAGGAGGTCAAGAAGAAGGTGAACTCAATGTTTACTGATCCTCTGCACCTCAATATTGAGGATCCCGGACATCTGGAAGGTACGTACGTGGATGCAGAGGGCAATGAACAGCATTACCAGAATACGGTATTTATCTATTTGGATGCTTTCTGTGAGGATAGCGATTTTGAGAAGTTCCTTCCCGACTATAAAAATCTTGACGAGATGAAGGCCCACTACTGCAAGGGCGGTCTGGGCGATGGCACTTGCAAGAAGTTCCTGCTCAACATTCTCAATGATCGTCTTGAGCCCATGCGCCAGCGTCGTGCCGAGTACGAAAAGGATATTAAGGGTGTTTACGATATCCTGAAGCGCGGCACCGAAGCTGCTCGCAAGGTTGGTCAGCAGACTATTGCCGAAGTGCGTCATGCCATGCGCATTGACTACTTTGATGACGAGGCCCTCATTGCAGAACAGCAGGCACGCTTCGCAAAGTAAGTCGCAAGATAAGAAATTTGTGTTTTGTGTCAGATTGTTATCTGATCGTCGCAAAAACTCCTTCTTAAAACCGATAATCTGATTCCGCAAAGCTTTCTTCTGAAGGTTTTGCGGAATCATTGTTTTGATGAATTCTGTGTGTGCGTGAGAAAAAAGTGGGAAAAAGTTTGGTAGGTTCAAAAAAAGTCCTTACCTTTGCACCCGCAAGTCGAGAGAGATGCTTGGGCGATTAGCGCAGCTGGTTCAGAGCATCTGCCTTACAAGCAGAGGGTCGGCGGTTCGAATCCGTCATCGCCCACTCAACGGCATTGGCCAAAAGGCTTTTGCAACAATCGATCTCACTTGCACGGGCGATTAGCGCAGCTGGTTCAGAGCATCTGCCTTACAAGCAGAGGGTCGGCGGTTCGAATCCGTCATCGCCCACAAACACATTTCTAAAGTATATACTTAGTATTTATCAAGAAAAGCATTAGTGTAAGATGGTTATGAGTCGTGTCCGTGACGGTTACGGCTTTTATTTTTCATTTAAAGAGCCAAAATTATGGAATTGGAGTTGCTGACGGCCATTTCGCCAATCGATGGACGTTATAGAGGAAAAACAGATGCATTGGCAGCCTATTTTTCAGAGTATGCGTTGGTGCGCTATCGTGTCCGTGTTGAGATAGAGTATTTCATAACGCTTTGTGAGTTACCCCTTCCCCAGCTTAAGTCTTTTCCCTCAGACCTGTTCGAGACGCTTCGTGGCATCTACAAGAACTTCTCGGTCGAGGATGCACAGCGTGTTAAGGATATTGAGGCTGTGACGAATCACGATGTTAAAGCTGTTGAGTATTTCATAAAGGAGAAGTTTGATGCCATTGGCGGATTGGAGGCCTATAAGGAGTTCATCCACTTTGGTCTTACCTCTCAGGATATCAATAATACCAGTGTGCCTCTCAGCATCAAGGACGCTTTGAACGAGGCTTATTATCCCTTGATTGAGGAACTCATCGCCCAGTTGCGCGAGTATGCCGAGGAGTGGAAGGATGTGCCCATGTTGGCAAAGACCCATGGTCAGCCCGCCAGTCCCACCCGTTTGGGCAAAGAGGTGATGGTGTTCGTATACCGTCTGGAGCGTCAGTTGGCAATGCTCAAGGCATGCCCCATCACGGCTAAGTTTGGTGGTGCAACGGGTAACTACAATGCCCATCATGTGGCATACCCCGAGTACGACTGGCGTGCTTTCGGTTCGCGTTTTGTAAGCGAGAAACTGGGCCTTGAGCGTGAGGAGTACACCACCCAGATCAGTAACTACGATTGTCTCTCGGCTATTTTTGATGCCATGAAGCGCATCAATACCATTATCATCGACCTCGATCGCGACTTCTGGCAGTATGTCTCAATGGAGTATTTCCGTCAGAAGGTTAAGAAGGGCGAGGTAGGTAGTAGTGCTATGCCTCATAAGGTCAATCCAATTGACTTCGAGAACAGCGAGGGTAACCTCGGCGTGGCCAATGCCCTGTTGGCACATCTGGCACAGAAGCTTCCCATCAGCCGTTTGCAGCGCGACCTGACCGACAGCACCGTTCTTCGCAATGTCGGTGTGCCTATGGGTCACATGCTTATCAGCATCCAGAGCACTTTGAAAGGATTGCGCAAGTTGGTTCTCAACGAGCAGGCCATCAACCGTGACTTGGACGGATGCTGGGCAGTGGTCGCTGAGGCTATCCAGACCATTCTGCGTCGCGAGGCATATCCCAATCCCTATGAAGCATTGAAGGCACTGACACGTACAGGTGCTGGCATCAGCGAGAGCACTATCAAGGACTTCATCGAGACGCTCGAGGTGAGCGAGTCGGTAAAGGCAGAACTCCGTAAGATTACTCCTCATACCTACACTGGTATGTAAGTCGTCATACGCGCTCAGCGTATCGGCTGTTTGCAAACAAGTCGTCAGTCGCCTTAGCGCGTAGATAAGTAAAAGTAGATAAAAATAAGAAAATCATTAGTTAAGTTTTAGATAAAACTATGGCAACAGAAGATGAAAGCTGGAGAGAGCAGTTCTCCAACAACAATGAGGGAAGTGACCGTGAGGGTTACCGTCCCAGTGGTAATAATGCAGGCCGTACTCCACGTCCCCGTATTGCACGTCCCGCCTACAGCGCAAGCTCAAACGGTGAGCGTACCTATCGTCCTCGTGTGAATCGTGAGGATGCTGGTCAGGGCGGAAGCTTCCGTCCCAGCTACCAGCAGCGTGGTGATTACAACCGTCAGGGCGAGAATGGCGGCTACCGTCCCAGCTATCAGCAGCGTGAGGGTGGCTACCGTCCCAGTTATCAGCAGCGTGAGGGTGGCTATCGTCCCAGTTATCAGCAGCGTGAGCAACGCGACGGCGAGTTCCGCCCCAGCTATCAGCAGCGTGGTGAGTTCAGCCGTCAAGGCGAAGCTGGCGAGTTCCGTCCCAGCTATCAGCAGCGCGGCGGTTATGGCCAGCAGCGCGGTGGCTATCAGCAGCGTGGCGGTTATGGCCAGCAGCGTGGTGGTTATGGTCAGCAGCGTGGTGGCTACGGTCAGCGTCAGCGTACACCCGGCTACAACCCCAATGCTAAGTATAGCATGAAGAAGCGTATCGAGTACAGCGAAGCACATATCGACCCCAACCAGCCTTTGCGCTTGAACAAGTTCCTGGCCAATGCCGGCGTATGCAGCCGTCGTGAGGCCGACGACTTCATCCAGGCCGGAGTGGTCAGCGTTAACGGCAATGTTGTAACCGAGTTGGGAACCAAGGTGATGCGTTCTGACACCGTAATGTTCCACGATCAGCTTGTCACCATCGAGAAGAAGGTGTACGTGCTCCTCAACAAGCCCAAGGACTATGTGACCACCAGCGATGATCCTCAGAACCGTAAGACGGTGATGGATCTTGTTCAGGATGCTTGCCGCGAGCGTATCTATCCTGTAGGTCGTCTGGACCGTAACACCACAGGTGTGCTGTTGCTCACCAACGATGGTGATCTGGCTAGCAAGCTCACTCATCCCCAATATCTGAAGAAGAAGATCTATCATGTCTATTTGGATAAGAATGTGACAGCTGCCGATATGCGCGAGATTGCAGAGGGCATCACCCTCGACGATGGCGAGATTCGTGCTGATGCTGTCGAGTATGCCAGCGAGACGGATAAGAAGCAGGTGGGCATTGAGATTCACAGCGGCCGTAACCGTATCGTGCGTCGCATCTTCGAGCATTTCGGCTATCGTGTCGTAAAGCTCGACCGTGTGTTCTTCGCAGGTCTTACCAAGAAGAACCTTCGTCGTGGCGACTGGCGTTACCTTACCGAGAAAGAGGTTAACATGCTCCGTATGGGCGCATTCGAATAATAGATTCCCTCCCCGTTCCTTGTGAGACGGGGAGGGGTTTCATTTGTTAGTTATAAGAGTAAAAAGATATTTCCAGTAGATTATTATCCCCACAAAACTATCTACTCCCTTTCTTATAATGGAAGGGCTGGGGCTGAATCCGATTATGAAAAGAACAAAAGTAATAGACGCGCTGAAATGCACCGATTTCGGAGCAGATATCTGTGTGAAGGGCTGGGTACGTTCGAAGCGTGGCAGCAAGGGCATTTTCTTTGTAGCCCTGAATGATGGCTCAACCATCAAGAACGTACAGATCGTTGGTGACGAGACCGTTATTCCCGAGGAGATTGTAAAGCAGATTACCACTGGTGCCTGCCTCTCGGTAGAAGGTAAACTCGTAGAGAGTCCCGCAGCCGGTCAGGCCAGCGAGATTCAGGCTACCAAGATTGACATCCTGGGAACCTGCGACAATACCTATCCCCTCCAGAAGAAGGGTGCTAGTTGGGAGTACCTGCGTACGGTGGCTCACCTGCGTCCCCGCACCAATACCTTCGGTGCCATCCTTCGCATCCGTCACAACATGGCCATGGCCATCCACACCTATTTCCACGAGCACGGATACTTCTATTTCCACACTCCCCTCATCACCGCCAGCGACTGCGAGGGTGCAGGTCAGATGTTCCAGGTCACAACCAAGAATCTCTACGACCTGAAGAAGGACGAGAACGGAAGCATCATCTATGATGACGACTTCTTCGGCAAGCAGACCTCTCTTACCGTTTCTGGACAGCTCGAGGGCGAGTTGGGTGCAACAGCCTTGGGCAGCATCTATACCTTCGGTCCCACTTTCCGTGCCGAGAACAGCAATACTCCCCGCCACTTGGCCGAGTTCTGGATGGTAGAGCCCGAAGTTGCCTTCATGGACCTCGACGAGCTGATGGAGCTTGAGGAAGACTTCATCAAGTACTGTGTGCGCTGGGCTCTCGACAACTGCAAGGACGATCTTGAGTTCCTCAACAAGATGGTGGACAAGGGTCTTATCGAGCGTCTTGAGGGTGTGCTGAAGGAGGAGTTCGTACACCTGCCCTACACCGAGGGTATTAAGATTCTGCAGGAGGCCATTAAGAATGGCAAGAAGTTTGAGTTCCCCTGCGAGTGGGGCGACGACCTCGCCAGCGAGCACGAGCGTTACCTTGTCGAGGAGTACTTCAAGAAGCCAGTCATCATGAACCACTATCCCAAGAAGATCAAGGCTTTCTATATGAAGATTGATGCCGAGAAGCCCGTTTTGGATGGCAAGGAGATGGAGGAAACCGTACAGGGTACCGACGTTCTCTTCCCCTCTATCGGCGAGATCATCGGCGGTTCAGTCCGTGAGGAGAGCTATGACAAGCTGATGGGCGAGATCGAGTCGCGTGGCATTCCCATGAAGGATATGACATGGTATCTTGATACCCGCAAGTACGGTTCTTGTCCTCACGCCGGTTTCGGTCTCGGTTTCGAGCGACTCATCCTCTTCGTTACCGGTATGCAGAACATCCGCGACGTCATTCCCTTCCCCCGTACTCCCAAAAACGCTGAGTTCTAATGAACAAACGTTTCTTCAGATGCCTTCTACTCACTCTCGTCTGCCTGGCAGCTCCCGTGCTGGTTCAGGCATACGACTTCTGGGTAGATGGCATCTGTTATAATATCCTCTCGTTCGAGGACCGCACCTGCGAAGTGACGCACAACGGTAGCAATTCCTACCAGAATTTTGTTGACGTCCCTTCTACTGTCGACTACAACGGACGCACTTATCGTGTCCTCGGCATCGGCGACCGAGCTTTTTACGGTTGCCGAAACCTTGAGGACCTCACGATTGCCGAAGGCGTCACCTATATTGGAGCCAACGCTTTCAGTCAGTTGCGCAACATCACTTCTCTTACACTTCCCACTTCGCTCGACAGCATTGCCAGCAATGCCTTCTCCAACAATAGCGATTTGTCTTCGCTCACCCTCAAGGGACAGTCCGTTGTGCTGGACGATTATGCCTTTTCGTCTTGTACGGGACTTAAGACATTGAGCGTGAAAGGCAATATCCGTCGTATTGGCGAAGGGTGTTTCGATCATTGCAGTTCGCTTGCCGCTATGACCATTCCCAGTGGTGTCGAGACCATTGGTGAAAACGCCTTCCTTTGCTGCTATGCCCTCACTGCCTTTAAGGTGAGTGCTGACAATGCCTTTTTCATGGCGAAGGGTGGGGTGTTGTTTGATAAGCAGCAGGCCACGCTTGTTGCATTCCCCAACGGGAAGGAGGGCAGTTATGTCATCCCGTCAGGCGTGACAACAATTGCCGATGGTGCATTCGCTGGTAGCAAGCTCCTTACCAAGCTGACCATTCCCGGCAGCGTTTCGGTCATTGGCTTTGCAGCCTTCAACCGCTGTCAGTCGCTCACCAACATCATCAATCTTGCTGTTCTTCCGCAGGAGGTGCGCGACGACACTTTTGCCACCTATGGCAAGTTGCACGTGCTCTCGTCGAGCAAGTCGGCCTATCGAGCCGACGAGGTGTGGAGCCGTTTCACCATTATGGGCGATGCCGTCGATACTACACCCGCAGCTTTTGCTGCTGACGATGACATCCGCATCACTTCGCATAGTGGAGTCCTGCAGGTTGTCGGTATCCCAACCGGTGCGATATTGTCAGTATGCGACGTCCAGGGCAAGCTGCTGTGGCAGTCGGCAGTCCAGTCGGGTAGTGCGCATGTCGCGTTGCCTGCAGGGTCTGTTTATATTATTAAGGTGCATGACAAGACTTTTAAGTTTAAGATTTAAAGGAGAAAGAGGAGGCGATGCTGCAGAAAGATGCATCCTTCCTCTTTTTTCTGTTTTTTTGTGTGTCTTTGTGCAATATTTTGACAAAAAACGCTGTATTCTCGCTAGAATATTGTAATTTTGCATTGGATTTGGTAACGGAAGCACTCGTTTTGAACAAACGGAGGCCCGTCCGTGCAAGGGAATCAGGTGAGAAACCTGAGCTGTTCCTGCAGCTGTAAGTCACATTGTGCGTGCAATCATATCGAGTCACTGGCCGTTGGGCTGGGAAGACGATTGCATGGAAGTGGCAAAGCCAGAATACCTGCCAAGTCGGTTGAGTTATTAACAAATCCCTCCAGGATAGGGGGAGTAATAATTGGTCATCACGAGCATCGATTATGAACGGATGTAAGGCACTCGCTACATTGGTGGCGGTGGTATTTGGTGTGTCGGCAAATGCACGGCACGATGAGACTGCAGAGAAACGCGACTCGCTCGACGAGGTCGTGGTATTCGGCATGTCGCAGACGAAGGACTACCGCAGTACGGCCCCTGCTTATTCTCTCTCGCAGAACAGTCTGGACCGACTGGGCGTGACGGATATCAGTGGGGCGTTGAGCCGATTGCCCGGCATCACGCTGACCGACTACGGCGGTGCGGGCGGACTGAAGACCGTCAGTGTGCGTGGCTTCGGTTCGAAGCATACAGCTGTGGTATACGATGGTGTGACGCTGAGCAACAACCAGTCGGGCAGCATTGATGTTTCGCGCTATTCGCTCGACAATGTCTCGGAACTCTCGCTCGTGGTGGGCGACGACGACGACATCTTCCAGCCCGCACGCAATGCCGCCTCGGCCGCCTCGCTTTATATCAATACGCTGCGTCTTCCGTCCTACGACCTCTCCTTCCATGCCACAGCCCAGGTGCGCACTGGCTCGTGGGGCTATGTAAACCCGCACTTCCGCCTCGACAAGAATCTTTCGGAAGTCTTCGGGGTGAGCCTTGTGGGCGACTACGTGCATGCCGATAACAACTATCTCTATACCATCGACAACGTGTCGCAGAAAGTCAGCGAGCGACGCAAGAACTCGCGCATGAACTCAGGCCATGGCGAACTGAGCCTGGTCTATCGTCCTTCGTTGTCCAACACACTGTCGCTCAAGGCTTACTACTACGACAACGATCGGCAGTTGCCCGGCATGGTGCACTACTACGTGAACGACAGTCGCGAGACCAAACACGACCAGAATGCCTATGGCCAGTTGAACTGGAAGTCAGAGCTGTCGGACAAATGGAAACTGTCGTGTGTGGCCAAGTTCAACTACGTCATGACCGACTACAAGGATCCTGCCTATCCGCATGGCGTCAAAGACCATCAGTACTGGCAACGCGAGTATTATGCTTCGACCAGTCTGCTCTATCAACCGCTACGTCAGCTCTCCTTCGACTATTCGGCCGACTATGCCTTCAATAATCTGACTGGAGGTGACGTCTCTACCTACCGACGTCCCTCGCGCAACACCATTCTGCAAGTTCTGGCTGCCAAGTATCAGGTGCAGCGCCTCACCCTTGTGGGCCGACTACTCGGTTCGCTTTACTTCGACCGTACCACGGTGGGAGCTGCGGCACAGGACATCAAGCATCTCTCGCCCTCGTTCAGCGTCAGCTATCAGCTACTGCCCCGCGAGGATCTGTTCCTTCGCTTTTCCTACAAGGACATCTTCCGTGCCCCCTCGTTCAACGAGTCCTATTACGACCATTACGGCAGTACCGACCTTCAGCCAGAGTGTACCAACCAGTTCAACCTGGGCGGAACGTGGAACCGCCACTATGGCGGCGGAGCATCTAGCATAGGGTTTACGGTCGACACTTATATAAATAAGGTGAAGAACAAGATAGTGGCCATCCCCTACGATATGTTCAAGTGGACTAATGTGAACTTGGGCAGTGTAAACACTGTGGGTGTTGACGTGACGGGGCATTGGAGGCAGTCGCTCGGCAAGGATCATTCGCTTCTGGCCTCGGGCAACTACACCTTGCAAAAGGTGCGCGACCGCACCGACGGTCCCCAGTCGCCCTACTACAACTTCCAGGTGGCCTACACGCCCGAGCACTCGGGCAGCGGCTCCGTGGCATGGGAGAATCCGTGGGTCAATCTGTCGGGCAACCTTGTCGTGGTGTCGAGCCGATGGCCCAACAACGAGCACTATCGAGGCACCATGCTGCGTGGTTACCGCACCGTGGGGCTGACGCTTTATCGCACGCTCAGCTTTCATCGTCACTACGTACATGTACGCTTTGACCTGAAGAATCTCTTCAACCAGCAGTACGAGGTAATCGGACACTACCCCATGCCTGGTCGCTCGTGGATGCTGACGGTAAGGTATAAAATATAAAGAGGGCGATGGTGCGATGGACCGATTCCTCGACTTTCCGTTTCCTTGATTCCTCAACATCTTGAAGATAGAATTACCAATAATAAATTTCAAAAAACAAAAAAACAATGAAGAAGTACTTTTCGTTCGCTGCCTTGGCAGCAGTAGCCGCACTGGGTTTCACCTCGTGCGACGATCAGGATTCGGCTCCCGTTCTGGAGCAGGTAACCACCAGCGAGGGTGTGTTTGTAGTGAACAGTGGCAACCAGTCGGGCAAGATCGACGGTTCGCTGACCTACTATGACTACAACACCAAGACCGCTACGCAGAATGTCTATCAGGCTGCCAATGGCAAGTCTCTGGGTGTCACCCTGCCCGGTTGTGTGGTTTACGGCAGCAAGTTATACGTCGTGGGTTCGGTCGAGTCGACCGTGTTCATTGCCGACCGCAAGACACTCAAGGAGATTGCAACCGTGAAGACCGAGGTTGACGGTGCCGGTGTCAAGGGTCGTCATGCAGTGGCTGGTGGCGGCTATGTCTTTGTGGCCAGCTATGCCAACACTGTCTTTGCCATCGATACCCTTACCAACACTATCACCAAGACCTTCAAGAGCGGTGACTACAGCGACGGTATCTGCTATCAGGACGGTTACCTCTATACGGGTGATACCGACTACGGCCGCTATGGCAAGGAGACTCACGGTACGCCCAGTGTGACCAAAATCAATGTGGCCACTGGCGAGAGCACCATCATCACCAACGAGAAGTTCCGCAACCCCACCGACATCGTCAGCGTGGATGGTCGCATCTTCGTGCAGGACAAGGGTTACTATGGTGGTGAAAATGGTGGACAGATTGAGCAGAACCTCTACGAGTTGGCTGCCGACGGAAGCATCAAGAAGGAGATTGGCGAGGCCTCTACCATCGCTGCTGGCAACGACAAGATCTACATCATCTCGGCTCCCTACAAGGGTCATGCTCCTGAATACAAGGTTTATGACGTGAAGAGCGACGAACTGAAGACCTTCTGCAAGGGCGACGAGGTGAAGTATCCCAACATGATCTCTGTCGATCCCGTCAAGAACATTGTCTACATCACTTCTTATCAGCTCAAGTCTGGCACCACCAGTGCTGACTATAAGGCTGCCGGTTACGTAGTAATGTACGATGGCACCAGCGGTGCCTGCCTTGGTCAGTTCGAGTGTGGTGTAGGTGGTGGTGCCGTCATCCCCAACACCAAGGTAGAGAAGGTTTTCAAATAAGCGCTTAATACAGCGAATCAACAATGAAAAATGCTTGGGCAGCCCCCGTGCCAAGAGTGGTGACTGCCCAGGCATTTCTGTTTCCAGAAGGTATGCTGGTCCGCAGCCTTCCTTCGCCCTTTTCTTAACTAAACTCAATGATATGCGAGAATTATCGCGCTATTTTATGCAATTCGTGGCGGAAAGGCTTCGAATCTCGCAAGAAATGCGTAATTTTGTGTCCGCAAAAACAATGAAGCAAGAATGAAACGATATCCCTACATATTCCTTCTCATGCTCAGCCTGCTCGTGGTTGTCTCATGCCGACAGGGAGGGCAGAAGGCTGCTGGTGAAGAACAAGACATCGAGATGCGCTATGCCACGCTGCTCCGCATGAAGGAGGGCGACGGATATGTGGCTGCCGAATTCCTCAACCCTTGGGATTCAACCCGTGTGCTGCACCGCTACGTGCTCGTGCCGCGCGATGCCGAACTGCCCGCCAAATTGCCCGAAGGCGACGTCATCCGCACTCCTTTGCGCAAGATGCTTGTCTATGTCAGTGTCCATTCGTCCCTCTTTAACGAACTGGGAGCGCTGGACGCCATCGGTGCGGTGGGCGACGGACAGTACATGTACATCGACCGACTGCAGGCCGACATCAAGAGCGGAAAGGTGCTGGACTGCGGTACCAGCAATGCCATCAACGTGGAGCAGATTATCGACTTCGATCCCGATGCCGTCATCATCTCTGCCATGGAGGATAACAATAGCTATGCCAAGCTTCTCAACGTGGGCATACCTGTTGTCGAGTGTGCCGACTATATGGAGACGGGCCCTTTGCAGCGTGCCGAGTGGATGCGCTTCTACGGTCTGTTGGTGGGAAAGGGAGCGCAGGCCGACAGCCTCTTCGCTGCCATCGAGCACGATTACAACAGTCTGAAGGATAAGGTGAAGGATATCCCCCACAAACCCACT
This sequence comes from Bacteroidales bacterium, assembly GCA_018064685.1. Taxonomy (GTDB): domain Bacteria; phylum Bacteroidota; class Bacteroidia; order Bacteroidales; family Bacteroidaceae; genus Physcousia. The sequence continues at coordinate 14,383 of JAGHUS010000045.1, read as the reverse complement.
GTGCTGGACGGCAAGAAGCTGAACTCCAGCTGGTACGTGGCTGGAGCTGCCAGCACTACGGGACAGATGATTACCGATGCCGGTGGCCAGTATGTCTTCCTCGACGAGACGTCGAATGGCAGCGTGCCCTACAGTCCCGAAGTGGTGCTGGACCGAGGCATTGATGCTGACATATGGATGCTGAAGTACTACAAGGAAGAGGGCGAACCCATGCTCTCCGACCTTTCCTCCGACTGGACAGGCTATACCCGCCTCAAGGCTTATCGCGAGAAGCGTGTCTATAGCGTCAACCTCAGCCATACGGATTTCTATATGGTAACGCCCTTCCATCCTGAGGTGCTGCTCAAGGAGTACATCCACATTTGTCATCCCGAAGTGGTGGAGCCAGGCTTTATACCCACATATTATAAACGGATAGAAGAATGATTCAACAGGTAGCGAGGGATGTTTTTCGCCAGAAGGCTGTGCTGTCAGTACTCTGCCTCAGCATCGTGGTGCTGTTTGTCTGCTGCCTTGTGTTCGGTTCGGTCGACATACCGTTCCGGCAGGTCGTGCGTGTACTGACGGGCGGCGTGGCCGATAAGGCCAGCTGGCAGTTCATCATCCTGCAGTCGCGTCTGCCCCAGACCATTACGGCCATCTTCTGCGGGGCTTCGCTGGCAGTGTCGGGATTGGTGCTGCAAACCTTCTTCCGCAACCCTTTGGCCGGTCCGTCGGTACTGGGCATCAGCAACGGAGCATCGTTGGGGGTGGCCGTGGTAATGCTGGCGCTGGGTGGAACGCTTGGCGTAGACGGCCAGATGAGCGAGGGACTCCTCTTGGGCAGCCGCCTCTCGGTCGTTGTCGGAGCCTTTGTGGGCGCTGTGGCCATCACCCTCCTTTACCTTTTTGTGGGCAGGTACGTCAAGAGCAATCTTGTCATACTCATTCTCGGCATTATGGTGGGCTATCTCACCTCGTCTGCCGTCACGTTGCTCAATTTCTTCGCTACGATCGAGAATGTCCACAGCTATGTCAGTTGGGGAATGGGCAGTTTCAGTAACGTCAGCCTCGAGCAACTGCCGCTGATGTGTGGCATATCATTGGTGGGAATCATCTTGGCATTGTTGCAGATAAAGTCGTTCGATGCCTTGCTGCTGGGCGAGAACTACGCCGCCAATCTTGGCACAAACCTGAGTCGCGTGCGTGGCATTATGCTCCTCTCCACCGGCATTCTCACAGCCGTTACCACAGCCTTTTGCGGCCCCGTGTCCTTCATCGGTCTGGCCGTCCCACACATGGCACGTCTTCTGCTTCGCACTGCCAATCACAAAGTGCTTATGCCCGCCACCATGCTTATGGGGGCAGTCATAGCGATGCTTTGCAACCTTATCTGTGCCATGCCCCAGAACATCGTTATCCCGCTCAATGCCGTTACGCCCGTTTTCGGTGCGCCAGTCATCATCTACATTATCTTGAAGAGGAAGTACTGATGAGTCGTTTAGGAAAACTGGCCGTTTAGTCGTTTAGGACCGCGCAGCCCGATTATGAATTGCCGACTGGTCGTTTAGGAAAACTGGTCGTTTAGTCGTTTAGGAAACAGTTGCTTGTTTGCTCGTGCAGCTACTACTTTAGACAAGTAAAGGGCTAGCTGATTGGTTGTTATCTGACAACAGACATACATTGTCGTTCAATTTCTTGTTTTCACAATTGCCGGATACGCGTTTCGCAGCTGTCGGATACGGGTTTAACAGCTGCTGGATATGCGTTTAGCAGTTGCCGGATATGCGTTTAGCAGCTGCCGGACACGTGTTTAGCAGCTGCCGGATATGCGTTTAGCAACTGCTAAACGTGCGTTTAACAGCTGCCGTGCAATGAAAAACCGTAGCGGGATTTATGTATTTCCTGCTACGGTTTCTGTCTATTTTTCGCTACGGTTTTTTGTAATTCATGCTAGGACGTTCCGGAAGTCCTGCTGCGTCTTCGACAAAGAACCTTATTGATACTTCTTGGTGATATCGGCACCGGGATAGTAGTGATGCAGAATCTCGTCGTAAGGATGCCCCTCGGCACCCATCACAGCTGCGCCAATCTGGCACATGCCCACACCGTGTCCCCAACCGCGTCCGTGCAGTACGAAGCGCTGAGGTACTCCGTCGGCATCCATGTCGAGTGCCTCCACCTCGAAGTTGCTGCTATAGAGGTGCGTCTCGCTCAAGGCGTGTCGAATCTCCAGTTCCTTGCCTATGGTCAGTGTGCGCTCGGTGCCCACAATCTTCAAGCGTACAAGGTGTCCGCTTTGTCCACGCTCCACCGCCTCGAGCGCCTTAATCTGTCCGAAGTCTATGTCGAGGCGTTTCTGCAGAATGTCGGAGAGTTCCTGCTGCGAGAACTCCTTTGTCCAACGGTAGAAGTTGCGCGTCTCGAGGTCGTAGTCGTTCAGCACAGTGGCCAGGACAGCCACATTAGTGGTGTTGCAATAGGTGTCCTTTACGGCGCGCAGGTAGGGGTGAGGAACGTCCTCCCAGCAGTTCTCGAAATCGTTTGTCATGCCACCGCAGCATTTCGAGAATCGTGCATCGCACACCTTGCCCTCGAACGTCAGAATCTGTCCGCGAGTCTGCTCGATGGCTTCAGCCACTTCGGGACAGGTGTTGCGTGTCACACCCTGATAACGCTGGCAGTGGGCGTCGGCGCAGACATCGAAGATTGTGTGCTCCTCCTGGGCGTGCCAACGTATAATCTCCGTGTCGGTCTTGGTGAACTGGAAGAAGGCATGAGCCTGTCCCGCCTGCCGTTTCTGCATCTGTGCCAACAGCCAGCTGCGGCTTATCACGGCCGATGCCTTGAGAAACTCTATGGGACATGTGTCCTTCATCTCGCTGCTTATCACACTAGTCAGATACTGTTCGACGGGAAGTATGTTGATGGCTACGATCTTCTCCTCGTCCACCACCAGTCGAAGCTTGCCCTGGAAGGTCTGTGCCTCGCTGCGCTGCCAGTGGAACTCCTTCCCGATGACGACCTGGTGCAGTGTGAAGGTGCTGTCGGTAGCGGCAGGTACGATGGTAAACTCACGGTATAGTGCGTCGTGCCATTTCAGGCATCCGTCCTCGATGGTCACCTCTTGCTGTCCCGTCACTATGGCACCCTTGGCGCGGAACTCTCCGTTCAGCGTCAGGCACAAGTGGTCGGTTGTCATGATGCCCACGTTAACCTCCGGCTCTGTCAGTTCCTCTTTCTCCTCGGCATCGCTGCCGTTGCTGGCCTGTTCGGCAGCGTTGTGTCCCGACTTCTTCTGCTTGCCTTCGTCGTTGGCCTGCTGGTCGCCATGTGCAATGCGCTCAATGACGGGTTGCAACTCCTCTTCGGTCATCGTCACCTCTTGCAGAATGCCGGCTGCCAGTTCGGGAGTCATCTTGCGGAAGTCCTCCTCGCGTGGCGTGATGATGAGGCCGCCCATGTCCAGCGCTCCGGGGCTCACCATTATCTGCTCGCTGCCTTCGGCATAGTAGCAGTCGGGGCGATGCTTCTTGCGGGGGAAGATGATGGTGATGAGTTCGTCGGGGCGACCGCCAGTGCCGGGTTGCTTCCAGCACACCACATTCATGCGAGGCTCCCACTCACCCTCCACGATGGGCAGTGCGTTGTAGAGACGCTCGCAAAGCGGACGGTCCAGATTGTACGACAACGAGCGGATGACAAACACAGGACATGTCCATGACTTCAGCAGGTACAGTCCGCTACGCTTGTCGCTGCCCGTCTCGTCCAGTTCGGCTTCCTGCGCACCGGTCAGCGGATACAGCTTCTGCACGCTGCCCTCGTATTCCTTCCAGTCGCGCTCGATAGGCAGAACTCCGCGCACACCAGCCTGCAGGTGGCAGTGGTCGGGGCAAGAGGCTCCGCATACGGGTCCATTATAAAATATAATATGTGAAGGCATGTCCCACGCAAAACGGCACATCATGCCGAAATGGTCGAAGATGGCCTGCGGCTGATGGCGGCGTGTGGGAATGGTGAAGTGCTTGGGAAGGATGGGGTAGGGGTTGACGAGCAACTGATAGTACTTCTCGGTGGGCAGAGCACGCTGCACCTTGGGACGGTTATGGTCACACAGGAAGCAGGGACGCTCGCTCAGCGTCTTCTTGTCAATCTTCGCTCCGGTGCTGACGATGCGTGCCGGGTTCCACTGCACGGTCATGGTGGCCTCACCCTCTGTCAGCTGTCGTGTCTCCACGTGTTGCAGTTCCTCGTATCGTGTGGCAGCCTCCTGCCATCGCTTCAGTTCCTGCTCGTGAAACTCCTCTGCCTCCTGGGCCGTGACGCGGTGCTGCCACGTCTCGCACATCTGCTGTCGGGCACGAATCTCGGTGGTGCGCAACTGGTCCTTGTACAGGTTGTTACGGTTCACGGCCTCGACCGAGAGGGCTGCATCGCTGTTGCCCTCCCAGCGGCGGCACAGATACAGTTCGTCGTAGATGCGGCCGATGCGGAAGCGACGGCTCAGCATCAAGCCCAGAGCGTAGTCTTCGCCATAGCTGGTGTTGGGAATCTGCACCTTGCGCAGAAGTGGGGTGTAGAAGGCACGAGGGGCACCCAGTCCGTTGATGCGCAGCGCGTTGTTGCGTCCGTTGGTGGGTGTCCACTCTTTATGGTCGATGAGGCCGGGAGGCAGTGTCTCGAGCTGGAAGTTCGTCATGCGATAGCTGCCAATGACCATGGCAGCGTTCTCCTCGCGGAACTTGTCCACGATGCGCTGCAGTGTGTCGGGACCGCTGTACAGGTCGTCGCTGTCCAGCTGTACGGCAAAGCGACCGCAGCGCGAACTGTGTATGGCCAGGTTCCAGCATCCGCCGATGCCCAGATCGTCGCGTTGCGGTATGATATGCTCCACTCGGTTGTCCTCGTTGGCCAGTCGCTTCATCACCTCCGTGGTGCCGTCAGTGCTGCCATTGTCTATCACGATGACGTTGTAGTTGAAGTTCGTTTGCTGCGACAAGGCACTGCGCACAGCATCCTCGATGGTGCGTACACGGTTGCGCACGGGTATGATGACGCTGGCCTCGATGTTGTTGTCAAACTCGTCGTCGAAGCGCACCTCGTCAAACTCGGCGGGAGCCAGATAGGCGTTTATCTTGCGCAGGTGGCGTGTGGCCACACGTTCCATCTCGATCTGTCGTGAACGGTTGCGCGGATCGACGTAGTCAAACTGCTTCTCGCCGCTCTTTCGCATGTCCGTCTCCACCTCGCTGTACAGATACTCGTTGATGTGTACGGGCAGTTGCTTGCGCGACAGGAACAGGCGCAGGTCGTAGAGTGCGGCAAACTGGTATGTATGGTTATTCAGGTTCTCGATGTATTCTTGCAGGTCGGCCGTGCGAATGAGCAGTAGCGACCCCATGGCAAAATCGTCGCGAATGCTGCCCAACTGATAGTCGATGAGGGGCATACGCTGACGTTCTCCGTTGGGCGTGATGATGTAGTGGTCGGCATAGCTCAGTGGGGCGTTGGTGTCCTTAGCGATGCTCATCCAGCGCTCCAGGGCATGATAGCCCAGCTGCAGCGTCCACGTCTTGGTGTAGATGAGCGTATATGGTGCTTTGGCAGTCTTGCCGATATAGCGGATGGTCTTGGTGTTGACAGGCATTTCGTCCAGATGATGGATGCAATCCACCAAGGGCTCCTCCTTCAACATCTCGATGGTTTCTCTGGCTTGTTCTTCGTTCTCGAAGGGTATAAAGCAGTCTATTCCTGGCCTCATTTGTGATGCTTTTAATGAATTTTCGACAAAGATAGTGCTTTTTTTAGAGAAAAAGCGCGAAGCATGGATAAAAAAACGTATATTTGTAGGTCAAATTATGAGTTGAGGGGGCCATGAGCCTCTCCAGCTCCCTAAAAAGCATTGCATCATGAAAAACTATTTAGCTGTAGATTTGGGTGCCACAAGTGGTCGTACCGTACTAGCCACTTATGATGGCGAGAAGGTAGAGATGAAGGTATGGACACGTTTCGAGAATCCACAGATTCCCATGACGGGTCATATCTTCTGGAACCTTTCCTATTTATATTATGAGATTATCAAGGCGCTGCGCAAGACGGCCGAGGAGCACATCACCATCGAGAGTATCGGCATCGACACCTGGGGCTGCGACTTTGCCTTCTTCGGCAAGCAGGGACAGCTCATCGGTATGCCTTTCTGCTATCGCGATCCTCACACCGATGGAGCCATCGAGGCCTTCACTCGCGTACACATGAACGCTGAGTCGCTCTATAAGAAGACAGGCATCCAGTTCATGCCTTTCAACAGCCTCTTCCAGTTGGATACCATGCGCCGCACCGGTATCACAGCGTTGAAGGCTGCCGACAAGGTGATGTTCATCCCCGATGCCCTCAGCTTCCTGCTTACTGGGCGGTGCGTGTGCGAATACACCGTGGCCAGCACCAGTCAGCTGCTCAATGCCGAAACCGGCGACTTGGACGAGAGGCTCCTTCAGTTTGTCGGACTTAGCCGCAAGCAGTTCGGCCCCATGGTGAAGCCAGGCACCGTCATTGGCACGCTCACCGAGCAGATACAACAGGCCACCGGTCTGGGCGCCATCCCCGTTGTGGCTGTGGCAGGTCATGACACAGCGTCGGCCGTGGCCAGCGTGCCCGCCACCGATGCCAACTACGCTTACCTTAGTTGCGGCACATGGTCGCTCTTGGGTGTGGAGAGCCCGCATCCCATCATCTCGAAGGACAGCCGTAGGGAGAACTTTACCAACGAGGGTGGTGTGGACGGTACGATACGCTTCCTGAAAAACATCTGCGGACTGTGGATATTCGAGGGTTGCCGCAAGGAGTTCAAGGACGTGCCGACAGACATCAGCGAGCTGAACGCCTTGTGCCTGCAGAGCACCTACGACGGTCTTATCCAGCCCGATGACGAACTCTTCGCTCATCCCGACTCGATGACGGCTGCCATTCGCGAGTATTGCCGTCGCAACAATCAGCCTGCTCCACAATCGCCGGCCGACTACATCCGCTGCATCTTCCGCAGTCTTGCAAACCGTTATGCCGAGGTCATCGGCATTCTGCGCACGCTCTCGGATGTCGACATCCAGCGTCTGCACGTCATTGGCGGTGGCAGTCTGAACAAGCACCTCATGCAGATGACGGCCGACATGACCGGTCTGCCCGTCATTGCCGGTCCCACCGAGGGCACGGCTCTGGGTAATGTGCTCTTGCAGCTGCGTGCTGCCGGCGAAGTCGAAAGCCTTACAGAAATGCGAGCTATCTCGGCACGTAGCGTAGAGACTGTGGTGTATCAGCCAAAGGCTTCGTAAGAAAAAGAATACTAACTAAATAACTTCTATTAAAGAAAATGAAAACAGAACAGATTAACAAGGCTTACGAGCTCGCTAAGGAGCGTTATGCCGAGATTGGTGTTGACACCGAAAAGGTACTCTCGCAGTTGCAGAACTTCCACTTGTCGCTTCACTGCTGGCAGGCCGACGACGTAAAGGGTTTCGAGGTGCAGGCTGGTGCCATGAGTGGCGGCATCCAGAGCACGGGTGATTTCCCTGGTGCAGCACGTAATATCGACGAACTGCGTCAAGACATCTTGCAGGCCAAGAGTCTCATTCCCGGCAACCATCGTCTCAATCTGCACGAAATATATGGCGACTTCCAGGGTAAGGTAGTTGATCGTGACGAGGTGACTGTAGAATATTTCCAGAGCTGGATAGACTGGGCAAAGGAGAACGACACGCTGCTCGACTTCAACTCTTCTTCATTCTCGCATCCCAAAAGTGGTAGTCTCACACTGGCCAACCCCGATGAGTCGATTCGTGGTTTCTGGGTAGAGCACACCAAGCGTTGCCGCGACATTGCCAACGCTATGGGCGAGGCACAGGGCGATCCCTGTATCATGAATCTTTGGGTGCACGACGGTTGCAAGGATGTGAGCGTGAACCACGCCCTCTATCGCAACACGTTGAAGAAGTCGCTCGACGAGATTTTCGAGAAGAAGCAGCCTATGATGAAGGACTGCATCGAGGGTAAGGTGTTCGGCATCGGTCTCGAAAGCTTCACCGTGGGTAGCCATGACTTCTACACTGCCTATGCAGCAAAGAACGGACAACTGCTCACCATCGACACCGGTCACTATCATCCCACCGAGAGTCCTGCCGACAAGGTCAGCGCCGTACTGCCCTTCATCGATGAGTTGATGCTGCACGTCAGCCGTCCCGTGCGTTGGGACTCAGACCACGTTACCATCATGGACGATCCTACTCAGGAACTCTTCTCAGAGATTGTACGTGCCGACGCCCTCGACCGCGTACACTACGGCCTCGACTTCTTCGACGGCTCGATCAACCGCATCGGTGCTTATGTCATCGGTAGCCGTGCCGCTCAGAAGTGCATGCTGCGCGCTCTGCTCGAGCCTCGCGATATGATCAGCAAGTATGAGTTGGCTGGCGAGGGCTACAAGGTGCTGGCTCTCATCGAGGAGCAGAAGGCAATGCCCTGGCAGGCTGTCTACGATGAGTTCTGCGTGCGCAACAATGTTCCTGTAGGTCAGGCATTCATTACCGAGATCGACAAGTATGTGGCTGAGGTGACAAGCCTTCGTTAATTCATAGTTCGTTCAACTTTTGCAAAAACTTTGCTTTTGCTCAGTTTCTGTCGTTTAGGAAATTAGTTGTTTAGTTGTTTAGGAATGTGTGATCAGCCTGTTTATTGGCCAGATGTAACTTCTCCTAAACGACTAAACGGCTAAACGACTAAAATAATTCATTTATGGCAAAATCTTCTTTGAAGAGCACCCTTGCGGTGTCTCTCAATAACTATCTGGATGCGGGTGCCATCGTAGCTGGTGGCAGCGGCATCACGCTGTGGCAAAAATACTTGGGGCTGAGCGAGATGCACCTTGGTCTGATCAATGCCTTGAGTGCCAACGCTCTGGGCGCAGCCATCGGTGCCATCATCGGTGGTGTGCTGGCCGACAAGTTCGGACGTAAGTTTATCTTCACCTACAACCTGCTTGTCTATATGCTCGGTGTGCTCATCGTGATGTTCTCTGTTAACTTCGCTATGTTGCTGGCCGGTTTCCTCATTACGGGTATCTCGGTCGGCATCGGTGTGCCTGCTTCGTGGACCTACATCAGCGAGAGCAGCGAGGTGCACAATCGTGGTCGTAACATTTGTATCTCACAGATGTCGTGGGGTTTCGGTCCTATGATCATCCTCTTGATGGGTATGCTCTTCGCCCCTGGTGGCTACCTCTATGGTGGTGTTGAGTGGATGGCACATGCCGTACTGGGCAACGACGCAGCCACAACAGCTGTCGAGGTGTTCAGTTCACGCTTCGTCTTCTTCACCCTCTTTGTGGTTGCGCTCATAGCATGGACCCTGCAACGTCAGCTCGAGGAGAGTGCTGAGTTCGAGGCAAACAAGGCTGCGGCTAAGGCAAAGGGCGAGAAGAGTGGTATTATCCAGTCCTTCAAGGTGTTGTTCTCTAATAAGATAGCTGTGCGTACTGCTATCTTCCTGGCTTCCATCTACCTGACGTGGAACCTCGTAGCTAGTGTCATGGGCTTCTTCTCGCCCCACATCTGCGAGACGGCTGGTGGCGTCAGCAATGAGTACTCCAACTGGATGAACTGTATTCAGTGGGCCACGGTCGTAGTCATCACGTTCGGCGTGTCGTTCATCGTCGACCGTGTCAGCCATAAGCTGCTCTATATCTTCGGTTTGCTGGCTGCACTCGCCACTTGGTTGCTCATCGTGACGGTCGGTGTCAACGGCATCGGCACGCTGTGGGCTTTCGTTATTCTGTGGGGTGTCAACGGCGGTGTGTCGGTACAGATCTTCTACGCCTTGTGGGGTAGCGAGTTGTTCCCTGCCAAGTTCCGTGCCGGAGCTCAGGGCTTGATGTTCTTCGTGGTGCGCGGTTTGAGTGCAGCATGGGGCCTTGTCTTCACCTTTATCTATGGCGAGAATGGCGAAGGCTTCATCCTGGCTGCTTGGTGCATGATTGCGCTCTTGGCCGTGTCGCTCATCATCGGTGTCATCGGAGCTCCCAATACACGTGGCAAGTCGCTCGAACAGATTACCAAGGAGCGTTACGGAGAGAATTCATAATTCACAATTCATAATTAGGCTAGCGCGATGCATTTCTTCCCCTTGGGGAGTTAGAGGAGGCTTCTAGCGCGATGCTTTTCTTCCTATTTTGTGAACTTAAAAAACTTTAAAACAATGAGTATACTAGACGGCCGCACAGGCCTTAAAAAAGTGATAGACGAGGTGGCTGAAGTAACAGGCTACCTTTGGCAGAAAGGATGGGCCGAGCGTAATGGCGGCAACATCACTGTTAATGTTACCGAATTTGCCGACGAGTCATGGGCTACCATGCCTGCCATAGCACCCAAGAAGAACATTGGTATGGTGCTTCCTAACCTGAAAGGCAAGTACTTCTATGCCAAAGGTACTGGCAAGCGAATGCGCGACCTGGCTCGCTATCCTATGCAGAACGGCAGTATCATTCGCATTTGCGATGATTGTGCCTCGTACGAGATCATTGCCGACGAGCCCGTCATGCCTACCAGCGAGTTGCCTAGCCACCTGGCTCTGCAGGACTACCTGCTTGGCAGTGGCAGCACATACAAGGCAACCCTCCACACTCACCCCATCGAACTCGTAGCCATGTCGCACATACAGCGCTTCCTCAAGGGCGACGAAATGACACGTGTTCTCTGGTCTATGATTCCCGAGACATTGGCATTCGCTCCTCTCGGCATCGGCATCGTGCCCTACGGTCTGCCTGGTTCTGTCGAACTGGCCGAGGCAACACTCGAGCAGATCAAGACACACGACGTGGTGTTGTGGGAGAAGCATGGCACAGTGGCTGTGGGCACCGACATCATGGATGCCTTCGACCAGACCGACGTTCTCTGCAAGGCTGCCAACATCTATATGTGTGCCAAGTCGATGGGCAGTGAGCCCGATGGCATGACCGACGAGGCTATGAAGGAAGTTCAGGATGTCTTCAATCTGCCCAAGACCCGTCCTTGCTGATAGGATGGTTGTGAGGTTTTATGGTTATGCGGTTGTGCGGAAGTTACGTTTGGAGCTCAACCTCACAACCTCGTAATCGTTTAACCTTGCAACCATTTGGTCGTTTAGTCGATTAATCGTTTAAGCGTATTAACCTTACAACCGTAAAACCTCATAACCTCATAACCGTAAAATATGAAAAGATTTGCCTTTAAGATGTTCCTCAAGCCTGGCTGTGAGGAAGAATATGAGAAGCGCCACGCTGCGTTGTGGCCCGAGTTGAAAAAACAGATTAAGGATGCTGGTGTCAAGAACTATAGCATCTATTGGGATAAGGATACCAACATACTCTTCGGCTATCAAGAGGTGGAGGAGGGTGCTGCCAACACTCAGGATGTGAGCGCTGCCGACGAGATTACCCTGAAGTGGTGGGCTTACATGAAAGACATCATGGACACCAACCCCGACAACTCTCCCATCACCATCCCCATTCAGGAGGTGTTCCATCTCGACTGATATGCTTTATCCATGAAAGCACAAAACAAATACATGCAGATAGCCATCGACGAGGCTCGTGATGGCATCAATAAGTCGCATGGCGGCCCCTTTGGTACTGCCATTGTAAAGGACGGCGTGTTGGTGGCCTCGGGACATAACCGAGTCTTGTGCAACAACGATCCAACCTGTCATGGTGAGGTGGACGCCATTCGTAAGGCGTGCAGCAAACTTGGCACTTTCGACCTCTCTGGCTGCGAACTCTACACTACCGGCGAGCCTTGCCACATGTGTCTTTGTGCCTGTATGTGGGCCAACATCAGTAAGATATACTACGGTTGTACCATTCAGGACAACGGTCTTATTGGCTTTCGTGATGATAAGTTCGACCAGATATTCGGTGGTCGTGACAAACTCGAAGGTTACATGACCGAACTCGACCGTGCTGCCTGTCTGCAGTTGTTTGACGATTACGTCAAACTGAAACCGCAGAAGTATTGATCTCAGCAAATAATCAAATCCTCTCCAATCAATCTCGTTGGAGAGGATTTTTTCTCCTACTCGCTCCTCTCCTTGTCGGTGCCCATAGTGTTTTAAAAGAAATGAATTATTTCCATTTGCACAGCCCTGAAAATGCTTTTTTCCTGACTTCGGGAAATTTGTAACTCAGCAGTACTTTTATAAAAATATCCACTGAATATCAATATTTTGTAAAAACAATCTCGGTGATTTGGGTGACTCAAGACTTTTTCGTACCTTCGTGCTATGTTTGTACGCAAGAAGAAAAACAGGACAGGTAGCATCAGTGTAGTTGTCATAGACAAGAGCGCAGGCGGCTACAAGGAAGTCAAGAATTTCGGAGTAGTTTCGTCGGAAGACGAGGCCGATGTACTTTGTGCCAGAGCGCGTGAGTGGATTAGTACTTACGGAGGGCAGCAAGTCCTCGATTTCGGTAAGACGGATGTGCAGGAGCGAGAGCAAGAAGAAACGGCACGAGCTTTTGCCAATATCGATGCTGTCCTGATGAATGCACCGCAACTCATTCTGAATCCCATATACGACAGTATAGGCTTCAACCGCATTCCTGATGAAGTGCTCCGTCATCTCGTCATAGCCAGAATATGCCAGCCGCAGAGCAAGATGGCGACGGTTGACTACCTGCGCTCGCATTTTGAGGAGGACTATACCTTGGACAAGATATACTACTACATGGATAAGCTGTACAACGCCCAACAAGAACTTGTGCAGGAAATCAGTGTGGAGCATACGCGAAAGATCCTTGGCGGCAACATCGGTATCGTATTCTACGACTACACCACGATCTATTTTGAGTCGTTCGTCCATGACAAGCTAGAACCTAAATTGACGTGAACGCGTATGAATTAAAAAATAGACCTCACACCTCACAAATGCTTATATCTATTTGTGTATCAATTGGATATTGGTGTGAGGTCTGTGTGAGGTCTTGTGGATAGACCTCACACTTGCAATGTATGGAATATCAGTTGGTTATCTGTGATTGTGAGGAGGTGAGGTCTTTTTTGTTATCGGTACAATTCTCTTATGCTCACACGTACAACTCTCTCGTGCTTACACGTACAACTCTCTCGTGCTTACACGTACAATTCTCCCATGCTCACACTCCGCATCGTCCATTGTCATGCGCTTGCAGTCAAACGATGACAGTGCGCTGTCACAGCGTTGACAGTACGCTGTCATCGCTAGACATTGACAATATAAACTCTAAACAAGAATCCTTACTATCATACGCTCTAGTTCGTTGTTCTTCTTATCTCTTCATGGGGCTTCTCGGATGTCATTTTTCTTTTTTTATGTAAATTGCTTGTAGTTCTAAAGACTGTCAAAACGTATGAATTTGTTTTATTTTGTCTCATTTTCGGTTTATGAAACACATTGAAACATGTTTTTCTTGGCTGTACGCTCTTTTTGATGTAATTTTTTATCATCAAAAGCAATTTATTTGCAGTTGTTGTGTTTCTCTATACATCCTACTGGCAGGGTTTGTTGAATAGAGACAATAGATGTTTGTGGCACATATTGATAATCAGCGAGTTGCACGTAATACGGTAGAAAAGTCCTATCGAGGATGTTTTGAGGGTGTAAAATCGTGCAGATTTAACAATTTTGACTTTATTTAAGGTATCGCGGAGGTTGAGATTGCAAATTGAGGGAATAAAAGTGCTTTGTGTTTGGGTGTGACGAGCGTGATGGAAGGGATGATGATGCAGCGGTTTGGATTGGAGTGTGATGTGGAGGATGATGGGGGTTGTTGTTGTTTGTGGTGAGAGTGGAATGATGTTGAGGTGAAAATGAGGTGGATGTATGCAGAAAGTGAGAGGATTTTGTGCTTCTGAACGGGCAAATGTGGGGTAAAATGAGTCTTTTGAGGGTTGAAAGTGAGGTTTTGGGGCTAAGTTGATGATTTTCGGAGACTTTTCACTAACTTTGCAGTCGCAAAGTCCATCACAACGATGAACATGAGAATCAAATAATAGATAATTATGGCAATAACAATACGTACGATACCTGTGCTCAGTGGCGAGACGGCTCAGCGTTTTGTTGAGATGGCAGAAGCAAACAACGGATGTGAACAGACCTCCGTTCCTGCTCAGATGAAGGCTTCTATCAGTCGTATGATGGAGCGATCACGCAACATAGTCATCAAACGCGCTGCACGATAATCGCTTATGGGAGGTTACAAGACAGGTTGCCGCTTCCTCGTTGTTGATGCCTATAACAAAGAGAGGGTATTGAAGTTCTATGAGCGAAACAAGTTCAAGTATCTTTACGCCGACGAGTCGCAGGAACGAGAAGAGCAACATGTATCCGAAAATGCCGAACGTCTCTATAC
>JAGHUS010000073.1 GCA_018064685.1 Bacteroidales bacterium | reverse complement strand
CGAGCTTGACTTTGCTCTCGCTGCTCCATCGATTCGATTAGCACGTCCTGCGAACGCCAATCACCTCGTTCGCTCGTTCCGCTCTGCAATGGCAGCAGCTTTACAACTTTGAATGTCTTATTCATTGTTTTACTTTGCATCCGCTATATCTAAAGGACTGGCAGCGGTTAAGAATGTGCTCCATGTCTCGGATGACGGTGCAAAGGTACGAAGAATGTTTTGCACTGAAAATGACGCAATTATGGCGCAAAAATAACGTTAGATAACGCCACCTGACGCTACCTAACGTATGCCATCAAAAAAGTGAAGATTTCCGCTAAGAAACCTCCACTTTCGTGTGTTATTCGAATAATTTATCTACTCTTTCGTATCCTATTGGCGATTTGCCAGCACCATTACCTTGGGTTGACCGCCGTGTGCCTGCAACATCAAAGCCAAACAATTCCTTGCAGTATTTAGCATCATCAAACTTGCTGCCAGACACCCATCGCCCTTCCCTATTTGTGCTATCGCCACAAAACAAGCGACCACATAAGTAAGCTACCAATGCATTAGAAGATTGATGCCCTGTATCATAACCCTCGCGCGCACGATTATAAATAATGATGCCATTCTGTTCTGCCGCCTCAAGTATCTGCCGCTGACTGCTGTTCAGAGCCACACAAATAGGCTTCTCTGTGTCCAATGATGAATTATTGGTACCACCATTGCCACCAACTACCTTATCATTTGCATAGTGATGATGAATGTGCTGCTCACCGATGCCACCCTCAGCCACATTCATTTCCTTATCAACGTGCTTGAACATCACCACATCACCTTTGAAGTTGGAGAGGTCGAGTGCACCGGCTGCTGCCTTTATTATTTCGTTGATGTCTATCTTGTCCATACCCTTGTCTTATTTTGATTCGTTTCTGAACCCCACGCCACCTGCATTCACAATGGCTTGGCGCTCAACGTTTTCGTACATAATGACCTTGTCGGGATTTAGCAATGTGGTACTCTTGATGCCAAGTTTTTCAAACAATGCCAGAAGGCTATTGTCGTAAGCGTGCTGATGGTCGAGGTTGTAACGGCAAAGGAAAAGAATCTGTTCTTTGATGCTGTTCTTGTCCATGTGTTCGGCATACGAAAGCATTGCTTCGAACAGCTTTGTTACATCCTCTGATGCACCACCTTCTGCATCAATTTGTTCCAGCTCGTAGGTCAGAAGTCGAATCTTCTTGCCTTCCATCCATCGAGCCTGTTCCTTCTTGCTTGCCTCATCCATCATCTGAAAGAATAGTGGGTGATCATTCCATCGACCATAAATCTTCATAATAACAGATTTACTGTTGAAACCCACACGATGAGTGCCAAGAGCATAAAACAATGCAGCTGCAAGCATTTCTATGACCATACCGTCATTTCCATCTCTTGCCTCATCCTCCAGATCGTCAAGTTCGTCAGCTATACCTTCGTCAACATCAGGCAGAGTCAATACCAAATCTGCAAATTTCTTGGCCGTCAGGAAAGCCTCAACCTTTGTGAGGGTAAGCTTTCCTTCGTTATGAAACTTGTCGAGCACATCGCTGAAAATGACGTACACATCGTCTGCCAGCAGTTTCCGACGTTCCTGCTTGGCTTGCTCTTTATCCAATCGTACTATCATGCTACCTGTTCGCCTCCTTCATCGTCTTCCGATTCATGTTTCATACCGTTCAGCAGTTCCACTATCTCGCCTTCAATCCTTGTGATGTCCGAAGGTTCTATTCGTTCACCGTCCTTTTTCTTCTTGCTGAAAAGCTGCTCCAGCAGGTCGGCATCAAACTCGCGACACACAATCTTGTCCGTATTGTCCTCGTCCGTTTCCACAAAGCAACGGAACGTACCAGCATCGCTCGTCACCAGCTCCACTGGCATGTTGATGGCACGGCTCATCGTGATGAGGTTCTTCATGAACACGCTCGACTTGTCCACATACAGAGCTGTCTTCTTGTCCTCGGGCATTACTGTGTAGAGGTGTTTGTACTTCGCCTTCTTTGCCTCAACAGCGATTTGCAGGAGAGCCGACATCAACGAGTCATCAAAGTAATCCTTGCCCTGATTGCGCAGTTCGTTCACCTTCTGGATGATTTCATCGTTCGTCAGTTCGGGCACGCCGAAGCGCATTGCCTGCACGTTTCGCTGCAACTTCTCCCAAGCCTCAAAAAGGTCTTCGGGGTAGAACTCCGGCAGAATCTCCATCTTGTAGCACTTGTCCTTATAGAGCAGATCGTCAATCTTCTCAGCCAGAATCCTCGCCACTTGTCCAGGGTTACCAAACGCCTTCTTGCGTTTCTGAATGGCTACGGTGCGAAGGTTGTCGCGATTGTCGATGATGACGAAGCACGAAGGTTCATCCTTTGCCACGTCAGGACCGAAATTCTTCTCAACAGGAATGTCGATGGAGTTAGCAAACTGCATCACGATAATGGCGGGATTGTTCTGCAAGTGATAGACGCGATGATTGTACGTCTTGGCGTACTGTTCGCCCTTCGCCCTCTGCTTCTCCGAAGGTTCGCCCACACCAAACGTGATGCTCTCATCCTTTTCGAAGAGAGCACCTAGATGTTCCTGTCGTTTCTCCCAGTCATAGGGAGCAAACTCATGATGATATTTTATGTAGTATTGGGCAAATCGCGCCATAAATAATGTTTCTATTGTTGTTTATAAAACATGCTCCTCAAAAGTCCAATCTAAAATCACTCAGCATCAACTGCTCAAAGATGCACTCACAGCAGATTTGTTTCCAGCTGTCACCATACGTATTTTGAATGAAGTTAGTTGCCCCTTCGTTCAAAGAGTACCCATACGCATTGATATGATCCTCAATCTCTTCATCTGTATAATCAGCCAAGTCAATCTCACCGGCATAGACACCAGTATGACTGTCGATAATCCGTCTAACATCCTTATCGTTGTAGTATGCTTCAACGAATCCATTCGGATTGTCTTCATACTTGCAAAGCACGCTATCGTCACGCACTTGCAAATAGTACCAACAGCCATCACTTAACCCCTTGCCAAATTGAAGTGTGGCAGGGTCGGTGCAAATCATGTTTTTGAGGTCGTAGCGCATTATTTTTATTGAATTTGTTGGAAGCTAAATCCGAAATGACAATAACCTGTTTCATCTGATAATTTGTCGGAAATCCATTCATGAATCTCTTCTTCATCTGAACAATCAATGCCTTCTTCTTCCGTGCCAAGATGGAAGACAAATGACTGAGGAAGGTCGCACTTTACGCTTTTGGGCGCATCCCATTCTATGTCGGTTACTTCAATTTTAATCATTACTCTGTAGTTTTATGATCTTTTCCATCGTAGTGTCTGTAAACGTACGCCAGATTTCGAGTTTTACCTTTTTGTAGTCATCGAATAGCTGACCGACACGCTCTATCTCGAACACCAAGCGGAGGTCGTTCTTGTCCTCGTTCTCCTGACCTTCCTTGCGGTAGCCAAGGCGAGCAATCTTGATGTAGTAGAGGTCGCGGATGCCTCTGCCCGAGAGGTACGGTATGAAATAGTAGAGCTTGTTGAGTGCCACGGTAGTCGGAAACTTCTTGCCAGTATAGTAAATCTTGGCAGAG
>JAGHUS010000116.1 GCA_018064685.1 Bacteroidales bacterium | reverse complement strand
TATCACTGCGCCAGCCTCTCATTAATCGCATTATACATTGTTCATTATTCATTATTCATTGCTCATTTTAAGTAATTTACTGGCAAATGCCAAAAGCTAATAATGAAAAAGATTCTTTTCTCTCTCCTGATGCTGTGCAGCGTGTCGGCGGCATGGGCACAGAAGTGGAAGATGGGCGTCACGCTGGGTGGCGACATCAACAAATACTGCATCGACACGCAGTATCAGTACGACTGGCGTTACCACAATGCCAAGGGCTTGACCGTTGGCGTGATGGGACAATACCAGTTCAACGATTGGTTCGCCCTACGTGCCGACCTCAACTACACACAGAAGAACTACAAGCAGAACCGTACAGGCAAATCCTTCTGCGACAACTACAAGCACCGTAACTCCTACGTGCAGCTGCCCCTCATGGCCAGCTTCTCCTTCGGTGGCGAGCGCCTCCGTGGCTTCCTCAACGTGGGTGCGTATGGCGCATACTGGGCAGGTGGCCGCATCACTGGCACCGTGTCCGAGTGGATGTTGCACGACATACTCGATGGCACGATGTATCAGACACCTGCACCCATCGACCAGAGCTACCGCTTCAACTCCGTCCGCGACAATCGCATAGAGCTGGGAGCCGTAGGTGGTGTGGGACTGGAATACAGCTTCAACGACCATTGGTCATTGCAGGCCGAGATGCGTTTGTACTACGCCCTCACCAGCACCACCAAGGATTATATGCTAAAGAAGAACCCACGTTTTAACACCACCACAGCCCTTCAACTCGGTTGTGCATATAGCTTTTGATGTTGATTATGAAAAAGCATATTCTTTTCTTTCTGGCAATGACCGCAGTGGCATTGTCATCATGCCGGCAGGATGCCGACGACCTCGAGTCGCAGATGTTCATCCAGAGCGACGGCACATCACTGACGAGCTGCCTACCCCATACCTACACCGAGCAGTTTGATGTCCTGTGGAATGGCGTCAACCAAAACTATGTGGCATGGCAGATCGAGGACCTCGACTGGGATGAGGTGTATTGCACCAAACGCTCTGTGCCCATGGCATGGGACGCACGTCTGAAGGCCAACCCCAAAGACACTGTGTCCGATGATGAGTACCAGAAGTTCTATGAGGAAATCTTCAGCCAGTTCCACGACCATCACTTTATCGCCTATCTTTGGAACTTCCGCACAGAGCAGAATAAACGTTTCATGATATCGCCCGGCTTGATCCACTACAGCCAGCGCAGCAACTACGCCGAAAGCAAAAGGGTGGATATGATGCGTGACAAGTGTAAGAAAGAATACAAAACCAGTCTCTGGAACTACACTCTTGCATCGCTCAACAAACGCGGTCAGCTTGCCCCGATCACGGACGAGGATTCATACATAGTCTTCAAGAGCAGCAACGGCTACAGTGCCGAGTTGGCTGTGATAAGGGCTGCCGACGACAAGTACGTTCCATACCTGCACTGGAGCGACTTTTCGTTCTCCGAAGACCTTCGTGAAGAGAAAGAGAATGGCACACTCTATGCAGAGGGCACAGCATCCCAGTTCCTGCAGACCTTTGGCGACGTGGTCAGGAAATACGGTGAAGCAGGACAGCTGGGAGGAGTCATCCTCGACGTCAGAGGCAATCATGGCGGCGACGAAGGCGACTATGCCCACCTGCTTGGCCGACTGCTTGAACCTGGCACCAGCATCATCCTGGGCAACACGGTGCAGAAAAATGGTGTAGGCCGACTGGATTACGGTCCGTCAACACCCTTCGGTTTCCGCATTTCCGACTACAACCAGTACGTTGTCACCAAGGAACCAATCGTTGTGCTCTGCGACGGCCAGAGTATCAGCATGAGCGAGATCACCACATACTCTGCCAAACTGCTGCCCAACGGCCACGTCATTGGCGACCGCACCTTCGGAGGCTTCAACGCCCTCGACATGCAGTACGACCGCACCTATGCCGGCTCGTTCGGCGATTTCGCCAAAGGTCCCCTCTTTGTCTACGCCCCATGCTGCCTCTCCACCCCCATCGACGGCACAAAGATAGAGTCGCTTGGTGTCATGCCCGACGAGTTTATGCCATACGACAAGAAGATCGTCGACGACATGATCAACGACCTCGACAACATCACCGACGCCCACATCGAGGCGGCAATAAAGTATATTCAAGGGAAAAAATAAAAAATACAAGTTTCGCATGCTCAACTTTAAGTAGTAAAAGGAACAACACCTCTGTGACGATTTACACTAATGTCACTTTTACTACTGCATTTTTACCTTCGCAAAAAGCTTTACTACCTTTAAAAACTCTTTAAAGCTCTTAAAACTGAGCAAGTTGTAAACTTGCGAAAGTTGAAAAAAATATTATACTACAATGAAGAAGATTCTAATTTCTCTCCTGATGTTCTGCGCTGTTGCCAGCACTATGTTTGCAGCGAAGGCATCTGCTGGCTATAGTGTCGTAAAGCAGAAGGACGGCACTACATTGACCGTCAGACTCTTTGGCGACGAGAACTTCTCTTGGTGCCAAACCAAGGACGGAGTCATACTCTATCAGGAAGGCACCGACTACTATGTGGCAAAGGTGAATGAAAACGGCAGCATTGCGCCTACTGCCATGCTTGCTCATGAGGCTTCCGTACGCAAGTTCGAGGAGAGGCAGCTCGTGGCAGCACAAGAGAAGACGCGGTTCTACAACTATGCCACTGCGGAGCTGAGGCGTGCCGTAGCGCGTCGCGAACCGATAGCCACGAAGAGTGTCGTTTTCCCGCACATGGGAAAACCGCGTGTGCTCGTCATCCTTGCCGACTTCGCCGACCAGCCTTTCGCTCATGACGACGAGACAACGACGCTGATCTTCAACCAGTATCTGAATGCCGACGGCGTGCCTACGACTGGAATTGAGCAGATAGACAAGACGGAAAGGCTCAGCATGAACAAAGGCTCTGTAAAGAAGTACTTCAGTGACATGAGCAACGGTATGTTTGAGCCGCAGTTTGACGTCTATGGTCCTGTGCATCTCACGCAGAACATGAAGTATTACGGCGAAGGCCAAAGTGACTGGATGAGTCGCTTCATCCCCGATGTGTGCAAGGCGATGGACGAAAGCATTGACTTCAGCCAGTATGATGCCGACGGCGACGGCATTGTAGATCTCGTCTATGTCATCTATGCCGGCTATTCGGCTAGCATCAATGGCAACTCCTCCGACTGTATCTGGCCTAAGACCGGATTGTGGACCAACTACGGCACTTACGATGGCGTGACAGTAAAACCCTACGGCGTCAACAGTGAACTCAACTATGCACCGATAGACACCGAGGAAGATGGACATATATCCATCAACGGCATCGGACTCTTCTGTCATGAGTTCTCGCACACCATGGGCTTGCCCGACTTTTATCCTACAGTTGCTTCCGCAGGTGTGGACAATCAGGGCATGGAGGACTTTTCCGTAATGGATGGAGGCGAATACTGTTTCAACCTGGGCTATTGTCCTGCTGCATACACTGCGTGGGAGCGAGAGGCTATGGGATGGTTTGAGATAGAGACTCTCACGGAGCCGACGACTATCAAGAATCTTGCTTCCGTGGAGACTGGTGGCAAGGCTTATCGCATAATGAACGATGCCGATGAGACTGGTCACGAATACTACATCCTTGAGAACATTCAACACGGCGGATGGAACAGCTACATCGGCAGTAGAAAAGGAGGATATGCCCACGGCTTGATGATTACGCATGTGAACTACGATGCGACGGCGTTTGATGTTTCTAATAACAGTGTGAACAACGTCAAGGGAAAGCCACGAATGACCGTGCTCCCTGCAAGCGGCTTCTTGGTTTCTTCCTTAAAGCACAATGATTTCGACGATTATCTTTCTGCTTGCCTCTACCCTCACAATGAGAAGAGCATGGACTTCCTTTACTCTCTTACAAGCTATCCGAACCCTATAGTCTATACTGGCGATGCAGAAACTATGGCTGCCACGAAGCCTGTGCTGAACATCAGCGAGGATGTGGAGGCAAAGACCGTGTCGTTCACGTTCATCAGGGATCCGGAATCGGGTGACGGAGTGGAGACAGCCATAATCCCAGAAGAATTGAACTCCCTCCCCCGGGAGGGCAGGGTTAGAGATTCCTTCACCCTCATGGGCACCGAGGCTCCTGCTGACTACCGCGGCATCGTGATCAAGAATGGCAAGAAGGTAATTATGAAATAGGTTTTGACCTGCATTATTCATGCAGTAATTGACAATTGACAATTGATAATACAAGTTTCGCTCAACTATTAAATAATTATCAGTATTAAGTATTATTCACTATTC
>JAGHUS010000178.1 GCA_018064685.1 Bacteroidales bacterium | reverse complement strand
CAAGGACTCAAAATAGCAGGATTGGACGGAGATTCTTCGCTTTGCTCAGAATGACAAATCCTCTTGCGTCATTATAAAAATCTTTTTGATCACCTACTTAAAAAACCGGTTTTTTATTATGTTTTTATTGGTTGATATTTCTACTTCACACAATTCCCACAAGTACCAAAAGGTTGTAAGGTTGTGAGGTGATGAGGTTGTGATGTTTGGCTACAACGTCTTCAGCCAGAGGTTCATGAAGCGGTCGTAGACGATGTAGCCATCGCGGGTGCGATAGGCATACTCGTTGTCGATGAGGAAGGCCAATGCCTTGTTGATGCTACTTGTCCCCTTGAGGTTATATTTCCTCATAAAGGCCGAGGCATTGACAGCTTCGACACAGTGTTCTTTGGCAATAGCCTTGAGCAGATGACCCTGATTGACGGTAAGTCGGGCATAGTGTCGTTGGAAATCATCGACCTCGGTTGCCACGACATACTGCACGCTTTGCTCCACATCATCATCCGTCAGCGCGCCTTCTCCCACTTCGAAGAGTCGGTTCAGGATGCGTTGCACGTACCATGTGTGTCCATCAAAACGCTGATACAATCGCGAGAAGACATCGTCGCCAATCGTAACACCTATGCTTTCCAGGCCTCTTACGGCATACTCATAATAGCTTGGCTCGGCGATGGCCGACAGGTGCATCTTCTCGGTACTGCGATAGAAAGGACGGCTGGCCTCGTTGAAGATCTTATCCATCATGTGCTGCTTACTGCCAGAGAAGATAAACCGCACATTGGGACATTGCTGCACGTATGTTCGCAGCAGTGCCTCCACCCCATCCTCGGGATACGCTGCCACCTGCTGGAATTCATCTATGGCAATATAGCACTCACGACCACTCTGCTGCAAATAGGTGAATATCTCTGACAGCGTTGCTTCTGCCAAATGGGGCTGAAACTCCACGCTGGCCTGTGGCTGCCCCATATTGTCGGCACTGAATACAAGCCGAGCACTCTTGACAATATTGCCCGCCACTGTCAGCACCTTCTCGGGCAATGAGTCGAGCTTACCCAACACAGCCCGTCCAAAAACCGAGACGAAGTCTGCAAGCGTCTTGGTTGCAAATATATCCACATAGAAACAAGCCACATCGGGATGCTGCTCTTTCAACAAATGGAAGCAGTGATGTATCAGACCCGTCTTTCCCATACGACGGGGAGCCATGAGCGTGATATTACGCCCATTGTAGAGCGCAGAAATCAGATTACGCGTTTCTTCCTTCCGGTCGCAGAAATACTCCGGCGCTACATAACCAGTTAGCAAAAATGGATTGTGTATATACTTCATATCATGCTAGTTACATCCACAGCACTTTTGGTGCTGCACTTTTGGTGCTGCAAATATATAAAGAATCTGCAACACCACCAAACGTTATGCTTCTTTTTTTTGCATAACAGAGCACTACTTTATAGTTATCCTCCCCTCAGTGGCAGCATATCGTGCTGGCATCACGCCTTGCAGCTTGTCGCGGAAATACTGCACGGTGACTTCGGCATCGGTAATGCCAAGGTCGGGGTCGCACTGGGTGTAGCGGAAGGCTCCCTTGCACCCCATGTCGCGCAACATAAAGTCGCCACCGGCTATGGTGTAGGTGCGTGACGGATCAACGGATTCATAGTTGCCCGTGACGCGGTTCAATATCTGCAGATTGGACACACGGCGTGGAGAGCCCTGGGCCACAGAGACGAACACGCCATTGTCCATTACGAATTCGGCACGGACGGAGGTATCGATGGTGAGGCGCATACCGCTGACGTGCGCGAAACTGCCACCTTCGTCAGGCAGAAAAGAATAGCACACCTCAAGAGCGTCGAGCAACTGCTGACCTGTAAGGGAGCCGGAACAGAGCTTGTTGCCGAACGGCGTAACGTTGAAGATGGAGTTGTAGGTGACTTCGCCTGCCTCGATGCCTGCACGCACGCCACCACCATTCAGCACTGCCACGTCTGTGCCGAACGTCTCGCGATAGGAATCCACCACGAAATTTGCCACATTGCATTCGCCCTTGCGTACGATGCGATTACCGTCGGCATCGTTGATAGAGAGATTGAAGTCGGTGTGGCCGATGACGACATTGCCTGCGGCCGTGGCATCCGTCCTCACCTTCTCCACCAGCTGCTTGACGTCTTCATCCACCTTGTCATACTGCTCGGCTTTGTAGAGCTTGGTGCCGATATGGCCACGGGTGTCGATGGTCATCACGCCCAGGTTCTCGAACTTCGTTCCCGTACTTGTAAGGTGTACCATCTTGCCATCGGCATTGGCTATCAGCGTGTCATTGATGACAGAGTGGGCATGCCCGTCAAGCACCACATCGATGCCCCTGGTTTTCTTGATGAGACTGATGGATGTGTCATACGATTGTAGCGTCTGGTCGCCCAAGTGCGACAGCAGCACCACATAGTCGGCCCCCTCGCTGCGCACCTTCTGCACCATGCTATTGGTCTGCTCGCCCAGTTCGTCATTCATAAAGCCATACGCCCAGTTGCCATTCTCGTCCTTGAACTTCAGCGGCGAGGTGCTTGTCAGAGTGCTGGGGGTGATGAGGCCCATGTATGCCACCTTCACATTGCCGTACTGCTGTATGGCGTAGGGCTGGAACACCAGTTCGCTGGACGGCAAACGGCAGTAGTTGGCATTCACCACGGTGGCATTGAGCTTGTCCAGAAGGTATGTCATGCGCTCGAGTCCGTAGTCGAACTCGTGATTGCCGATGGTGACATAGTCGTAACCCACCTTGTTCATAATGTCGATGATGCCTTCGCCCGAAGTCATGCTGCCCACATCGCCACCCTGCACGAAGTCGCCAGAGCTGACAGTGGTGACATAGGGCGTCTGAGTCAGGAACTCCGAGCGTAGTGCTGCGAACTTGGCATAGCCATCCACGCCACAGTGCACATCGTTCTCGTACATGACCACTATATTGTGTTCCGGCACAGCAGGAGCAAGTGGTGCTGGGTTACTGATTACGTCGTTGCTACATGAGGCAAAGAACGCTGCTACAGCCATAAGGGCGAGGGTCAGAAATTTGTTTGTCGTCTTCATCGTTTTGATATTTAGTGATGCTAAATTACTCATTTTCCATGTATCGAAGAAACATTCTGCCACATTTATCACTTTTTGGAGCGATAATTCCGAAAAAAATCTCATTTTTGCGCCTCTCGGCAGCAAAGAGACCGTCAATTTCCCCCAAAAAGACAAAAAGAACAGGACAAAGGCAAAAACATCAAAATAAATGTGTATCTTTGTTGCACGAAGCCAGACAAGCATCGCAGATTGACTATTATACTCAATATGACAGACAACAACATCATGAAGAAAACACTTTTAATTGCTTTTGCCTTGTTCTGTGCATAAGATTGACTAAATGACATAGTAGCAGCAACATTATTATGAACAAAAGAATAGCCTCGACAGCCTTATCCCTTGCCCTCGCCCTGTCAGCATCGGCACAATATACCCTTGCTGACTGGAAGATAAAGGACTTCAATCCCAGTAGCGAGCTGAACCTCAACGTCAATGAGTACAAGCTCGACGGCAATCACCCCCTCGTCTATGCCGACTGGCAGAAGTGCTGGACGGTGAAGGCCGAACTGAAATGCGGTACGCTTGGCACCGAGCAGGTGTTCGTCTGCAAAGAAGGAAAGGCGAGCCACCTCATCGGCAAGAACTCGCTCAATGGCGACATCTCGCTGGGTTTTGACAATACGGCACATCGCTTCTTCGTGGAAGTCGTAGACAAGGACGAGAATCCTCATCGCCTCTGGGCAGGAGAAGAGGTACAGAAGGACAAATGGTACGAGGTGGAGGCATCGTCGCAGTATAGCGAGAAGAAGAAAACCTCTACCGTCACGCTCACCGTGGATGGCCGTTCGGCTTCGCTCACCTATCCGGGCAAGGCACTTCGCCATAACGCCACGAGCTGGGTGATAGGCCATGGCTATCCTGGTGGCTTCCCCAATGCGCTTCAGGTGCGGCAGGGCAGCCTGCGCAACCTCAGCATCAGCGGTGAGCCCTTGCCACGGGTGGAGGGTCAGAATCCGCTCTTCACGGATTGCTTTACTGCCGATCCGGCATTTACCGTTGTGGGCAATACGGTCTATGCGTATGTGGGCGAGGACAAGGCCGGCGTGGGTGGCTGGTTCAATATGCCCCACTGGCTCTGCTATTCCAGCACCGACATGATACACTGGAAGTCGCACGGACCTGTCCTGAAGGCGGCCGACTTCCCCTATGCGGCTCCCGGAGGTGCCTGGGCAGCACAGGTGGTGGAGGCGAATGGCAAGTTCTACTATTACGTCACGCTCGACCGCACCGACAATCGAGAGCACACGATAGATGTGGCCGTCAGCGACTCTCCCACAGGTCCTTTCCGTCCGGCTCGCACGGATGGCACACCCCTCATCACCGACAAGATGACTCCCGACTCCCACCGTGGCAATGCCGACATTGACCCAACCGTACTCATCGACGATGACGGCACTCCATGGATGGCATGGGGCAATGGTGACTGCTACATGGTGAAGCTGAAGAAGAACATGATAGAGCTGGACGGAGAGATTCGCAAGGTGCCTCTGCGCAACTACTCCGAAGGCCCATGGCTCTTCAAGCGTGGAAAGCTTTATTATAATGTGTATGCCAGCGATGCACCCGGTGTCCAACCCGAGCAGATGGCCTACAGCACAGCCGAGAGCATCGAAGGTCCATGGACGTACCGCGGTTTTGTCAGCACTTCTGCCAACCGGGGCTTCACCATCCATCCTTCTGTCATTCAGTTCAAGGGCAAGTGGTATTACATCTATCACGACGGCTCGTACAATCTGAACGGTCAGCCAGGCGGTGACTGCCGCCGCAGCGTGTGTGCAGAATACATGCATTTTAACGGCGATGGAACGATCAAATTTATTCCTTTAACACAAGAAGGATTGAGTAAATGAAAAAGAGAATAATTGTAGTAGTAATCACACTGATTAGTGTGCTTGGAGGCTATTCTCAGGGTTACAGGAACCCTGTGCTTCCCGGCTTTCATGCCGACCCTTCGGTATGCCGTGCTGGCGATGATTTCTATCTGGTCAATTCCACGTTCCAGTACTTCCCCGGCGTGCCCGTGTTTCATAGCAAGGACCTGATACACTGGGAGCAGGTGGGTAACTGCTTGACACGTCGTTCACAGCTCGACCTGTCGGGTTTGTATTCCCAGCAGAACGCTGAATTAGGATGGACAAATGGCGGTGTTTATGCCACAACCATTCGCTACAATGAGCGCAACAAGCGTTTCTACATGGTCACTACCGTCTTTCCTTCGCGTCGTCATTTCTATGTGTGGACGGATGATCCTGCTGGTGAATGGTCGGAACCTGTGGTGATTGATTTTGCCATCGGTTCGTGCGACCCTACGCTCTATTTCGAGGGCGACAAGACATACTTTCTTTGGAAGGAAGGAGACATCAAGATTTGCGAGATTGACCTGGAGACAGGCAAGAAGCTGGGGGAGATTCATCATCTTGGCACTGGTCTTGGCGGGCGCTATCCTGAAGGTCCTCACATCTACAAGAAGGATGGCTTCTATTATATGATGCTTGCAGAAGGTGGTACAGAGCATGGGCATCAAGTCAATATACTCCGTAGCCGCAATCTCTTTGGACCATACGAACCGAACCGCGCAAATCCAATCCTCTCGCACTTCAACATGGATATGCAAGGCAGCGAGATACAGGGTCTCGGACATGCCGACCTTGTGCAAGCTCCCGACTCTTCGTGGTGGATGATTTGTCTTGGTTATCGCACCAGCGGTTATCTATTGCATGTGATGGGACGTGAGACAATGCTTGCGCCGGTACGTTGGGACGAAAATGCCTGGCCTGTGGTGAATGGCAACGGTACGCTGTCAGTAGATATGAAGTGCAAGACCTTGCCACAAGTGCCGATGGCTACGGATCCTGAGCGGGAGGAGTTCAACTTCGTGAAGCGTAATGTACCTGCAGACAGCTACAGCGCCATCGGTTCGCCTTGGGGATGGATGAGCATCGGTAATCCCGACTATTCGTGCTATTCGCTCACGGCACGAAAGGGTTGGCTCCGTCTTCTCCCCTCCACCACATCGCTCGATGCTGCCACCTCTCCTACATTCGTAGCAAGAAGACAGACAGAAAAATCATTTACTGCCACCACCCTACTCGATGCCTCACATCTTGCTGAAGGTTCTGTGTCAGGCATTACTGCTTATGCCGCTCCGCTCAATCACTATGATGTAGTTGTGGAGAATCGTGGCGGAGAGCTCATTGTACGTCCAAACATCCGACTTGGCGAACTTGCTCATTCAGAGAAGGAGATCACCTTGAAAGGCAAGAATGCGTATCTTCGCATCAGTTCCGACGGAGCCTATTACTATATGCAGGTTTCGGAGAATGGCCAGTCCTTTGAGACGCTCTGCAAGATGGATTTCCGCTACCTCTCTACCGAGGTCATCGGTGGCTTCACAGGTGTGATGCTCGGTGTCTTTGCGCAGGGTACGGACAAGAAGGGCTATGCTGATTTTGATTGGTTTGAATATAAAACAAAGTAAATACTGACGCAACCGTATGCAAATGATACTCCTTCCTCTCCTTGCTCTCTCTGCTATGATCAGTGGCAGCGAGAAGCATCCTTCGGAACCACTCAAAGTTGAGATACAGGATTCGCTGAAGTTTGGCTGTGACTTCCACAACCCATTGCTCGACCACCACTACACAGCCGACCCTACGGCCGTGGAGTACGATGGCCGGCTCTATGTCTATGGCACCAACGACCAGCAGCAATGCGACGAGGTGCATCCAGACAGCGCCAATACCTACGAGCATATCAATTCCCTGGCCATGATGTCCACTCGCGACATGGTCAACTGGACCTATCACGGTCTGATCCACACCAAACGGCTTGCGCCCTGGATCATCGCCTCATGGGCACCCAGCATCTGCTCGCGAGTGGAAGAGGATGGTCTGACGCACTTCTACCTCTATTACTCCAACAGCGGCTACGGCACAGGCGTGCTGACTTCGACCTCCCCCGTCGGCCCTTGGACCAGCCCTTTGGACAAAAGCATCGTAGATGCGAAGACGCCAGGATTGGGCGACTGCAAGGTGCCGTTCGATCCGGGAGTGGTCATTGATGATGAAGGCAATGGCTGGCTGGCATTCGGTGCCGGCAAGGCTCGCCTCGCCCGTCTTGGCAAGGACATGCTTTCGTTCGACAGTCCGTTTGTTGTGCTGCCTGCTCCCTATCATTTCGAGGCCAATGAACTGAACGTCCTTGGGGGGAAGCTTGTCTATACCTACAACCTCGACTGGACGGATAAGGAAGAATGGAAGGAAAAGACGCCTGTCCCTACCCGATGCAGCATGGGGTATATGTTGCCCGAAGGGGATCCACTCAAAACAGAGTCTTGGCACTATCAGGATTACTACCTGAAGAATCCAGGTGAGGACGGCTTCGACTACAGCAACAATCACACGCATCTGCATAAATACGAGGGCAAATGGTACCTTTTCCACCACACTATGATCCTCAAGAATGCCAAGCACCACAAGGGCGGTTATCGCAATATCTCTGTTGACGAAATCACCGTGGATGAAGCCACTCAGCACATCTCATTCGCCCATGCCACCAACGGGGGCGTTGCTCAGATCCGTACGGTCAATCCTTTCGAGCAGCAGGAGATGGAAACAACCTTCGCCACACACAATATCAGCTTCGAGGAAGACAGCACTACTTGCGGCAACATGCTGGCCAAAGCCGAGGGTGTGGGTGCCATTAAGGTCAAGGGGGTGGAGTTTGACCACAAAGGCAAGACGATTGATTTCTCTGCCATCGGCCAGGGGCAGATTGACGTACGCCTGGACGACCTAAATGGAGAACTTATCGCCAGCGCATTTGTCAATGGTAGCACTCGATCTTCGCTCCTCTCCACTCCCAAGGGTACTCACGATCTTGTATTCATCATGAAAGGTGAGACACTCAAGGTGGACAAGTGGATAATAAAATAAGACGATACAAATCTGAAAAAAGAATCCAGTACATCACGACTATAGAAGAAAATGAGAAGAAAAATAACCATAGCACTCTCCTTGCTATCAGCGCTCGTGGCCAGCGGCCAGAGCATGAAGGAGAACTTTGACTTCGACTGGCAGTTCGTGTATGCGGGAAGTAAGGGCGAGGTGAACATTGAGACGGCAAAGAAGCAGAACATTAACCTACCTCATGACTGGGACATCTTTCATGCTCCATCCGTCGATGCTCCCATGGGCAACGATGGTGGCTACTACCCTGGTGGCGTGGGCATCTACACCAAGACGTTCCTGTCGCCTAAGATGAAGGAAGGCAGCAGCTGTCGTCTGCACTTCGAGGGTGTGTACCAACATGCTACCGTGACGCTCAACGGACAAGAGGTGAGCACACATGGATACGGCTATACGCCCTTCTCAGTCGACATCACGAAGTACCTGATGGCTGGCGGCCAGCCCAACCAGCTTGAGGTGAAGGTGGACAACTCCCAGCAGCCCAACTGCCGCTGGTATTCCGGTTCGGGCATCTACCGGCACGTATGGCTGGAGGTGTACGAGAAGGGTGCCCTGGACGATCCTGCCAAACTCTTCGTCCAGACCGAGGGCATCTACGGCATCTCTGCCGATGGTACCCAGGCCGACTCTGCCAGAGTAAGAATCGCCTACGAGGGCCAGAAGGACGAGCTCCGTACCTATCGAAATGTCAGGCTATGGAGTCCCGGGCACCCGGCACTCTACGACATTGCGTATGGCAAGCTTCATGTAAAGCATGGCTTCCGCACCTTTACCTATAATGCGCAGGAGGGTGCCCGGCTAAACGGACAGCCCATCAAGATCAACGGTGCCTGCATGCATCATGACGACGGCATTCTGGGAGCCATGGCATTCGATGCCGCCGAGATACGCAAGGTGAGGCTGATGAAGGAGGCAGGATTCAACCTCATACGCACTTCCCACAACCCACAGACAAGAGCCATGCTCGATGCCTGCGACAGCCTGGGCATGATGGTCGTTGACGAGGCTTTTGATGGATGGTACAGCCAGAAGACCGCCCACGACTACCACGAACTCATCGATGCCCACTATGCCGAAGATCTCACCGCCATGGTGCTGCGCGACCGGAACCATCCCAGCGTCATCTGCTGGAGCATAGGCAATGAGGTCATAGAACGAAAGGAAATCAAGGTGATACAGACGGCCCGAAAGATGAAGAAGGTGATAACAGACCTTGACAAGACACGTCCTGTAACCGAGGCTCTCTGTTCGTGGGACAGCGACTGGGAGATCTTCGACCCTCATGCCGAAGTGCTCGACATCGTGGGCTATAACTACATGATGCATAAGGCACAAAGCGACCATGAACGCTGCCCAGAGCGCGTGATGTGGCAGACGGAAAGCTATCCCCGCGAGGCATTCAGGAACTGGCAGAACACCAGTCGCAATGCTTTCATCATCGGCGACATGGTATGGACGGGCCTGGACTACCTGGGAGAGTCGGGCATCGGACAGTTCTACTACGAAGGAGAACCGCGTGGCGAGCACTACAGCGGCAAGCACTTCCCCTTCCATGGTGCCTACTGTGGTGATGTGGACATAACGGGCTGGCGAAAGCCCATCTCGCACTATCGCGACATACTCTGGAACGTAAAGGACGGAGACGCCAACCACATCTACATGGCTGTGAGAGAGCCTGACCACTACCACAACGGACGTATATCCGAGACGGCTTGGAGCGTGTGGCCCACCTGGGAATCGTGGAACTGGTCCGGATGGGAGGGTAAGACCATCGAGGTGGAGATCTACACGAAGGCTCGTGGGGTGAAGCTGTACCTCAACAACAAACTCGTGGCCTCCAAGCCCGTAAGCGAAGCCAGTGAATACAAGACCATCATCCCCATCGTCTACGAACCCGGTACCCTACGTGCCGTAGCCATCGATGACAATGACAAAGAGCAAGCCACGTCCGTGCTTACCACTTCTGACAAAGCATACACCCTTCGCCTCACCCCCGAGAGAAAGGTCATTAAGGCTGATGGCGAGGACTTGGCCTACATCACTATGGAAGTGGTGGACAGCAAGGGGCGCATCGTCCCCGATGCCGAGGTGCAGGCCGAAATCGAAGTGAAAGGTGCAGGCAAGTTTCTCGCTGCTGGTTCGACAAGTTTCAAGGACCTGGAACCCACTACCACCAACCGTGTAACCACCTACAAAGGTCGTGCGCTCATCGTGGTGCGAAGCACAAATAAGGCTGGCAACATAACCGTAATGGCAAAGTCGGCACTCAAGACAGCATCGACCGTTGTCAAACAGAAACTTTAACAACTAACAAACAATGAGACACTCAACATTCCTTGCCCTACTCTTCCTCTCGCACCTGACATCGGTTCATGCACAGACCATCGATGCACTGCCCGATGCGGTATGGGAGAAGTCAATGTGGATATCGGTAAAAGACGCTCCCATCGTGACGGGACGCGTGGACGACCATACCCGTTCTGCAGACGGGGCACACTGGTTCTACTCTGAAATCAGGAATGAGAGGAAGGTGGTAAGTGCCAAATGGATGACAACCGGCCTTGGCGTCTATGAGTTATATGTCAATGGGGAACGTATTGGCAACGAGGTACTGAAGCCAGGTTTCACCAATTGTTTCAAGACCAAGCGCTCGTTTACCTACGACATCACGAAGGCCTTTCAGCGGAAAGCAGATTCTGTCAACCAGCTCTCCGTACAGGTGACTCCGGGATGGTGGTCGGACAATATCGTCACGCCCGGAGGAAGCAACGGCATGTACGGCACCCGATGTGCCTTCCGAGGTGTGGTGGAACTGACCTATGACAATGGTGAGAAGGCTTACATGGGCACGGACACAAACCATTGGAAGGCAGGTATGGCCGGACGTGTGACGCATGCCTCCATCTTTGATGGCGAGGAGTTTGATGCACGTCGGCAACCAGGGTATCTTGTGCCCGGCCAAATGCAGCAAGCCGACGAGAATACGGAGTTCAAGGGACAGATTCTGCCCACCAACGGAGCAGAGGTGTACCACCGCCACGACCTTGCCCTCTCGCCCGTACGTGCATACGTATGGAAAGAGGTGGAGAACCAGAAGCCTCAGGAGCATGGCAGGATCGTGGTGCAGAGGGAATACCCCAAAGGCCGAAAGATGCAGGTTCGGAAGGGTGAGACACTGGTGGTGGACTTCGGTCAGAACTGTGCTGCGGTACCTCAGTTCCGCTTCGCGGCCGTAGAAGGCACACGCCTCACCTGTCTGCCGGCCGAACTGCTCAATGATGGCAATGGTGCAGAGCGTCGTGGTATGGACGGCCCGGAGGGAAGCGTACATCGCCGGAACCTCCGCATCGATCAGCATGGCGTAAGGATGGAATACACTTTCGGTGCATCGGGCAAGGTGGTTGAATACTCGCCCCGTTCAACCTTCTTCGGTTACCGCTACCTGAGCATCACGGCCACGGACGATGTCAGCATCGAGCAACTCAGGTCAGTACCTGTATCCTCCATCACACAAGACATGGAGATAGGCACCATCACAACGGGCAACAAGCTCATCAACCAACTTATCTCGAATACCGTCTGGGGACAGCGTTCCAACTATCTGTCCGTTCCCACCGACTGTCCTCAGCGCAACGAACGACTGGGATGGACGGCCGACACGCAGGTATTCTCGGCTACGGGATCGTTCTTTGCCAACACCAACCGCTTCTTCCATAAGTGGTTACAGGACTTGCGCGACTCGCAGAGCGACAAGGGCGGTTTCCCCGGCGTGGCACCCTTCGGTCAGTATGGTTCGGGCGACAGCGAGATGATGCGCCTGGGATGGGCAGACGCGGGCATCATCGTGCCTTGGACCATCTGGAAGCAGTTTGGCGACCCAAGCATCATCGAGGAAAGCTGGACATCGATGGTCAGGTTCATCGAGCACATCAACGACACGAGGTATGACCATCAGGCCCTGGCTCCTGAGAACGGCAACTACCAGTGGGCAGACTGGCTGAGCTACGAGCCGTTGGAATCCTGCGGAGGCGGTGCCTTCGACAATGGACCTCGTCCGGAGGCCGTGGCCTACTGGAACTTCCTCGGTGCGTCGTACTGGGTGATAGATGCCGGCATGATGGCACAGATGGCACAGGCTTCGGGACGTGTCCAGGAGGCAGCACGATACGGGAAGATGGCTGAGGAGGCGCGAGCATACATCCGCAACCAGTTCCTCGACACGGAGGGCAATTTCCACACCGCCATCCTTAACACCATGCAGACACCGGCCCTCTTCCTGCTCCACAACGACATCCTCGATGGTGAGGCCAAGGAGCGCGTCATCACACGCCTTCGTCAAAACTTCAAGGAGCATGGCAACTGTCTGCAGACGGGGTTCCTCGGCACCTCCATCCTGATGAGCACCCTCACCGAAAACGGCATGACGGACATTGCCTACGAACTTCTCTTCCAGCGCAAGAACCCCAGCTGGCTCTATTCGGTGGACAACGGAGCCACAACCATCTGGGAGCGATGGAACAGCTACACCTACGAGAACGGCATGGGACCAAGCGGCATGAACAGCTTCAACCACTATGCCTACGGCTGTGTGTGCCAATGGCTGTGGGAGACGGCTGCCGGCATTGCCTCCGACCCGCAGCAGCCCGGATTCAGGCACATCATCATGCGTCCCCTGCCCGACCGTCGTCTGGGTCGCATCAATGCGTTATATCACTCTGCCGCAGGTATCATCAAGAGCGCGTGGCGATACAAGGGCAATCAGTGGATATGGACCTTCACCATTCCAAAGGGTGCTACCGCCAGCGTGACATTGCCCGGCGAGAGCACGAGCCAGGAATACAAGGCGGGCACCTACACCATGCGAGTACGAATGAATTAGCTATAAATAAGTCTAACAAAACTATTTAATATGAAGAAATTCCTATTTATCGCTTGCGCTCTGCTCTGTGCAGGGAGTGCCAAAGCGCAGACGTTGAAGGAAGGCGAGATGCCAACCTTGCCTCCCTTCCCAGAGATTCCTGCCAAACAACCCATTGGCAGCGTAAAGCTGGCCGACGTCAATACCTTTGCAGAGGTGAAGCTCGACATACCCATCACCGACGGCCCCTTCAAGCCAACGTGGGAGTCGATAGAGGCTAACTACCCTGGCGATGCGGAGTGGCTGAGAGAGGCGAAGTTCGGATTCTGGGTACATTTCGGACCTCAGGCTGCGGGCGAGAGCGGCGACTGGTATGCACGTCACTTATACAAGGAAAAGGAGGGGCACATAGCCAACACGAATCATGTGAAGCGCTACGGACATCCTTCTGAGGTCGGCTACAAGGATGTGCTGAAGGACTGGAACCCCACGAAGCTCGACCCGGAATATCTGACACAGCTCTACCAGAAGGCTGGTGCGCGCTTCCTGATGATACAGGGCGTGCATCACGACAACTACGACCTCTGGAACTCGAAGTACCACCCCTGGAACTCGGTGAACATAGGCCCGAAGCGCGACCTGCTGCGTGAATGGGCGGATGCCTGCCGCAAGTACGACATGCACTATGGTGTGACCTTCCACCACGAATACACATGGTGGTGGTGGCAGACGGCTTTCGGTGCTGACACAAAGGGCGACAAGGCTGGCGTTCCCTACGACGGCAACCTCACGCTCGAAGACGGCAAGGGCCAGTGGTGGGAAGGCTACGACCCCAGGTTGCTCTATGGCATCGACCTGCGTGAGTACGAGACGGTGGATGAGCGCGCCCATTCGCCTTGGTCTCCACCCAACCCAGGCATCTTCTGGCGCCACCTGGACTACTGCAAGTGGTACGCCACGCAGTGGGCGCTGCGCATGATGGACGTGGTAGCCAACTACGACCCTGACTTCATCTACACCGACGGCACGGTGCAGGGACCCTTCACAGGCGATGGCACAGGCATGGGCTACAAGTGCAACGCCATGCAGACGGTGATGGCCGACTACTACAACCGTCAGCTGAAGAAGAAAGGCAAGGTGGATGCGTTCAGCATCATCAAGTTCCGCAATCCCACCAACGGCGCCGTCAACACGGCCGAGTTTGACTTCCCCGACACCATCAACACCTCGCAGCCTTGGATACGCGAGGCTCCCGTAGGCGACTGGTTCTACGCACCCAACTTCGTCTATGACTCGGGCAGCGTCATTCGCTTCGTCATCGAGGCAATCTCGCGCGACGGCAACGCTGCGCTCAACATCCCCATGCTGCCCGACGGCTCGATAGAGGACGCTTGCGTGACGATGCTCGAAGAGGTGGGACAGTGGATGAGCGTCAATGGTGAGGCCGTCTATGGCAGCAAGGCCTGGAAGAAGATTGGCGAGGGCGAAACCACCAGAAACGGCAAGCTGAAGAAGCTCCCTGGTGGCGGCTTGGGAAGGAATCAAAAGAACTTCAAGTTCAACGCCCAGGACATCCGTTTCACGGTGGGCAAGAACGGTTCGCTCTATGCCTTCTGCATGAACATTCCGAAGGCTGGCGAGAAGGTCGTCATCCACTCCATGGCCAAGGAGAAAGGACTCCTTACGTCAAAGATAAAGGACGTGCAGCTGCTTGGTTATAACGGAAAGATCAAGTGGAAACTGACCAGTGAAGGCCTCGAACTGACCTATCCCGAAGGCCTCGAGCTCAAGACGGCTGCCACGTTCAGGATACGGATATAAGTTAAAAGTTAAAAGTTAAAAGTTAAGAGTTTAGAGTTTAAAGTTTAGAGTTAAAAGATACGAACAGACAGAATGAAAACGAAAGGTTATTTAGGCGAATTTTTGGGTACATTCATATTGACCCTGTTCGGTTGTGCGTGTGTGGCAGTGGCAGTATTGTTTGGCGAGCACAACAGCATCTTCCAGGTGGGCATTGTGTGGGGCCTCGGTGTCACACTTGCCATCTTCCTCACACGCAACATCTGCTGCGCACACCTCAACCCTGCCATCTCCATAGCGATGGTGGTGGCAGGCAGAATGAAGCTAGGCAAACTGCCGGGGTACCTGATTTCGCAGCTGACAGGAGCCCTATGTGCAGGATTCATGCTGTACCTCCTGTTTGGCAGTTCAATCGAGGCATACGAGGCAGCGCACGACATAGTGCGTGGAACGGCAGCCAGTGTGGACACGGCGCGAATGTTTGGCGAGTTTTACCCCAACCCTGGCGATGCACCTGTGGCAACGGTGTCCCTGCCTTTGGCTATGTTCGCCGAAGGGTTCGGCACATTCCTGCTCGCCCTGTTCATCTTCGCCCTGACGGAAGGATGCAATGTCGGTCGTCCTTCAGAGACGATGCAACCTCTCTTTATCGGTCTGACGGTCAGCAGCATCATATTCTTCATCGCACCACTCACGCAGGCAGGACTTAACCCCGCTCGCGACCTCGGTCCCCGCATCGTGGCTTACATCTGCGGATGGGGCAACGCAGCCCTGCCCGACCAGTGCGGTGGCTTCATCTGGGTGTATGTGTTGGCTCCCATCGTGGGCAGCTGTCTGGCAGCAGCATTCTTCAAGTACATCCTTGAGCCTGCCAACAAGAAGAACAATGACAAGTGTTGTTGTAAATAACGAATATAGAATTGCCGAACAATCGAATTAACGAAAATCGAAAAATCGAATTATCGAATTATCGAATTATCGAGAATTCGAATTCTCGAGAAATCGAAAAAAAATCAAAAAAAATGAAAAAGACAAGACTTATACTGGCCGGTGGCTTTCTGGGAGCCGGCAAGACAACCCTCCTCTGGGAGGCTGCCAAGCGACTGATGGCAGAGGGAAAGAGGGTTGGACTGGTGACCAACGATCAGGCTCCCGAATTGGTGGATACACGCATCCTGCAAGGCGACGGCCTGAAGGTGGAAGAGGTGGCAGGCAGCTGTTTCTGCTGCAATTTCAACGGGTTTGTCGATGCCATAAAGAACCTGCGCTCGGACATCGTTGCCGATGTCATCATAGCAGAACCCGTTGGCAGCTGTGCGGACCTTTCTGCCACCATCGTCAATCCGCTGAAAAAGTATCACAGCACCGAACTGACCATCTCACCCCTCACCGTGCTTGCCGATCCCGCTCGCCTTGACTCCATATTGCAGAATGGCGACGGAGGCCTGCACGAGGATGCAGCCTACATCTATCGCAAGCAACTGGAGGAAGCAGATGTGATTCTGATAACCAAGACGGACACGCTCACGAAGGAGCAGGCTGACATGATTCTCTCCAGCACCCAGCAGACATTCCCCACCGCCAAGGTCATGACAATCAGCAGCGCAGCTG
This sequence comes from Bacteroidales bacterium, assembly GCA_018064685.1. Lineage (GTDB taxonomy): Bacteria > Bacteroidota > Bacteroidia > Bacteroidales > Bacteroidaceae > Physcousia. The sequence continues at coordinate 649 of JAGHUS010000178.1, read as the reverse complement.
GCGAGGGTGTGGACGAATGGTTGCAGGAGGTAAGCAGTCGCACGGAGGCTGGAACGAAACTTCTCGATATCGACTATGACCGCTATGCACATGGCGAGGCTGTATTGGGATGGCTCAATGGCACGTTGCACCTCACAGGCGAGGGCATCTGCTGGGATGACGTGCTCCAGGACATCATGTCGGAACTTGCCTCTGCCATCACATCCGAGTCATTGCGCGCAGGTCATGTAAAACTGATCATGGAGTGTGGCAAGGACTATGCCGTAAGCAATCTGACGGGAGCCGACAATCAGGAACCCGGCAAGCTCACCAACCCCATCACCTTGCGAGGCAAGGCTGGAGTGGCCGATGAGGCAAAGCTCATCATCAATGCCCGCGTGGAGACATCGCCCGAACATCTTGACCAACTTGTAAGGAATGTGCTGATAGAATCCTTGCCCGGCAACTGTCAGGAGGAGGTGTTGACATGGCGCTATCTGCAGCCCGGACGCCCCAACCCCACTCACCGATTCAACGAGACGGTTCAATAGTGGGACAAGAAGATAACATTATACAAGAGTTTCGCATGTTGCCTATCGGCAAGAAATCTTAGCCCTGTCGGGGAAATATTAGGCCCTATCGGGGAAATCTTAGTTAAGGAAATATTTCT
>JAGHUS010000136.1 GCA_018064685.1 Bacteroidales bacterium | reverse complement strand
CAATGAACTTTGCAATTGGATTCGGACAGGGAACATCACATTCAGATTAGTAGCATGAGTCTAATTGGCGCCATTTCCATTTGTACAGGTCGAAAACTTTTAATATCAAATTTTCAATTACCCACCCATGTTGGGAGCAGTATTAGGCGACATAATAGGCAGTTCATACGAGTGGAACAACGTCAAGACTAAGGACTTCCCACTCGTAACAGACCATACACGCTACACCGACGACAGCGTGATGACACTTGCCGTGGCCAAGTGGCTTCTCGACGATCCTACACACAGCCCTGAGCACCTCATCAGTTGCATGCAGCAGCTGGGACGAGCACATTTCCGTGCAGGCTACGGAGGCAGCTTCAAGCAGTGGCTTCTATCCACCACCCCACAGCCCTACAACAGTTGGGGCAATGGCAGTGCCATGCGTGTAAGCCCCGTCGGACTCTTTGCCGACACCGAGGACGAAGCGCGCAGCCTGGCTCAGCTTACAGCTGCTGTCACCCACAACCACCCCGAAGGCATAAAGGGTGCTGAAGCCGTTGCGGTTGCGGTATTCACAAACAGACATCTTGCATCCCTGCCACTCGACTTCAGAAAGAAGATGACGCGACTCAAGGTCGAACAGCTTTTCGGATATGATCTTAGCAGGACACTCGATGAGATACGTCCCACTTATCGGTTCGACGTCAGCTGCCAGGGCAGCGTGCCCGAGGCAATCATTGCCTATCTCGAAAGCAATAGCGTGGAGGACTGCGTCAGGAATGCCATCTCCATCGGTGGCGACTCCGACACCATAGCAGCTATAGCATGCTCCATCTTCATGGCCGGAGAGAATAGCAGTAAGGAGGAGAATGCTTGGACACTCGCGTTTGACAAGTATCTCTCAAACGACCTGCAATCCATCATGCAACAGTTCGAGCGTTTTGTCTTCCCCGAAAAGCCAACTTACAACAGCTATGCCGTCAACGAATGGCTGTATGCCGGCGAATATCCCGGCCACAGCAACGCTGACAAAGCCATGCTCAAGCTGCGTCAGTTCAAGCGCTTCGGCATAACGCACTTCATCGATCTAACAGAAGAGGGCGAACTGCAACCCTACCAACCGCTGCTGAGCGGCATACAGTACATGCGTTTTCCCATAGTAGACCAGAATGTGCCGGAAAGCATCGAAGCGGTGAAGCATCTCATCAAGACAATAAGGCAGGTACATCACGACGACGTACATAACAGAGTATACATACATTGTTGGGGCGGTGTAGGCAGGACAGGCACCATCGTAGCCTGCTACCTCACTACCGTCCTCGGCACCGACTACGAAGCCACCATCAAGGCACTCGACCGTCTGTGGGCAGAATGCCCGAAGTCGGCCACTCGTGTCTCGCCCGAGACTTCCTCTCAGCATCGCTTCATTGCAGACTTCATAGCCCATCTCGACGCATTCAAGCAGATTCCATCCGCACAGATATGGAGCAAAGCACAGCCACATACACCGCGAACAATCGACAGAAAGGGTACAACATCACGCAGCACTGAGATAGCAACGCCCGACAGTTGGGAAACGCAGCCTATGCCACAGCAGCATTGCGTCATCGCCGTCGACATCGCCATTCCCGCTAGCGTCATGCACATAATACGCCAAGGACACATCCCCGAGGCTATGGAAGACCATTGGTTTATGTATTGCGACGACACACACATCCGCTACTACCGTAGTTGGACGGGAATATGCATCTACGAGGCCCGATACGAAACGACAGACGATGGATTCAGGATAACATCGGTCAAGGTCAACAGGCAGCACAATCAGTACGGTTCCACCAACGACCGCTACGACTGTTGCCTGTTCATATACCTCCTCGCAACCCATACAGGAGGCAATACCTCATCAATCCTCGAGGCTTTACAGTCATTAGAGTAATAGTAAAGATATATACATCTATTAAATCATGAAAAAGAAAACGACAATCAGCCTTGACACGCTCAAGGCCATGCGAAGAGGAGGCCGCGAAGCTGAGATGCAACTACTAGGCCCCGGCTTCCACTCTTCCACCCGACAGCACAAGTCTAAGAAGACATACACACGCAAGCAGAAGCATAAAAACATGAATGATTAACAACTCTAAACTCTACACCACCCTAAACTCTAAACTACTCTAAACTCTTTACTCTACACTACCCTAAACTCTAAACTCTACACTCTAAACTAAAAACTACTCTAAACTCTAAACTCTAAACTAGCCAAAAGACAAACTATCATTTGTTCTTGAGTGGCTGCAATTCGTCGTGCAGCAAACCCAGTTCGTCGAGAGCTGTGAAGAGATTGGGGCGCAGGATGGGCTTGGTGAGATAGGCTGAGGCGCCATTTTCCATGGCTATGCGCATGTCAAACTCGAAGGCATAGCTGGACTGAATGATGACGGGCATAGCCATGCCAGCCTGACGTATAGCACGCAATGCTTCAATGCCATTCATCTCGGGCATTTTCAGGTCGAGAAGGATGAGATCAGGCTTACTGCGCTCAGCAATCTCCACTGCCTCACGTCCGTTCATCGCGCGTAATAAATAATAATGTTTACGCAAAAGGAGCATCAGATAGAGATAGTTGCTGTCGTCGTCCTCAGCTATAAGAATAGTATACTTTTTCATACACACACACATTTACAAACGCAAATGTACGACATTAAAATCAAAAATCACACACTTTTGCCCGTTTTTTTTTGTTGTATGACATAAAAGTATTACCTTTGAACAAAATTTGGACAAATGTCCAGAGTCCGTTTGCAAAACAAATCATTAACAAAAATACAAGAATTAAACATGAAAAAGCGCAATCTATTAGGCAAAGTGTGTACGCTCCTGCTGACAGGTGCTCTCACTTTCTCTTCGTTGCCAGCAATGGCTGCACCCAAGGGTGGATCGTTTGGCATTGGCGACAAGACATTCCTGTTGAACGGCAAGCCCTTTGTGGTGAAGGCTGCCGAAGTTCACTACCCTCGCATCCCCCGTGCATACTGGGATCAGCGTATCAAGATGTGCAAGGCACTGGGTATGAACACACTGTGTATCTACATCTTCTGGAATATTCACGAGCAGAAGATGGATGAGTTTAACTTTACCGATAACAACGACATACGTGCATTTGTTAAACTGGCACAACAGAACGGCATGTACGTCATCGTTCGCCCCGGTCCATACGTATGTGCCGAATGGGAGATGGGCGGCCTGCCTTGGTGGCTGCTGAAGAAGAAGGACATCAAGCTGAGAGAGCAAGACCCCTTCTTCATGGAGCGATTGGAGAAGTTCGAGGCCAAGGTGGGCGAACAGCTTGGCGACCTGACCATCGAGAAGGGTGGTCCCATCATCATGGTACAGGTTGAGAACGAATACGGAAGCTATGGCGAGGACAAGCCCTATATCAGCGCTGTGCGCGACGTTGTTCGCAAGAGTGGCTTCGACAAGGTGGAGCTCTTCCAGTGCGACTGGAGCTCGAACTTCACCAAGAACGGACTGGACGACCTGACATGGACGATGAACTTCGGTACGGGTGCCAACATCGACAACGAGTTCCGCAAGCTGAAGCAGCTGCGTCCCAACAGTCCGCTGATGTGTTCGGAGTTCTGGAGTGGATGGTTCGACAAGTGGGGTGGCCGCCACGAGACACGCGGCGCCAAGGACATGGTGGATGGTATGCGCGACATGCTGGACCGCCACATCTCGTTCTCGCTCTACATGACCCACGGAGGTACGAACTGGGGACACTGGGCAGGTGCCAACAGCCCCGGCTTTGCTCCCGACGTCACCTCGTACGACTACGACGCTCCTATCAACGAGGCTGGTCAGACCACACCTAAGTTCTTCGAGCTGCGCAACATGATGGCCAACTACAACGACGGCAAGAAGTTACCCGCCGTGCCTAAGGAGATACCTACCATCAGCTTCCCCAAAGTGGAGTTCAAGGAGGTGGCACCGCTCTACAGCAATCTGCCTGAGGCAGCACAGAAGAGTGGCGAGCTGAAGACCTTCGAGGAGATGGACATGGGATGGGGCTGCATGATGTACCGCACCACCATCGGCCAGAACATCAACACCGAGAGTGTGCTGAAGGTGACCGAGGCTCACGACTACGCACAGGTGTTTGTGAACGGTAAGTTCATCGGCAAGATAGACCGCATCAACCGCGAGTCGACCCTTATCATGCCCGCCATGAAGCAGGGCGACAAGCTGGACATCTACGTGGAGGCACTGGGCCGCATCAACTTCGGTCGTGCCATCAAGGACTTCAAGGGCATCACCGAGAAGGTGGAGCTGAGCTATAGCCTGGCCGATAACTCACAGGTGAACATCAACCTGAAGAACTGGGAGATAGTTTGTCTGCCCGACGACTACAAGACACAGACCCAGATGAAGTACGAACCCATCACCGAGCAGAACAAGGGTGTGCGTGGTAACTACCGTGCTACCTTCAAGCTCAACAAGGTGGGCGACACCTTTATTAATATGGAGAACTTCGGCAAGGGTCAGGTATACGTCAATGGATATGCCATCGGTCGCTTCTGGCAGATTGGTCCCCAGCAGACGCTCTACATGCCCGGTTGCTGGTTGAAGAAGGGTGAGAACGAGATTATCGTCACCGATGTGCTTGGTCCTAAGGAGGCTAGCGTAGAGGGACTTGAGAAGCCCATCATCGACAAGCTGAATCTCGCTGGTCCTCAGACACACCGACTGAAGGGTCAGACGCTCGACCTCAGCGGCGAGACTCCCGTTCACAGCGGTACGCTCAAGGAGGGTAACGGATGGCAGGAAGTGAAGTTCGGCAAGCCCGTCAGTGGTCGCTACGTATGTATCGAGGCACTCAACAGCCACTGGAACCGCGAGTACTGCTGCATCTCCGAGCTGTATCTGCTCGATGCCAACGGCAAGCGCCTGAGCCGTGAGCCCTGGTCAATAGCATACGCTGATGACGAGGACGTATCAAGCGGTAACAAGAATGGTGATAAGATCTTCGACCTGCAGGAGAGCACCTACTGGAGCACCAACAAGGGCGTGCAGTTCCCCCACACCATCGTCATCGACCTGAATCAGGATCAGACCATCACGGGATTCCAGATTCTGCCCCGAATGGAGAATGGTGCACCCGAGAGTATTAAGGACTACCGCATCTACGTGAAGAGCGGAGCGTTTAAGATGTAAGACCATGCAAGACAACAAACAACAAGGTCTGCCCGAAAATGCCATGCGCGAGCTGCGTGAGGGCGAGACCTACGAACCTATGATGTCGCGCCATAGCAACCCGAAGGAGGTGACAGCCTACTCTGTCACACTGGGTATTGTCATGGCCGTCATCTTCAGTGCTGCCTGCGCCTATCTTGGATTGAAGGTGGGACAGGTCTTCGAGGCTGCCATTCCCATTGCCATCATTGCCGTGGGACTGTCGGGAGCCTGCAACCGCAAAGGGGCACTGGGCGAGAATGTCATCATACAGAGTATAGGTGCCTGTAGCGGTGTCATCGTGGCGGGAGCCATCTTCACCCTACCCGCCCTGTACATTCTGCAGAAGAACCATCCTGAGATAACCGTTAACTTCCTCGAGATCTTCATTGCATCACTCCTGGGAGGCATTCTCGGTATACTCTTCCTCATCCCCTTCCGCAAGTATTTCGTCAAGGACATGCACGGCAAGTATCCCTTCCCCGAAGCCACAGCCAGTACCCAGGTATTGGTGATAGGCGAGAAGGGCGGCGGTGCCAAGCCTCTGCTTTTTGCCGGAATCATCGGTGGTTTGTATGACTTCGTGGTGGCTACCTTCGGCCTTTGGAACGAGAATTTCACCAGTCGCGCCATCGTTTGGGGCGACGCGCTGGCCGACAAGGCCAAGGTGGTGTTCAAGATCAACACCGGTTCGGCCGTCCTGGGTATGGGCTTCATCGTCGGACTGAAGTACGCCTTCATCATCTGTTGCGGATCGATGGTCATCTGGTGGGTTATCGTGCCCGGCATCGCAGCCATCTTCCCCGAACTGAATGTCAATACCGACCCCAGCGCCACTCCTATCTTGGCCACTAGCGCTTCGCCCGAGCAGATCTTCAAGTATGCCAAGAGCATCGGCATCGGCGGCATCGCCATGGCGGGATTGATCGGTATCTGGAACAGTCGCAAAGTCATTCTGAGTGCCTTCTCGCTTACCTCGAATGTGGGCGGAAAGCAGAATGATGTGACCGACCGCACACAGAAGGATTTCCCAATGAAGTCGGTGATTATCAGCATCCTCGTCACCCTGGTGGCTACCTTCTTCTTCTTCCACTTCGATGTGATGGGTGGCAACTGGCTGTTCAGCATCGTGGCCATCGTCATCACCTTCGTCATCACCTTCCTCTTCACCACCGTTGCGGCCAATGCCATTGCCATTGTGGGTAGCAATCCCGTAAGCGGAATGACACTCATGACGCTCATCCTGGCTTCCGTCATCATGGTGGCCGTAGGACTGAAAGGTGCCAGCGGTATGGTGGCAGCCTTGCTGATGGGTGGTGTCGTGTGTACGGCATTGTCGATGGCGGGAGGCTTCATCACCGACCTGAAGATTGGCTACTGGTTGGGTACAACACCCAAGAAGCAGGAGACGTGGAAGTTCCTCGGCACACTGGTCAGTGCTGCCACCGTGGCCGGCGTCATCATGATTCTGAACAAGACATACGGCTTTGACAGCGGTAAGCTGGCAGCACCTCAGGCCAATGCCATGGCCGACGTGGTGAACTTGCTGATGGACGGCAAGGAGTCGCCCTGGCTGCTTTATGGCATCGGCGCCTGCATCTCGCTCAGCCTCAACTTCTTCGGAGTCAGTGCCCTGGCATTCGCCCTCGGTATGTTCATTCCCTTGGAACTGAACCTGCCTCTGCTGGTGGGTGGCGGTATAAACTGGTTCGTGACCAGCCGCAGTAAGGACAAAGAAGTGAATGAGGCACGTGGTGAACGCGGCACACTCATCGCCAGCGGTTTCATTGCCGGTGGTGCCTTGATGGGTGTAGTGGCAGCAGCCCTGCGCTTTGGTGGTGTGGAGTTCAACTTCCATTCGTGGTGGGCCAATACTGCCAGCGAACTCCTCTCCCTCGCTGCCTACTGCTGCCTCATCATCTATCTGGTCAAGGCAGCCATGAAGGCAAGACGATAAAAGAAAATAAAGCATGAATAATCCAAGTTAGGGTATAGATACCTAACCATCTTTCATGCATAGAATGCATCCAGAAATACACGAACCGCGCCAATTGGTGCGGTTTCGTGTATTTATTACCTCATTAATTTTGCCAAACGGCAGAAAATTGCTATTTTTGTCGCGCATAATAGTGTGCACGCACGCGAACTACCTTCAAGGAATACATCTAACATACAAATAATAAAAAAAGAAATGAAGAGACTATTCTTCTTCCAACTGGCAGCGTGAGAGGATGAGAGAAAGGAAAGAAGAAGACTTCTGAAAACATACAAACATGGCAATACCTATTACAAACATACCCGTATTAACAGGAGAAGTAGCAGAACGCTTCATAACACAGTGCGACTATAATGCAAGGAACCTCGCCGGTTCGCATTGGAGCCAAAAAGATGAGGAAAGATTTCTTGCATACGAAGAGCGCCAAAGGCAGAAACGTAAGGAGCGTTTAAGCAGAACAGTATGATCAGCATCTACGACTTGGACAAGATAGCACTTGGAGAGATTGATGACAATAAATCCGGCTGCCGACACTTGATTATAGATGCATACGATGAACCGGGACTCTTGGACTATTATAAAAAGAATGGACTTAATCTCTTCTTTTCTTCAGTAGAACAAGAAATGAAATACAGAAATTGGAACTCAGAAAAAGATGGCAAATTGGAAACGCGTTTAATGTACAAAGACATGATTCTATCCAAACGTCCATCCATTAGATAGCAAATAAAACAAAATTTTATTAATAACTTAAATACTAACTAAAATCAAAAAAAGAAATGAAGAAACTTCTTCTCATGGCTGTTGCTGCGCTGATAAGTGTCAGTGCAATGGCTATCGACAAGGTTCAGAAGAAGACTACTACAAAGGAGATTACCTCCGTTGAAGAGCTTGCTGCTGCTACCTTCAAGTTGACCAATACTGATGGTCAGGTGATGTACACACCCACTAATTGGGACATCAAGGTAATTGCTTCTGCCGATTTCACAGGAAATGGCCAGGGTGGATTCTACAAACTGGAGCCCTACAACGGTCATTGGCTGATTCCTGTATACGAAAATGCAGATGGCACTACACGTCGCAAATTCTGGGCAGGCGATCAATATGTAAACAGCCAGCCTGCTGGTGGCAATGTCATTTTCGGTCTTGCTGGTACTAATAGCCAGCATGGTCAGGATGGAAAGGATCTTGCAGTATGGGACATTACCTACTCTGAGGGTAATGGCTTTGCCTTCCACTGCGTTGGTCGTGATATCTACCTGGGATATGACGCAGAGGCTGCGCGTCCTTCCAACAGCATCGTTTACTGGACAGCAACAGGCAAGGTAGCACAGTATGATGCTGCCGAGGTGGCTAATGCATACAACGAAGTGAAAGGCCTTAACATGCAGGCAAGCGTTAAGACTGCCCTGGAGGCAGCTAAGTCGGCATACGACGCCGCACCTTCTTTCGGCAAGCTTACTACCTATGGTGATGCAGTAAATGCTGCTATTGTTAGTTCAGAGAAGTATGGTGTTAGCGTTGGCGGTGATCTCACCTCAATCTTGGTTAATCCTCATTTCAACACCAATGATCTTTCTGCATGGAATATGAACGGTAAGGCGAATCCTGGCGTTGACACAAACAACCACGACTGTGAGTTCTATCAGGCCGACTTCAATATGTCAATGACCATTAATGGCATGAAGAAGGGCACTTATGAGATTGGCATGCAGGCATTCCAGCGTCCCGGTTGGCCAGGTACAGACATGTATTATGCCTATAAGGCAGGTACCTGTGAATCAATTGCCCAGCTTTACACCACCGCAATGGAAACTGATGTTCCCAACATCATGTCAGAAGCTTCAACCACCCTTCTTTGGGGTGAAGATAATGGAAATCATCCCAACGACAGCAAGTTTAACGTTGATGGTACAACCTATTACATCCCTAACTCTATGCAGGGTGCAAGCAAGTGGTTTGATGCGGATCATTACAAGACTACGGCCAAGGCTGTTGTTACCGAGAATGGTGGTGATCTGACTTTCGGTTTCAAGGGTAGAAATATTGGTGGTGGATGGATTCTGTTCGATAACTTCACCCTGAAGTATATAAGCGAGGAGGTAATGGTCGATGCTTCTGAGTCAAAGAAGCTGATTGCCAATATCCCCACAGCTAAGATGAATAAAGATGTAAAGGCTGCCATGGATGCTGCCGTAACGGCTCTTGAGGCAGATAAGACCAACGGCTCACTCTACAATGCTTTGAAGGACGCTATCAGCAAAGCAAATGTGTCTATAGAAGAGTATGTAGTAGCTAAGACTGCACTCGATGCCCAGAAGGCACTGATGGATGCAACCAACGTATACGATGCTGCTGGTTTTGCCGCATACAAGGCTGCCTGGGATGCAAACAGCACCAAGTATGAGAATTGCACACTGACCAATGAGGATGGTGTCGTTAATCCTACCGCAGCTACTGGTTGGCACGCATCAACCGCCTATAACTTCCTCCTTACTCCCTGGACCATTGGTGGACAGGCTGCCAACAACTTTGACAAGTCTCTTTACATGAACACATGGTCGACCGAGGGTAATGGCGACGGCACAAAATTCACCACTCCTTTCTTCGAGTACTGGACTGGTGATGACAACAGTCTTGCAGATAATACTATCTCGACAACCGTTACAGGTCTGGAAAATGGTATTTATAATGTAAGCGTATGGGTACGTGCGCGTGCTAAGAACAAGGTGGATGCAGATGACGCTACTGGCATCACCCTGTCAGCAAACGGTGTTTCAATCGATGTGACTGAGGGTACTAAGGTTGGTCAGTTCAATATCAAGGAATACACTGTTGAGGGTATTGTTACTGACGGTACTCTGACCATCTCGCTCGACGTTAAGGACGCTAACATCTCATGGCTGTCGTTCAAGAACGTGAAGTACACCAAGGTTGCTGAGTTGACCATCGAGGCTGAACTGACCAACATCCAGATGCAGGAGACGGAGAATCCCTTGACAGGTGATATGACAACTTATGTTGTTGGTTCTGACGCAGAAGGTAACGAGTTTACATTTATATTCACTAACGGTACTTATGTAGGCGCATCTCTTTACACTGTTAATGACGAGGATTGTGAGGCATCAGATGGTACTGCTACTCTGACCTTGACTGAGGACGGCAAGGCTCTTGAGGCTACTGTAACCTTCACCGATTATGCTGACTTCGAGAAGAAATTCCATGTAACCGGTCTCATTCCTTACACTACTGCCAACATGGCTGTTAACGCTGATGCTAAGTGGGGTACCTTCGTTGCACCCTTCAATGTTGCTATTCCTGCTGGTGTAACCGCATACGTGGTTGAGGATGTAGAAGGTGCCAGCCTCGCTATGACTGACATCACCGAGATGGGTGTTGACTACATTCCTGCTTACACTCCCGTTCTGCTCAATGCAGAGGAAGGTCTGGCGAAGACTGATGTTAAGGGCTTTGCTGTTCCACGTGAGAATGATAATCCTATTGAATTCGGTCCCTTGACTGGTACACTCAAGCCTATCGCCAAGGTTGAGGCAGGCAAGTACCTGTTGCAGAATCAGGGTGGTAAGGTTGGCTTCTACAAGGTTCCTGAAGAAGGTACGTTGAAGCTCGGTGCAAACCGTTGCTACTTGACAAAGCCTGCTAATGGTGGTGACGTCAAGGCCTTCTTCTTCGACGAGGCTACCGCTATCAAGGCTCTCGATGCTCTGACCAGCGGCAAGGCTGAGATCTTCGACATGAACGGTCGCAAGCTCAGCAAGATGCAGAAGGGCGTAAACATCGTTAACGGTGTGAAGGTATTGGTAAAGTAACAGCCCCCTTCTGTCGCAAGCGACATCTCCCCCCGAGGGGGAGAGGCTGGCGCAGAGAGGATAGAAGAAGTTAAATAATAAATAACAGAAAAGATCAAGAAATGAAAAAGAAATATATTGCACCAAGCGTGCTGTACAAGAATGTAATCTTGGACAATCTGGTTTGCTTGAGTATTATTGGCGGAGGAGAAGGAGGAAGTGAGCCTGAGGCTGTGCCCGGAACGGATCCAGACAGAGATAGTGACGGTCTCGTAAAGCAAGAGAACCTCTGGGACGAGGAGTGGTAATAGACAACCATCGGCACCTAGCGTGTCGAGACAATAATAATTCAGGGCACCCCGAAATGGGATGCCCTGTTTTGCTATAATAACACATCGACACTGCACCTAATTGCTAGTTAATAAATCTGTTACTGATATTTTCACCTTAAACACGCCTGAAATGAATAGTTTGTGCTATTTTCTGCACGACACGAACGAAAAATACGCAATAATTAGATAGGTTCGAAAAAAACAACTAACTTTGCACAAAATTATGTGGTTTATGTAACCGCAGATTCTGAATCTGTCACAAACAGTAAAAAACAAAAATAACCATTAATTACTAACTTATGAAACTTAAACATTTACTTACTGTGGCTTTAATAGCCATTTGTGGGGGAAGTGCCATTGCACAGAATCTCCTTCAAAACAGTGACTTCAGTGTTGTTGGTGCACTTGCATCAGGCGCCAAGGATCGCTATGCTGTTGGTACTCCCTGGGTATCAAACGTAGCCTTTGCCAACATGGGTATTCGCGTAATGGCGTCATCCGCCGCTAAAGAAGGTGGCAACGTATTGGTATGGCGTGGTTCTGGCAACAGCAACTACATCTCTCAGCCCGTGGCTGCTGAGGCAGGTGCCGCCTATGAGGTTACCATCAGCCAGGTTGCTTCGGGTAATGCTAACGCAAACTTCAATGTAGGTATCGGTACGGCTGCTGGCAAGTACGACGTTGCTTCTGGCGTCGTTCGTCTCGGTACCAGTAACGATGGTGTAAAGACCGTGAAGATTCTGATGCCTACAACAGTAGATGCAACCAATCTCTATTTCACCTTCGCTAACACCCCCACCAATAGTGCAAGTTCAGGTTCTGACCCTGTGTCACAGATTGACTACATCAAGATGGTGGCAATCGACGCACTCGCTTACGCCAAGGAGGTGGCTCTTGGCGATCTGCCCAGTGCTGGTGATCCTATTTTCGGAATTTCCGAGGAAAAGATACAAGCTGCCAAGGAGGCCATCAACGCTGCTACCACACGTGCAGAAGTTGAAGCAGCCACATCTAGCCTGACAATTCCCGCCCTCTCAGGCAACTGGGCTATCCTCAATGCAACAAACGGCCTTTACCTTGGTGATGCTGTACTTTCTGCAGAATCTCAAACGGCTACTTTCGAGAAGGCAAACTCTGGCTTCTACATCAAGATCAATGACAAATACATCAACATGAGAGGTGACAACAATTGGAGTATGAGTGCTGATGCCACAGCCAAGACAGCCTGGACATTTACGCTCGTTGATGACAAGTATACTATCAAGGGCCCCAAGGGCTTGATTGGTACAGACGCTAAAACTGCGGGGGCTGCAGTATATGGCGACAAGAAAGAAGCCAACAATGGTTACTGGAAGATCGTTGACCTAGAAGCAGCCGCTCTTGCTAGTGCCAAGGGCCAACTTCAGGAGATAATCAACGATATTAAAGTTCCTACCGCTAACATCGAAGGATCAAGCAGCAACATCATCACTTGGGATGGGGCATCTGTGGAAGTTGTCAAGACGGCTGTTGAGGACGCACAGGACGTAGTCGACAACTCAACCAGTCTTTCTGAGGTTAACGCACAGATTGAGGCACTTAAAAACTTTGATACAGATATCGAAGTAATCAATAACATAGATAAGGACACTCCCTATAACGTCATCATGGCTAAGGAAGGTCTTGGTTGGACAAACAAGGCTGTGACTTTCACTTACAGCGAAGGAAACCAGAACAACTACGCTATGGCATATTCTGATGAACCTGGAGAAACCAACTACAACCAGTCTGTCTATTTTGACAAAAACGGTAATGACGAACTTTACATGTACATCATCGATGCAGCTGGTAAGAAGTGGTATGTAACCGATGGTACTCACGTAGGTTCTACAGTAGCTTGGGCTGGTTCACAAATTCGTATGACTGATGTTGAAGAGGATGCCATGCCTCTCGACATCTATCCTTCATTCGATAAGAAAGGTGTATGTGAGATCGTCAACATCTGGACGGGCGAGCACATCGGTTCTACCAACAACAATGGTTTCTACTGCTCGAACGACAACTATGACCTGGCGATCAAGCCTGCTGCTCAAAAGAGAATAAACATCGCAATAAAAAAGGAAAACAAGTATGGTACCATCATTTTGCCTGCCAATGTTGAAAATCATTTCCTCGGTATCAAATTCTATACTGTAAGTGCTGGTGAAGGTTCTTCACTCGAACTCGATGAAGTGACGGATCTTAAGGCCAACACTCCCTACATCGTTGAGAATCAGAGTAAAATCGACGATGCTTCTGCATTTATTGACTGTTACGCAAAGGGCTTCAAGGCGCAGTACACAAATGGTCTTCTGACCGGTACACTCGAGCCTATCGCCAAGGTTGAGGCAGGCAAGTACCTGTTGCAGAATCAGGGTGGTAAGGTTGGCTTCTACAAGGTTCCTGAAGAAGGCACGTTGAAGCTCGGTGCAAACCGTTGCTACCTGACCAAGCCTGTTGCTTCTGAGGCAAAAGAGGCCTTCTTCTTCGACGAGGAGACTGCCATCAAGGCTCTCGACGCTCTGACCAGCGGCAAGGCAGAGATCTTCGACATGAACGGTCGCAAGCTCAACAAGATGCAGAAGGGTATCAACATCGTTAACGGTGTGAAGGTACTGGTGAAGTAAAAGCCCCCCCTCCCCCAGCCCTTCCCCAATGGGAGCGGAGGGCTGGCGCAGAAAGGAGAGGAAGAAAATAAAGTAAAATTAATCTGAAAAGATCAAGAAATGAAAAAGAAATATATTGCACCAAGCGTGCTGTACAAGAATGTAATCTTGGACAATCTGGTTTGTCTGAGCCTCATTGGCGGAGATGGCGGTGATACGCCTGCTCTTGGCGGAGGTGAAGGTACCGGCGACGATGATAGCGACGGTCTCGTGAAAGGCGAGAACTTATGGGACGAAGAGTGGTAATCAACAGTTTTCCGTATATGTTTGTGCCGGGGCATTCCTTCGTGGAGTGCTCCGGTTTTCATATAATAGATGTGCATTAACACTATACCTAATATATTTTGCTGGAAATAGCATAACACTCATTGTTTTTTATAAAACTTCTCACAAATATGCTATTTCTATTTGAAAATTTTGATTATTACAGTTATTTGTTGTTATTTTGCGTTTAGGATAAGAATAAATGGTGAATAACATTAAGAACAATTCCTCGAATAACTGTCGTGGGAGAATAGTAAGAGTAAAGTAGTTAAGTAAAAAAAGATAAAATCTAGACAATATGACAATCACATCAATAAAATCGGAAACAATCATAATCCAGGATCCTTCAGAGAAGCTCTTGAATATGGTTCAGAAAATGAGGGAGCATAAGATGCTGCGTCGTGCCAAGACACACACGACAACCCCAATGTTCACAATACAGGCCTAAACCGATGGTTATCTCTTTTGACGTAAAAACTGACACGAATGATGTGTTTCGTGTATCGCTTTCAAGTGGTGAAGACGCATTCTTTGCCACCGAGAACGTGATGCAAGAAACTGCATTAGATGTTGAAATAATAGAAATAGACCTTGAGCGTATTGAAGGACATCACAACGCTGATATAAGAACACTTAGAATCATTGCTGATGGAATAGGTCGTTGCTTCAGTCAAAACTCAAAAGCCATCTTATACTACTACTGTGATGAAATAGAACTTCCAATCATTAGTCAGCATCATTCTGAAAAGTGGCCACAGGAATATCGCTCACAACTTTTCAGCCGTATGTTTCAAAGGTACGCTTCAAAAGCTGGTGATTTAGATATCATAGATATGACCGTTGAGATAATACAAGGTGACAGACCCATTTTCATGCATCTCATTGCTCGAGAATGTCATCGCTCATGTCTTGAGACACTCAAAAACTACATTACAACTAATTACGGCAAATAAAAATACAAACTGACCAGAATCCAGAATGGTATCGCAACGATAATAGGTCCCAATTCGTCGTTCTTAGAAACAATCACGATGAAGGATCGGGCATAACCGTCGACATCCGAATGAAAATCATCACTAAAATAATTTTCAGCAAAATTGAAAGCGATACACAAAAGCTGATATAATCGTTTCACTTAAAATGCGCATTTACAGATATGAAACTGAAAGCTGTATTATTACTTCTTTGCATGGTATCGGCCAATGCATGGGCACAGAATGTTGAGGCTCAGCGTGGCCAGAGTGTGACGGCACAGAATGGTGAGGCACAGGCTATATGCCAGGAGGCTAAGGTGTACTACGAGAAGCGTGACTACCCGAAGGCTCTGAGGCTGTATTGCAAGGCGGCGGGCATGGGCAGCGCCGAGGCTCAGAGCGTGGTGGGCGACATCTACCGAGTGATGGGCAACGACGAGGAGGCTGTGATGTGGTATCGCATGGCGGCCGAACAGGGGTATGCTGCGGGACAGAACGGCATGGGCGTGATGTGCGAACATGGCCGCGGAGTGGAGAAGGACGAACAGGCGGCATTGCAGTGGTACCGACTGGCTGCCGACCAGGACAATGCGGATGCACAGTGCAACCTGGGCATGATGTACTACAAGGGGCATGGCGTGAAGAAGGATATGGTACAGGCCTTGGGATGGTTCCGCAAGTCGGCCGAACAGGGTAATGCCGACGGCCAGAATAGTCTGGGGTATATGTACCGCAACGGCGAGGGCGTAGAGGCTGATGCCTACGAGGCGGTGAAGTGGTTTCGCAAGGCTGCCGAGCAGGGTAACCCGAGTGCGGAGTATAACCTGGGCGAGTGCTACGCCATGGGCAAGGGCGTGGAGAAGTCGATGTACAAGGCTCAGGAGTGGTACCGACTGGCTGCCAACCAAGGTAACATCAGCGCGCAGGACGAACTGAGGAGACTGGGCTACAGCGTGAGGACGACGGAACCGTGAGGAGGTTGTGAGGTTGTGAAGTCGCCTCGCTTTGAGGATAAAGCTTGATACAACCTAGATACAATTCACCAAAGGGATATTTCCGCAAAACCGAACAACCGTATAACCATATAACCGAACAACCATAAAACCGTATAACCAAACAACTGGAAAACCGTATAACTGAGAAAGATTATAATATATATATAATGTATAAGGAAGGTGTGCCGACATAGCATACCTTCTTTTTTTACCGCATAACCAAACAACCGGAAAAATATTGCTTTGTTATTTGGGTGGTATGGATTATAAATGTATAATTGCCCACGAAAAACATAATATAAGCAGTATGATGAACAAAAACTTTGATTTGAAAAGCGTGTTTGGTGATGAGATTGTTGACGACTTCGGCGAGCTGGAGGAGGAGATGCCTGACAGAAACAATGGCAGGAAGGGGGCTGTGCAACCCATTCACGCCGACTGGACCATTGTCGATGCCTTCAACGTCATCAACGAGCATGCACCAAAGAGTTGTCTGCGCAACGAGTTGTTTGTGAAGTGTGCCGAGGCTTTTAGCTTTCTGACCGAGAAGACGGGACTGAATCCTATGCAGAGCATCATCGTGGCTATGCTGTTGGAGGAGGGTACACCTATGTCGACAAGACAGATGGGCAAGGTGCTGGGACTGAGCAATCTGTCGATGATGACCCATCACAACGACCTGGAGGAGCTGTTCCGCATGCGCTGGCTGCAGCACCGCAGAAGGTTCGACCACGGCCAATCGTTTGAGGCGTATGCTCTTGCCGCAGGTGTGACGAAGGCCACACGAGAGAACCGTCCCTTCGAACCCGAGGTATTGGAGTGCGAGAACCAGCAGGCGTTCATCAACAAGCTTGCATTCCACTTCAATGAGGGGTTTGACACCAACGACGACGACTTCGAGGACGAGATTTATTGGATGCAACAGCTTGTCGAAGCCAACAAGGAACTGCCCTTGTGCAAGGTGGCCCTGGAGAAGGTGAGAAAGGACACCAACCTGCTGATGATGATGGTGGCCGACTACTATAAGTATAATGGTGCGCCCAACGAGGGGCTGACGCCCGACGAGGTGAAGCTGGCCTATCCGATAACGGGCGACTACGAGGCATGCCGCATGCAGAGTGGCATCCACCCACTGTTCGAGAACAACCTAGTGCAGCACAGGTGCGAGGGCGGCATGGCCAACACCAATGCCTTTGTGCTGACCGACTATGTGAAGGACGAACTGCTGAAGGATGTCAATGTGAACAGCTATGCAGACAAGAGGATGCCCGTGCTGAGGGGACTGAAGTCGCACACCGACATCACGCCCAAGAAGCTCTTCTACAACGAGGAGGAACGTAGTCAGGTAGAGCGACTGAGAAGCATACTGTCGGCCGAGCAGCTGCCCATCATACAGCAACGACTGGAGAAGAAGGGTATGCGAACTGGAGTGTGCGTGCTGATGCACGGAGGTCCGGGCACCGGCAAGACAGCCACTGCCTATGAGCTTGCACGACAGACGGGACGCGACATCATACAGGTGCAGGTGACGGACTTCAAGGATAAGTACGTAGGCGAGAGCGAGGCGAAGCTGAAGCGAATCTTCACCAACTACCGCAAGTACTGCGAAAAGTGTGAGACGATGCCCATACTGCTGCTGAACGAGGGCGACGCCATACTGTCGAAGCGACTGGAGAATGTGGAGCACGGTGCCGAGCAGATGATGAACGCACTGCAGAACATACTGCTGGAGGAGATGGAGAACCTGAAAGGCATCATGATAGTGACCACCAACCTGACCGTCAACCTGGACAAGGCCTTCGAGCGTCGTTTCATCTTCAAGATAAAGTTTGAGAAGCCCAGCACAGAGGTGAAGGCACACATCTGGCAGTCGATGATAGACGGACTGAACGACACCGATGCCAGGGAGTTGGCACGAATGTATGACGTGTCGGGTGGCGAGATTGAGAACATAGCCCGCAAGAGCACTATGGAGTATATCCTGACCGGACAGGAACCTGACATCGAGATGCTGAAGAACTTCACACAACAAGAGAAGCTGGAGCAGCAGGGACACAAGGTGATTGGCTTTTGACGAGGCACCGCCCCCCTCTACCCCCCCCAAGGGGGGGAGACCTCCTAAACGAATAAACGGCCAAACGACTAAACTCCTAAACAAATAAACGACTAAACGGCTAATTTCCTAAACGAATAAACGAATAAATGACTAAACGGCTAATCTCCTAAACAAATAAACAACTAACACACATGGACATGAACATACAGAAAATGGTGAATGCCATCAAAAAAGATATGCAATTGGGCAAGGACCCTGTGATGCTAAAAGAGCAGTGGCTGATGCAGAAGATGATGATGGATCTGGAAGAACCGGAGAAGGTGAATCCCGAGATAGCGAGTCCGGCGGACATCTACGCCAGGCTGAAGCAGGACAATCCCGTAGAGGCGAAGCTGGTGGAGTACAAGAAAAACCTGAGACTGCTGCATGCCCGTACCGACGAGACACTGACCATTGTATTCTCGCCTGCCGACTCTCTGATAATAGTGAGGACAGGTTCGGCATTGCAAATGTCGCTGAACGGTATGACGCACACCGTACACATGATAAGGTATCGTGGCATAGCGGACATTGCTCACTGGATGGCAAGACAGATAAGGCGCTACGACGCCTACATGCAGCAGTGGGAGGAGTACTGCACCGCTGCTGCCAAGAAGCTGAAGACCCAGCACATGGCTGCGCTGGCCATCAAGGCCTATGTGGATGATGCGCTGAGGGAGTGTGAGAACGTGACGTATTGTGTAGTTCAGCAGAGCCGACGGGCCAAGATAAGCGTGAAGTTCGAAAAGAGCAATCTGGGCGTTAACCTCTATGCCTTCTACGGTTCGTACAAGAAACGTCTGCCCGACATGCTTACCGAACTGAAACTGCTTATTGACACACACAACAAGATCAACATCAAGACGTTCTTCACCAAAGCGGTGTAAGCCCCCTCTAACTCCCCCCGAGGAGGAGGACTCAAATCCGCTTGAGGAAGGATGAAGGCTCTTCCCACATACCTTATTCTTCATTGTTAGCATCTCCTATCGTCCCTATCGCTCAGCGTGCCTTTAGGCCGATGCTTTGCTTGCAAAGAACTTCCATTTAACTTCCCTATAACTTCCTTTTAACTTCTATATAACTTCCTTTGGGAACTATATATGATTTGACCCAGAGTGTCATTCCGACGTAGGAGGAATCCCCGTCCAACAAGGACTCACAATAGCAGGATTGGACTGAGATCCCTCCTT
>JAGHUS010000169.1 GCA_018064685.1 Bacteroidales bacterium | reverse complement strand
TCACCCTTCATGAATAGCATCTAACACACTATATTTCTTTTGATTAAAGAATGGAGGGTGGTGCTCCACCCTCCATCAACCCTTCATTCGTCCTTCATTCTCAAATGGTTAGTTAAGGATACCAAGACTTAGCATCTTCTTGCTTGATATAAGCACACGCTGTGTGATACTGCGATAGTCAACCTTATTATAGTCAAACAAATCACCATGCAAAGCACGTGCCTCCTCAACGAATGTATCCGTCGATTTTACTCGTGACAATTTGGATTGAAGTTCTTCGTTCGTTATATTGTTCATTGTTGTCGATTTAAGAATAACGTGAGCATCTACCACACCTCCACGAGATTACCGAAAGTCAGAAAGACCACCTCGTTATTGGTGATATATGTGTGTAAGTTTTCTTTTATGTTATTTTCAAAATTCATAAACTATTGTTCTTCTTATTTCTTATTGTTCAACAACTTCCCAATGACCACCATTGTCGGGGCCAATGCGATTGATCACTCCTGTTTGTTGAAGTTTTTTGAGATGATATTTTATGCCATCTTCGGTTATGTCTCCCACCAATGTTGCGAGTTGCTTACGGCTTGCTGATGGATTGGAGATAAGACAATTTACTATCTTTTGCTGAACTTCTGTAAGTTTGTGGGCAGTTATCTGGGTAGTTATCTGGGTAGTACCTTGTTTTGTCTGGGTAGTTCCTGACTGCTCCAGCTCCTTTTCTGATGTCCACTCAGCTTTCAATGTTGCCTTAAGGATAAATGCATTGATGTGGAAAGAAGGAATTGCAGAACCTCTTGTCTCTAACTCGTTACAGATGCGGTCGATGCCTTCACCGAACTCCTTTACGTACTTGTACGCTTTGAGGTATTGGGCTATCTTGGGGTTGCATAAAACTTATAACCCACTGAGTTTCAGTACCGGTTAAATTAGAGGAGGTAAAATAAGTGCCTCCACCGACTTAAACTGTTATATTCTAAGCAAATACAAAGAAAGTGGAGGGTGGAGGCAAAAAAGATAATTTGCAGGGTTCTGCGTCAATTTAGGTGCATTCATTTTCTTGTAAGGTCTTGATAGATAACCAATTTGTGCCATTTCCAAAGTCGCCTAGATGTCATCCCGACGAAGGAGGGATCTCAGTCCAACAAGGACTCATAATAGCAGGATTGGGCTGAGATTCCTCCTTCGTCGGAATGACAAGCTAGCACCTAAATTGGTGAAGAACCATTTGCAGACGGGTGATAGGCGTTTTGTGAGAGAAATGAATCAAGGGTACCAGAGCTGCTGCCAAGAATGACAAGTCCTCATGCATAAGAATAGAAATCTTTTTTGTTCACCTACTTAAATAATGTAGGAGAGGGGGCATAATGAGGACAATATGCATGTTTGGATGAAAAAAATAAAGAAATTTTTGACTTTTCCGTTTTTTCTTTTTATCTTTGCGAAGAAATACTATATTTTTTTTGCTGCTATGTGCGTGCCGATGTGCATGGCGGACGGCAGATTGAAAGGAGGGAGGGCGTGGACACCTGAACTTACGAAAGAAACGAACCTAAACATATGTGATGTTTATACGGATAAGCATTTACTCTCTTGAAGAAATTTATGTGTGACTGAATGTCTGAGGTGAAGTCTTATGAAAATTAATCAGCGGATGCCCTAACATCCTAAACATTATAATATAATATGTGCTCTATTAGGGTGACGAGCAGTAATTAACACTAAATAATAATATGAAAACATTTCGTTTTGTCGGCATGGCGCTGGTGGCATCCGCGTTGTGCTTTGGTGGCACCAGTTGCGGTGACGACGAGGTCGAGCCCGACGGACCAGGTTCTGTTGTCGTTCCTGATGTTGATGAGACCGTGAACGGTAACAATGGCGCTATCGACTTCCGCGATGGCAGCAGTAATCCCATTCCTTATCCTACCCATTTCTCTATGGCTGAGGGTGCATACATTAGTTTGTCTGCTTGCGACGTCAACAGCAAGGAGAAGTACAAGTTGACTCATCTTGATGAGGGCAGCATGTCGGTAGATTACGACAATGAGTATTTCAGCAGGGCAGAGTTTTGGGACCATTTTGGCGATGCAGACGATGGTACCTTCTTCGAACTCAAGGCCTTGAAGCCAACCAATGGAAAGGAGACTCCTGTAACCTTGAACTACAAGTTCAACGGCAAGGCGTACAAGACCGTGTTCTATGTGACCATTACCACTGTGGGTGAGGACCAGAAGGACCTGGCACGCCGCAAGGCTATCAACGACTACTGGGAGCTTCAGAAGGGAAAAGAGAGCCCCGTTGACCTGGCCAAGGTCAGCCCTACACCTGTTCCCGCTGTTATTGAGACCAACAATGGTGTGATGTTGCTTAAGACATCATCTCGTAGCGTGAATGAGGTGACGCAGAATTACGCACCTGTTAACAATAGCTATATCTATCCCGGTAGCATTGTCTATATCAACCAGAAACTGGCCGATGGTACGCCCGAGCCTGTAAACTTTGGTACGGGCGGCCAGGGTACGGTAACAGTATACCTAAACTTCCTGGTGGGAGAAAAGAAGGAGGTAGCCATACATAATGTGCCCAACGAGAAGAGCTCTATCCAGGCCGCCATCAACAAGCTGTTGTCGCAGGTGGTGGGCTCTGGTGAGATGAATGTGGTAACCGCTCCCGGTGATTTGGACAAGCAGCAGACCTGCTCGAACAGCCAGGAGGAGATGTCTATTGATCTGAATTTGTCAACCAACTTCCTCAACACAACGTGTAAGGTAAAGACCAATACGTCTACCAGCAGCCAGAAGATTTATAAGATGGATACGTTCCATCAGAGTTTCTATGATATTGAAGTAGAACCAGAAGGCGGTGACCGCACCAACTATTTTGGTAAGAGTATAACGCTGGATGATATCAAGCGCATGGAGTCGAGGGGTAATGGCAAGCTGGGTATCATCAAGGCCGTGTACTATGGTCGTTTCGGCTATTACTGCAAGGAGTATGAGAGCAGCAAGTTCCACTTCGTGGGTAGCGACAGTATCAAGTACAAGGATAAGTTCTCTGGCGACTCGAAGCAGGATATCTCCAGCTTCTGCAGCAGCACCAGAGAGTATAGCCGTATCTTCGGTGGCGATCCCTCAACGGCTGGTCAGGCCATGGACAATGATAGTGTCTTCATGAAGAAGATGCTCTCAAACTGTAAGCTCAGCCTCAGCAATCAGGGTGTGCCCATCTACTATGTGGTAGAGTACCTCGGTACGGGTGATGAAGTCGTATCTAAGCAGACGGGTAGTTACAATCACATCACGGAGTATATCCCCGCTCCCTCACGACTCGATATTCATATTGAAAATCATGCGGCCGTGCCAGCAGGGGCTAATATGTATGTCGATCTGTTCTACAAGGCATTCAAGATGGTAAATGGAAAAGATGTTGATATTAAGACCACATACAAAGAAGAAAAGCCCGTGGATACTTGGGAGAAGGAGAATATTGGATTTGGATTTGGCGATGATGAGTCAAGTCGTGATTTAACAATAGCTCTTCCTAAGGGGCAGTATTTCAGACCAGAAGCTCATATCCGCATTACTCACCAGCATGTTTGGAAAGGAGATTATATGACATCTGGTGAAGGCCGTATCTATATCGGTGACGGATTCTTGAAACTTTGTATCGAGGGTAGTGCATATAAAGGTCAAAACGATCCTTGGTTTAAGCAAGAAGACAATTCTTATGACGTGCTCATCCAGGGCACCAAGGCTGCTGCCAAGCGCAAGACCCCGAAGATTCCCTTCAAGTAATTGATTCAGTACATTTCGCAACCCCAATATTTCGTCGCCACAGGCCTTCCCGCCTCGTGGCGACGATTTTTATTGTCACTCTCGGGACATTTTGGCGTCAATCTGCCAGTTTTGGCGAAAAAATCTGGGAAATGTGCTTGGCGTTTGTACGATTTTTTATATCTTTGCAGCGATATCCTAAACATTTATATGTACGTATGCCTTGCGTGCGTGCGCATAGAGTGATAATTAACACAATAACATAACAATCAAAAACAAGGAATCATGAAAAGGATTAATGCTTTGACGTTAAGCCTGCTGATTGCGTTTTTCGGTCTTTGCAGCCAAGTGATGGCGCAAGGCGGAACGACGTTCAATCTTGCAGATTACAATTTCTCTGGTTCGACGAAAGTCGACGGTCTGACGTATGCTCTGGACAAGAGCAAGGACGTGGCACAGTGGTTGGCCTATCAGGACCGCAACTGCGACATGGCAAAGGCCGGTGTGATAACCGTTCCCGCCCAGATCACCGTGAGTGACAAGACCTATAAGGTCATCTCCGTGATGGGTGCGGTGGGCTACTACAACGAATCGCCTGCCACCGACATCGTTTTGCCCGAAGGCCTGCTGCACATCGGCCGTTATGCGTTCGACTATTACAATCACGTGAATGACATCGATATTCCCAAGTCGCTGGTTGCCATTGACCAGTACGCCTTCAGCAATGCCAAGAAAAGCAACAACCTGGTGTTGCGCATGCCCAAGGGATGCTTCCCCACGGCTACGGCTGCGCTGTCTAGCACCTACGCCAATGCTACCTATCAGGCTCCCTTCAAGACCCACTACATCAAGGTGCGTTGCCACAGCGACTACTTCAAGGACTTCACCGAGACACAGTATTGGGAGGATTGCGTCATCATCAACGACGACCTCGATGCAGAGAACTATAACGACGTGAAGTGGCTCACCATCGACCGTGTAGAGAACGGTACGCTGGGTTATGCCGTGGTGGCTGATGCCCTGCCCCAGGTTCGCACCTACAAGGAGGTGAACTTCCTGAAGGTCAATGCCGGTTCGCTGAACGAGGATGACTGGTACGCACTGCGCCAGATGAAGAACCTGGTGAAGCTCGACATCAACGGCATGGAGTTCACCAGCGTGCCAGCGGAGGCACTCCGTTCGGCATGGCAGATTGAGGATGTGATACTTACCAGCACAGTCGAGAAGATCGGTCAGTTGGCTTTCTATGAGACCGGTATCGGTAGTGGCAGTAAGTATCAGCAGACGGGTAGCCACCCTCGCGACTTCATCCTGCCCAGTTCGCTCAAGACACTGGGTCAGCTTGCGTTCAACGGCTGTGACTCACTGCACAACATCATCCTGCCTGATGGCCTGACCAACATCCCCAACAGCTGCTTCAATGGTTGCGAGAACCTGAATCGTGTTGACTTCAACGACAAGCCCACCGTGATTGACTATAGTGCATTCAGTGGTTGCGACCTCTATGAGGTGTTTATTCCCGGTAACATTGAAACCATCAACTCGTCGGCCTTCTCTGAAAATCGTCACATGACGAGTTTGACGCTGTCCGAGGGTCTGAAGACGATTGACAGAAATGCTTTCGACAACTGTACCTCTCTGTATTCGCTCACCACTCCCACCACATTGCGCCAGATGGGCGAGTACTGCTTCTACAAATGCGACTCGCTGACGTTCGTAAACCTGAAGGAAGGCCTTGAAGAGATTGGCCGTGTGGCGTTCGGTCTTGACAAGAAGCTCAAGTCGATAGTCTTCCCCAGCACCCTTCGCATCATGGGTAGCGGCACGTCATGGGGTGCTGTGCTCTACGAGTGTACCGGCCTGGAGAGCATCCAGTGTAACAGCCTCATTCCTCCCACCGTTAGAGAGAACTGCCAGTTCTCCGGTTCGGGTTGCGACCCCCGCAACGTTTACCTGCTGGTGCCCGAATGGAGTATTCAGGAGTATATGACCACACCGGGATGGGTGCCCTTCCAGAACAAGACCATGGTATCGGCCACCATGCCCGAGAACCTGTACATCAACAAGGAGTTCATGTTCATGTTCAAGCACCAGGCCGAGGACTATCGTCCCACCGTACGCCTCTTCCAGAACGACCAGCGCATCGACGACGGCTTCGGTCAGACCAAGTACGAGCGTGGCAACCTGACCGTGGCTGCTGTCAGCAACCTCAATGTCAAGAATCTGGAGATGATCGTCTCACCCTGGGCTAAGTACTACACCGACCAGAACCTGCGAAATGGCTACGACTACGAGACTACCCAGACAACATACAACCCCAACTCGCTGCTCGTACACGGTACGATGGGTGCCGAGAAGGTGACGCTAACCTTGCAGTTGCGCCGCGACACATGGCAGGCACTGCACCTGCCCGGCGTGCAGTTTGAGGATATCAAGCCCGTCGACCCCAACACCCAGTTCTCCGTTCTCACCTACAACACCGCTGCCCGTGCCGCAGGCGATCTGGGAATGGCTTGGGAGGTTGTCACTCCCGGCATGACGGTGAACGACTGCTTCATCAAGTGCTACAACAGCGACAGCCAGTACGCAAGCAATCCTATCGAGTTCGAGGTGACGGTGAGCAATCCCGAAAAGATGCTCATGAACGCCTACGAGCGCAAGAACCTCGGTTACGCGCTGGGCGCCGATGAGCACAATGCCAGCTGGTATCTTGTGGGTAACTCATTCCCCTGCTTCTTCGACAGCCGCTACATGAGTCTGTCGGACGTATCGGTAGACGGTCACGACTACGAGAGCGACCAGCCCATCATGAACTTCCTCGTTTGGAACAGCTATACCGGCAAGTATGATGCATACAGCCGTGCCGACGACAAGTACATCTTCTCGCCCTTCGAGGCATTCTTCGTGGAGGGTTACAAGGACGCTACCAACCTGTATATGGGCATGGACCGCGATGGTCGTCAGACCTACTTCAACCCTCGCGAGATTGACTACCGCAGCGTGAAGGGTCAGTTCGGCGATGACGCCAAGAGCACTCGCGAGCTCATCAACCTCGTGGCCAGCAAGGCCGATGGCACGGATGCCGACCGCACCCGCATCGTCGTAAGCGAGCGTGCCAGCCTGAAGTATGACACAGGTCGCGACATGAGCAAGATGATGCCCAACGAGGGTAACGTGCTGCTGATATGGACCGTAGAGGAGGGACATGAGTATGCCATCAACGAGCGCCCCATGGACAACGGTACCATGACACTGGCCATGAACGTGGCCGAGGATGGCATGTACAAGATTGCCCTGGGCGACAACAGCAGCAGCCGTCTCGACATCAGCATCGAGGACCTTGCCACCGGTAAGGTGACCAAGATGGGCGAGGGCGACAGCTATGAGTTCTATGCCGAGAAGGGACGCTATGCCAACCGCTTCCTGGTGCACGTAAGTGCCGGCGAGGAGACTGCTGTCAGCACCGTGGCTCAGGACGAGAAGGGTGGCGCAAGCTACAACCTCAACGGTCAGCGCGTGGCTGACGACGCACGCGGCGTTGTGGTGAAGAGTGGCAAGAAGTTCATCAAGAAGTAAAGACACATCTTACGTTATGAGAAGATTACTATTTCTATTAACCATATGCCTGGTTGTCCCATTGTGCGCTTTGGCACAGGGCGACACTCCGCCCCATCCCAACTGGGAGGAGACGGACAAGGCCTATACGCTGAAGGTGGAGTGTGTGCCCAATATCGGGCGCACCTCGATAGACAAGCCCGTGCAGTACAAGGCTGGCAGCAACGTATACCTGACGGCATACGAAGAGCATGGCAGCTACTTCGACCATTGGCTGCTGCCAGATGGAACGACGAGCACCGAGAAGAGACTCAGCATTACAATGCCCGCTCATGATGCGGTGGTATACGCTTACTATTACTATGCACCCGGCGTACCCGAGTCGCCCGAGTTTCCCAAGCGCAGCTACACGCTGACGCTGACTTCCGACCCGCTGGTGGGCGCCAAGTTCAATATGACGAAGCCCACACTCGTGGAAGAAGGCGCGAAGGTGCGTGTCACAGCTACGCTCAATCCCGGTTTCGAATTCCTGAACTGGGACTATGAGGGAATGAGCATGAGCATGCTGAACTCGTTCGACTTCACCATGCCTTCGCACGATGTCGAGCTGGTGGCACACACCGTCTACAACCCCTCGGCTCCCAACAATCCCCACGCCAACAAGTGGACGGAAGAGGTGGGCAATGCCTACATCTCGGAGTTCGAGCCCGGCAGTCTGACCTCGACGCTGAACGGCATCATCGGCGGTAGCGCCAATCAGAAGAAGATTACGCACCTCACCATCGCCGGCAAGCTGAAGGACAGCGACCTGAACTTCCTGTCTAACTGCACCGGTCTGGCATACGTCAACATGATGAATGCCACCACCGAGCAGGGTGGTCTGCCCAAGAGAGTGTTCAAGGGCATGAAGGCGCTGAAGGAGGTGGAGCTGAGCATCGCACCTGTCATCGAGGCAGAAGCTTTCTCGGGCTGTATCGAACTGCACAGCCTCAACCTGTATTGCGAGAAGCCACCTTATGTGGAGAAGGATGCGTTCAAGGATGTTCCCAACACGCTCGTGGTGTATGTGCCAGCAGAGTCGGTGGCTGCCTATCAAGCTACAGAGTTCTGGAGCAACTATACCCTCAAGCCGATGCGCGACCGCAGTTGCTCGCTGGCCGTTAGCCTGCCTTCGTACTGCTACGACGGTCGCTACAAGAACATGCGCATCGTCATTCGCAACATCGATGGCGAGAGCCGCCACTATGTGGTGACCAACCGCCTCAACTATATCTTCGAGAATCTGCTGCGTCACGACACCTTCACGGCTACACTCGAGACGCCCGACGGCACCGTGCTCAGCACCGTGGGCCCCATGACGCTCGATGACGACTTCGCTTCGATGTCTCTCTCTACCTTTACCTCTTTATATAGCGCACACGTGAGCGTGCACGCGCAAGATATAGATGTAGAGGTGCTGGACAAGATAAGGATAGTGTGGGAGGATGCCAATGGCAACTTCCTGTGTGAGGGACCCACTTCGCCCGTCAAGGCAGGTGGCACGAAGCTCTACTACACCATCACCCTGCCCGAAAGCATGATGACCGACTACGCAGTGCCCGAGCGCCAGCAGATATACGTTCAGGACGGCAACAACGATCTGGACTATACGTTGCAACCCCTGCCCTGGTTCCGCATTCAGGGTCGCGTCTACAAGACACCCTTGCAGCCATGGGACAATACGCGCGTAACAATGACGCAGACGGTGAACGGACGCAAGAAGGTGTACAGCACCGTCACCGGTCATGACGGTGAGTTCGAACTGAAGATACATCGTGCCGAGTCGGTGCTCGAGGTCTTTGCCGAAGGTGTACCCAATATCCAATACACCTACACACTCGACGACCTGAATGCACGCAGCGACGGTTATGGCAATGTCGACCTGACGGATGTTCAGCACAATCCCAGCGAGAAGACCAACTGGCTGACGCTGCATCACACGTATCAGCCTACCGAGTTTGATGGCAAGCCCAACAAGCCCGTGCCTTACTACCACGATCAGGACGACCTCTTCTACACCATGCACAACAAGACGCAGAACAAGGATATCTGGCCTGTGAACCTGACTCACCCCAATATCCTCCTGCACAATGTGGAGCCTGGTGATGTGGTGGAGGTGACCTGTCACAGCAAGTCGTCTGCCTTTACCGACGTCACCACCGAGGTGAAGATCGATGCGGACAAGAAGTACTACGACCTGTACTTCCCCATCGTGCAGTACGGTAGCGTGAAGTCGACCGTGCTGGTTACCGACAATCCCACCGTGGTATCGTTGCTCTACGATACCAAGACGGGCAAGCTGGTGGAGAGGAAGCGTTTCGAAGGCGACAATAACGTCATCTTCGAGAACGTGCCCGATGGTCATTACAAGGTAGTGACGATGGGTGAGACGGAGTACTACAACAGCCTCAACTCGCTGGAGTATTTCGGTGGCTTAGGTCTGATTCTCGACTACAACTACAAGATGGAAGAGGTAGACGTGACGAGCGGCAAGACGTGCTGGGTGAAGTTCAACTACGTGCCCCTCTTCAAGAACGACATGCTGTTCTACACCGACAAGACCACTACCACCTTTGTGGCCGACAAGAGTCAGACTATCATCGACAATGTGATAAAGCTGACGGCTCATGTCGACTTCAAGGAGGCCTATCGCAGTCAGATCAGCAACGCCAAGGTGTCGGTAGAGATACCTCAGACGGTGGAGTTTGTCGAGGGTTCGGTGATGGTAGCCGACAAGGTGGTGGCATACGACTACGCCGACAACGTGCTGACCGTCGACCTGGGACAGAACTACAGCGATGGTGTGCGCCTCTGCGTGCGTCCCAAGCAGCGTGGCAACTATACGGCCAATGCCTTCGTGTCGTTCGACTACACTTTCTCACCTACCACTCCGGCTCAGCACATCAAGCAGCCCATCGGCGGTGCAGCCTTCACGGCTACCGACATCACGCTGTGGGCAGAGCCTATCATCGCTACGCCCGACCTGCTGGTGGATGGCAATGCACCGAGCAATGCGCTTGTCGAGGTGTATGACGGATATACGTATCTGGGTTCGACCACAGCGCTGGGTAATGGATACTGGTCGCTCAAGGCCAAGCTGAACAATCCCCGCAACCTGTCTATCCACCCCATCAAGGCCGTGGTGACAAAGGAGGGCGAGAATATGGAGTCGGAAGTGAAGGCAGTGGAGTATAATGAAGGTGCCATTCAGGCCAAGGACGTGGTAATGACGTTCTACAACAACAACGTCAACCGCACCATCTGGGTGCAGTGGGACTTGGAACATGGCACCACGAGCAGCAAGGGCTATCAGTTCTCTCCTGCCAAGGACTTCATCTTCAAGGCCAACCTGACCGACAATAACTCTCCCCTCATCAAGGAGTGCTACATCCGTGTCTTTACCACGGCACGCGAGTGGGTGGACCTGCCTGCCCGTTACATCGAGGGTATGGACCGCTGGGTGGCAACGGGACATTTCGGTCACGACCAGATGCCTATCGGCGTGCGCGTGGCTGTAGTGAGCGACCTTGCTACCAATGTGTCGGCCGACCAGCTGGATGACATCCAGCCGCAGGATCCGTCCAGCAACAACTACGTGTTCGAGTATATCCGCGAGAATCCCAACTGGGCAGCCTTCTCCACCGAAGTGCCTGCCGATATGGATTGGGAGAGCGAGGATGACCGATACGACGATGGCGAATTCCCCATTACGGGTGATGACGACATCAAGGTGCAGAGACCTTGGTATGCCACCAACTATGTGGTAAGCTATGAGAATAAGGCTGTTGACGAGCCTTACTATCCTCCATTCGACGATGAGGAAGGTGAGGTAGAGGAAATTGAGACGGATCGCGACAACATCACCGTGAAGTATAGAGAGTATAACGACGGAACGATAATCATCGAGCCCAGCGGAAGTACCACTGTGTGGAACTTCAACCCCGTGGGCGATGCATCGAAGGCCCAGGCCAGAGCCAAGGCTAAGGCTGCTGGCAAGGAACGTATCGCTACGGAGATTGTCAGCGAACTGAAGGGCGAGCTCTACCTGCTTTCGTCAATGATACAGAAGGTGACTTCAACACTCAACAGTGCTGGTGACTACTGGCAGAACTACATCAACAATGCTTCGACCGATGCCGAGAAGGAATATGGCGTCAAGCAGCTGGCCAGAATCAACCAGGGCATCAGCGTGCCACGCGATTTGAGCTGGCTCATGAGCTACGGCCATTATGCTATCGAGGACATCAACGAGTGGCGCGGATTCATCGACCGCATACGTCCCTGCGACGGGCGTGACGATGCACAGGCTTGGGCCATGGTGCAGTTGGGCGAGGAGACGATGGCCAAGTTGGGCGAACGATACATCAAGGCTATGCGTGCCGGTAACCTCTCAGCCTTCATGCAGAAGCACTATGGCGAACCCAACGTGGGTGACTATGGCATAGGCCAGATAGAAGACCTGCGTGCCGAGGTGACCGACTATCTGTTGGGCATCGCTATGGAGATGTACAAGCAGACGAAGGCCATGTCGCGCAACAAGATGCGTATGGCTAAGCGTGACCGCAATCGTTTGGAGTGCAACTACACGGCTATGGAGACGATTGACGATGTATGGGACTTCACCCTGCCTTATCCCGTTGTAGACCCCATCATCGACCCCTCTGGTTATGTCTATGAGGCAGTGCCCAGCAATCGTCAGGAGGGTGTGACGGCTACCGTATATTATAAGGAGAAGTACACCGACGAGATGGGCGACGAGCGCTACAACGAGGTGCTGTGGAACGCTGAGGACTATGGACAATCTAACCCGCTCTACACCGACAGCGAGGGTTCGTACTCATGGGATGTGCCCACTGGCGAGTGGCGCGTGAAGTTCGAGAAGTTGGGTTATCAGACGACCTATTCTGACTGGTTGCCCGTACCTCCTCCCCAGCTCGATGTGAACGTGGCCATCAAGCAGCGTACCCAGCCCGAAGTGAGTCTGGCTAAGGCATACGAGGCAAGTGGCGAGCAGAAAGGTGGGGTAGACATTACTTTTGACAAGTATATGCGTCCTGAGACGCTGACAAGTGACATTCTGACCCTTACCGCTATCAACGCATTGGGCGAGGAGACGCTCGTGACGGACTATGAGATCAGCTTCCCTGACGAGGAGAAGTCGATGGACGGCGAGGCTGTCTATGCACGTCAGCTCACATTGCTCACCGACAAGCTTGAGGGTATGAGCGAGGTGAAGATTCGCATCGACCGTACGGCCGAGAGTTATCTGGGCATACGTATGCTCGAGGACTACGAGCAGACGCTCGACATCGAGAAGAAGATTCGCAGCTTTGTGGTTGACTCGGTGGCACACATCGCCTTCGGCAAGACCACGGCCATGAAGATCGCCGCATTGCCCACCGAGGCTGCTGCCGGTCGCACCATCACCATCACCTCTGAGCAGGGCGAGATTCTGGCCCTCGACAACGACGGGTCTCCTGTCACTACTCTGACCGTGACGCTCGATGCCGATGGTCAGGCCGACCTCTCACTCATCGGTATGCTGTACGGAACCACTCAGCTTCTGCTCTCTGACGATGAGGATGATGCCAAGGCTGCATCACTCGTCAACGTGGTGGACGAGGCTATGCTGGAACCTGTCAAGATGCCTGTGGCTTCGCGCCTCAGTGGCACGCTTGTATACGAGAATCAGACTGTCACATTGGAATGTCCCACCGAGGGTGCAGTCATCTACTACACTACGGATGGCACTTGTCCATGCGACGAGAACGGCACACGTCAGGTTTATGACGGACATCCTATCGTCATCAGTGCTGACATGACGCTCAAGGCAATGGCACAGAGCATCGTGGGCGAGTCGAGCGAAGTGGCTGAGTTTACTTACGGCATTCGTCAGTCAGACCTGCAGCTGCAGTTGCACAAGGGCTGGAACTGGTTGTCGCACAACCTGCAGAACGAACTCCCATCGGCAAGCCTCAAGCAGGATGCTGTGGCACAGATCGTAGGTCAGGAGGGCGGTGAGCCTGCTGCTATCCTGCCCACCGAGGCTGTCAAGGTTGAGGCTACTGATAATGTGGTTGTGACGCTTCATGGCAATGCCTTCAATCCCAACACCGGTGTCGTAGCGCTGGGCGAGGGATGGACGTGGATGGGCTATCCGCTCTCTACCACCCAGACACTTGCTGAGGCACTGAAGAATCTCGACGCCGAGGAGGGTGACTTCATCGTGGGTCGCGAGGGCTTCGCTGAGTTTACCGATGGTGAGTGGAATACCACCTTGCTGCAGACCTTGCAGCCTGGCCAGGGCTACCTCTACAAGAGTGCACAGCCTAAGTCGTTCATCTATTCGCTCAACGAGGCATCGAAGGCGGCTGCCGCATTCGGTCCTTGCTACGTGCCTGCTGCTCCCTGGAGTGTCAATGCCTACGACTATCCTTCTGTCATGGCAATGACCATCGAACCGCACATCTCACACCTGCAGTCTATCGACAAGACATGGACGCTGGTGGCATACGACGAGAATGACAAGGTGCGCGGTGTCGGACGCTGGGAGGACGATCTCATCCTCTTGCCTGTATTCGGTTTCGGTGGCGAGAAGGTGACGCTCTGCCTTGTCAGCGGCAATGCCGACGAACCAAGCAGCACAACCTGCGAAGTTGTCTTTGTGGCCGATGCACTGGGTACGCACCAGGCACCCTATCTGCTCGAGATTGAGGATGTGACGGGCATTGCTACAACTGCAGCATGGCAGACTGGCTCGATGGCTGTCTACGACCTCAGCGGTCGACGTGTGTCAGTCAACCAACACGGCATCACCGTCAAGGATGGACATAAGTATTTGAAAAAGTAAATTAGTGTAGAGTGTAGTTAGTTTAGGGATTAGAGTTTAGAGTATTGGGTTTAGAGTAGTAGTTGGTCTGGAGTTTGAAAGTAGCTGCTAGACGACTACACTCTCTACTTCGAAACTATTCAAAACGCTACACTCCTCACTCAATTTCAGGAAAGAAATGGGATCGATTGCTTGATCCCATTTTTTTTGGTGTGTATTTGCTTATACAAAGTTTTGTTAAAAAATCGAAGAATATTTGGTTGATTGTTTTTTTTGTGCTAATTTTGCGAAAGGATATCTGATAAGAAATTATGAATTTAAATACATCGATTATGAAGAAAATTGTTTTAGCACTTTTGATGACCATTAGTTGTCTGACAGCTTCTGCACAGTTCGAGGCTGACACCAAATACGTCAATACATCGCTCTCAGGCCTTGATCTTTCGTATATGAAGGATAACTTCCGCTTTGGCCTCGATGCCAAGGCTGGCTATTTCGTGGAGGATGCGTGGATGGTGTATGGTCAGTTGGGCTATTCGTTCAACAACATCAAGGGCGAGCACAACGACCGTAATAACTTCGAGCTCGGCGTGGGCGGACGTTACTACATCCGTCAGAATGGTCTTTACCTCAACCTGGGTCTGAAGTTCGATCACGACTTCTCGGGTCGCAGCTTCAACAACCTCTACCTCACGCCCGAGGTGGGTTACTGCTTCTACCTGAACCACTACATCAGTGTCGAGCCTGCCCTCTACTACGACATGTCGCTCAACCACTTCTCGGATGGCAGTAAGGTGGGACTGCGTGTCGGCCTCGGCTTCTACTTCTAAGCCGTGTCGGGCAGTGTCTAGGTATCTAGATATTTTCAACATTAATTACCATTAATTAGACGTTAATTAACCGTTAATTCATATTTTGCAATAAGTAGAATGTAATTAATGAAAGATTAATGTTAAATTAGTGGTAATTAATGTTTTTAAACTTCATAACCTCACACCCTCATAACCTCAGTCAACCCATGAACTTAAATCTCAGTAACCAAATATCGCTGAGCAACGTGCCCGTGAAGTACTACCGGCCGAGCGATAACATCGAGCGCAGCGTGTTGACGCGTTTCGAGAAGATTCCCACAGAGATCTTTGCCACCAGTGCCGAGGCTTCGCGCCAGGTGGCCGAGGAGATAGCTCGCATCATACGCAAGAAGCAGGCCGACTACCGTACCTGCGTCATTGCCTTCACCGGTGGCAATACGCCACAGGAGCTGTTCCGACAGCTCATAAAGATGTATGAGGAGGAGGGACTGAGCTTCCACAACGTCATCGTCTTCACCGTATACGAGTATTTCCCTATACCCAAGGATCAGCCTAACAGCAACCTGCATAAACTGGAGGAGCAGTTCCTGAACAAGGTGAACGTGCCCAAGAGTAATATCTACAACATCAACGGCAGCATACCGCAGGAGTATGTGGTGGAGTATTGCCATAACTACGAGGAGCGCATAGCGCAGCTGGGTGGCATCGACATCATGGTGCTGGGCGTCGGTCTGGCTGGTAACATAGCATTGAACGTGACCGGTTCGCAGCGCAACAGTCACACGCGTCTTGTCCTGCTCGACCCTACCAGCCGTGGCGAGGCAAGCAAGGTGTTTGACGGTGCAGGAGCCGTGCCGGTGTGTGGCATCACCATGGGTGTTAGTACCATACGTGCTGCACAGCATATCTTCCTCATGGCCTGGGGCGACCAGAAGGCTGAGGTGATACAGCGTGCCGTGGAGGGGGAGATAACCGACCAGATGTCGTCGTCATTCCTGCAGATGCATAGCAAGACGAAGGTCTTCGTCGACCTGGCAGCTGCCAAGAACCTTACCCGCATCCAGCGCCCCTGGCTGGTGACCAGTTGTGAGTGGGATGCCAAGCTGACACGCTCGGCCATCGTGTGGCTTTGCCGTGAGACGGGCAAGCCCATCCTGAAGCTCACCGACAAGGACTATAACGAGCACGGACTGGGCGAGCTGCTTGCTGTATATGGCTCGGCCTACAACGTCAACATACGCATCTTCAACGACCTGCAGCACACCATCACCGGTTGGCCGGGCGGCAAGCCCGATGCCGACGATACCTATCGTCCCGAGCGTGCCAACCCATTCCCCAAGCGTGTAGTGGTGTTCTCGCCCCATCCCGATGACGATGTCATATCGATGGGTGGCACGCTGCAACGACTTGTCAACCAGGGGCATGATGTGCATGTGGCCTACGAGACCAGTGGCAACATAGCCGTCGACGACGAGGAGGTATACCGTTTCCTGCATTTCATTTCGGGCTTCAATAAGCGTTTCGAGTGCGGCAGCAAGAAGGCAGAGTCTCTGGTGCGTGGTTATTTTGATGCCATCAAGCAGAAGAAGACAGGCGACATCGATTCGGAGGATATCCTTGCCATCAAGGCTCTTGTGCGTCGTGGCGAGGCTCGCATAGCCAGTCTCTACAACGGACTGACATATGACCATATTCACTTCCTCAACCTTCCCTTCTACGAGACGGGACGCATACAGAAGAATCCGCTTGCCGAGGCTGATGTCGACATCGTGCGCCAGCTGCTCACAGATGTCAAGCCGCATCAGATATTCCTGGCTGGCGACCTTGCCGATCCTCACGGCACGCATCGTGTCTGCACCGATGCCGTACTGGCTGCCATCGAGGCTGAACGAGAGGCGGGTGCCGAGTGGCTGAACGACTGCCGTGTGTGGATGTATCGTGGGGCGTGGGCCGAGTGGGAGATTGAGAACATCGAGATGGTGGTGCCCATCAGTCCTGAGGAGTTGCGTGCCAAGCGCAATGCCATCTTGAAACATCACTCACAGATGGAGCTGGCTCCCTTCCTGGGCGAGGACGAACGCCTCTTCTGGCAGCGGAGCGAGGATCGCAACCACGCTCTGGCCGAACTGTACAAGGACCTCGGACTAGCTGCCTACGAGGCTATGGAGGCGTTTGTGGAATACAGGGGGTGATGCGTAATACTTTTATTTTATTCATCCTGGCCCTTTTTGTTGGTCAGGCGGTCTCTGCACAGACTGCTAAGTTGCAGGGACGCATAGAGCGAGTACAGTCGTCGGACGCATTGCGCCTCTATGTCTTTGGTAATGTCGATGAGACGCCTGTCGACTTGTCTGGCGATGGTACATTCTCGGTCGATGTCGATATGTTCGAGCCTTCTCGTGCCATTCTCTATTGGGAAGGACGTGCTGCTGAGGAGTGGAGCTTTGTTGTCTGGCTTCAGCCCGACAGCCTTAGTCGTGTGCAGCTGTCGGTACAGAAGGAAAAGTCGGTGCTGACACCTTGCATCGCCTACGACGGGGCTTGTGCCGATGTATCTAATCTCTCTAACTTGCTGTTTCAGCTTTTCGAACGTCAGAATGTGTTCGATGCTGAGCACCTCTCAACCTTTACGAACTTTTCTGCATGCCAGGCGTATGTGGAGAAGACGCTGCAGCCTTTGGGCGAGGCTTGGCTGAATGTCGGTGCGGGGGATGGGAACGATGCGCTTCGCTACGATGACGATGCGCTTCGCTACGATAACGATGACGATGACGGGGACGATGACGATGACCCTTTGACAAGCTCAGGGCAGGCTCATGATGATGATGCTCCCTCTGTCTTTAATCCTTTTGGGTGTGATATGTCGGCTTCGCTCGACTCTCTTCAGGCTTTGGGTGAGTTTACCTATGCGCTGCTTGCCGAGCAACGTGGACAGAAGATGGAGGAGGATGAGGCTTTCAAGGCGCGTATTGCCGAGCTGGACGGGGATGATGTGGACCAGGCTTTCGCCATTGGCATGATGACGGCATGGGCTGTGGTGGCGCATCCCGAGCGCTATGCTCCTCTCACCGACGAGGCGGCACGCTTGCGTTGCCTCACGCAGTTCACCACCAATGAGGTGGTGCGCAATGAGGCGGCCGACCATATCATGCAGGATTTCTTTCTGAAGGTGCAGATGTGCCAGGTCAATCCCGACTCTCCCGCTTGCCGTCCTCTCTACGAGGAACTGCGTCGCACCTCTACCTCTGGTGCCTTCGATGTGTTCGTCGAGACACAACTTCTACGCATCGAGCATCCTGAGTTGTTTGATGGGGGGGAAGATGATGGAGAGGAGTGACCCCCTTCTGCCTTCGGCATCTCCCCCGAGGGGGAGAGGCTGCGCGATGACATTCTTGAGTCCACTACAAAAAGCCTCCACGCTTATAATTTATAACGCAAAGACGCAAAGATTTTTATAGATTTAGAGGCAAAATAAATAGAAAACTCTGCGTCTTAGCGTCTTAGCGTTCCATTATAATTACCCCAGTTCGGGATAAGGAAGGTCTTTGCTTTCAATCTGGCACGGAATTTAAACTCGGTTAAACTATGCTGCCAGTTCTTTAAACTCAGTTAAACGTTG
>JAGHUS010000044.1 GCA_018064685.1 Bacteroidales bacterium | reverse complement strand
CCCTTCTTCGCCCTGAATGGCGACTCTCAATTTACTCATTTCGAACAATAATAAAAAATCCTAACCAAGCATCATGGTCAGGGTTTCATGTTTCATTATCTATGTACTTTTTTCTTAAGCTGTCTATGCACACGCTTACCCGACCTTACATTCTTTTGCAAAGTAATAAAAGAAGCTATAAAATCGTCCGTACATATTCATAGCAAATACTCATTAACTGGGTGCAAAGATAAGGTTTTGTAGCATACCTTCCAAACTTTTTCTTGATTTTTTGCTATTTCAATCTTACTTTTCCTATAAAACTAGCCGATTGAGCGCAAATTTCTAGCCTTTTTTGCCATTATTCACTAATAAAATCTTATCTTTGCAGTGTTGTTTTAAACACATTATTTAAATAATAATACAAAAACTATGGTAAATTACAAAGAACTTGGTCTCGTTAATACTCGCGAGATGTTCAAGCGCGCCGTTGCTGGTGGTTACGCTATCCCTGCTTTCAACTTCAACACTATGGAGCAGATGCAGGCTATCGTTATGGCTGCTGTTGAGACAAAGTCTCCAGTGATCATGCAGGTTTCTAAGGGTGCTCGCAACTATGCTAACGGTACCATCCTCCGCAACCTCGCTAAGGGTGCTGTAGAGTATGCTAAGGAGCTCGGCTGCGAGAATCCTCTGATCGTTCTGCTCCTCGACCACGGTGACAGCTTCGAGCTCTGCAAGGACTGTATCGACAATGGTTTCTCTTCAGTTATGATCGACGGTTCTCACCTTCCCTACGAGGAGAACATCGCTCTGACCAAGAAGGTTGTTGAGTATGCTCACGCACACGATGTAACCGTTGAGGCTGAGCTCGGTGTGCTCGCTGGTGTTGAGGATGAGGTAGTTGCTGCTGAGTCTCACTACACCAAGCCCGAGGAGGTTATCGACTTCACCAGCAAGACTGGCTGCGACTCTCTGGCTATCTCTATCGGTACCTCTCACGGTGCTCACAAGTTCACTCCCGAGCAGTGCACCCTCGTAAACGGTGTTCTCGTTCCTCCCCCATTGGCATTCGACATCTTGGCTGAGATCGAGAAGAAGCTTCCCGGATTCCCCATCGTACTTCACGGTTCTTCTTCTGTTCCTCAGGAGGAGGTTGCTACCATCAACGAGTTCGGCGGTCAGCTGGCTGCTGCTATCGGTATCCCCGAGGAGCAGTTGCGTAAGGCTTCTGAGAGCGCTGTTTGCAAGATCAACATCGACTCTGACTCACGTCTGGCTATGACTGCTGCTATCCGCAAGCACTTGGCTGAGAACCCCAGCCACTTCGATCCTCGTCAGTATCTGAAGCCCGCTCGCGACAACATGAAGAAGATGTACA
Source organism: Bacteroidales bacterium (assembly GCA_018064685.1). Classification (GTDB taxonomy): domain Bacteria; phylum Bacteroidota; class Bacteroidia; order Bacteroidales; family Bacteroidaceae; genus Physcousia. The sequence continues at coordinate 28,872 of JAGHUS010000044.1, read as the reverse complement.
TGCACAAGATCATCAACGTTCTTGGCTCTAACGACAAGCTCTAATCAGCGAGTCTGAGAGAGAGAGGTACATCTCTAATCTCTTGAAATAAAAAGAGGCTCCTTACAGTTGTGTAAGGGGCCTCGATTGTTTGATTAGTTAGTTAAGAGAGAAGAATTAAGAGAGAAGAATTAAGAGTTGCTGCGCGATGCGTTTCTCTTAATTCTTCTCTCTTTCTTTTCTTTTCTTTTCTTTTGTCTCTTCTTCTCTCAGAACTTGTCAGCGTAGGAGTCCTCCCCTAAAGAGGGAGTAAGAAGGGGCTTTTTACTGCTCCAGCTTCTCGATGCCGCCCGTCTGGGGGAAGAACGAAACCTTGGTGTTGACGCCCTTGTTGAAGAGTGCGTCAGAGAGAATCTCGGTTGTGCCGAACTGTGCCATGGTCGTTTCCATCTGCACGTATTTCTGGGTGTTGTCGTACACGGTCAGCATCTCGCGCACGGGTACATTATAATATATACCCTTCTCCATCTTAGCCTTCTTCTTGGCCGCATCCTCATCGTTTATGGCTTGTGGCAGGGGTGCAACGGGTGCCAGATTGATGTATACGGGTGCTCCAGCCATGTCGTTGGCGTCAAGTGCTCCCAGCTTCTGCGAGAAGCGGAACAAGATGCCCTCTCCCTCTTGCTGCGGACAAACGTACAGTACCTTGTATTCGGTGCTCTTGCTCACCGTGCCTTTGAAGAGTTGCTCCAAGGCTGATGCCTGTTGGTCGAGCTGGTTCAGCATGATCTGCAGCTGTGCGCCGTCCTTGGGCAGGTTGTCGGCTTCGCCACGAACGAGCGAGTTGCGCGATTCGCGTATGTCGTATATCTCCTGTGCACACAGCTCGGCCATCTTCGACGAACTGCTGGCTGCCAGTATCTCCTGCGACATGAAGTCGCGTGGATTGACAGTCTGGGGTGCGGGAACGTTCGCTGGCACGTTGCTCATCGTGGGCTGTGCCACCTCCTTGTTCACGCTCAGCAGTATGCCGTCGGGGGTCAGTGTCACCAGTGGTGCAATGGTCTTGCTCTTCACCTTCACGTTGTAGGCCTTGTCCTTGTCGACGATGCCGTAGGTGTCAACCTTGATGCTCTTGATGGTATACGAAGTGCTGGGTGTGGTGGGCACATCGTTCAGTCGCAGATAGCGGAAAGCATATTTGTTCAGGTCGCCGGGTGTCACTACCGTCTTTTCTGTCTCCACAATGACACGCAGCGCTGTGCGTGGCAGGAAGTAGTTGACGCCTTCGAGTGTCGAACCAGGGATGAATGCTTCGGTCTCGGTCTGTGCAAAACCATTCATGGCGCCCATCGTGAGGGCTGCTGCAAGTATTATCTTCTTCATTTATGTTGTCTTTGTTTTCAGTTTATTCCATGCTCCGCTTAGGTGCGTTACGATATCTCCCGCCAGCATATACTCTTCTCCAAGCTCTTCTGCGGCCAGGTCTCCGGCTGTGGCATGAAGCCATACGCCCAGGATGGCGGCTTCGCTTGGTGCGTAGCCTTGTGCCAGCAGTCCCGTCAGGATGCCTGTCAGCACGTCGCCACTGCCGGGGGTGGCCATTCCTGCGTTGCCGCGAGGGCAGAAGAATACGCGTCCCTGTGGGGTGCAGATGGCGGTGTAGTGCCCTTTCAGGATGACGTATATGTGATGCTGTATGGCCAGGTTGGTGGCGCTTGTCAGTCGTTCGTAGCTGCTACTGCTGGTTCCTGTCATGCGTTCCAGTTCCTTGACGTGTGGCGTGAGTATGCTGCCCGAGGGCAGGTGTCCCAGCCATTCGCGATGCTCGCCCAGTATGTTCAGTGCGTCGGCATCCACCACGATGGGGTCGTCGGCCACTGCCAGATAGCTTTGCAGCGCCTGGGCGGTGTTGCTGTCGCGCCCAATGCCGGGACCTATTCCGATGCTGCTATACGGACTGATGTCCGCAATCTCGCTGATGAAGCGGTTGTTCTTGTCGGGCAGCAACACGGTCTCGGGTGTGCTTATCTGCATGATGGTGTTGTTGCCGGCACAGGTGTGCAGCGTGAGTTTTCCCACACCGCTGTGCAGACAGCCTTTGCTGGCCAGTATGGCCGCTCCCGCCATGCCGTAGCTGCCAGCCACAAGCAATGCGTGACCCATGCTGCCCTTGTGGGCGAAGGCCGAACGGGGACGTACCAACTCGCGTACCTCGTACTCTTCGATGATGGAGTAGGGCGTGCTGAATTTCGTTATTCCCTCTTCCGAAAGCCCTATGTTGACGGTCTTCCACTCGCCCACACAATGCTCGTTGTCGGCCATCAGGAAGGCAAGCTTGGGCAGTTGGATGGTGAGTGTCAGTTCGGCGTGAACCACCACGTTGCGGTCGGCCAGCGAGTTATCCTCGCACATCAGTCCGCTGGGAATGTCGACGCTTACTACGTGGGCGTGCAGCGAGTTTATCTTGCGTGCCACTACGGCAAAGCCGCCGCTGAGCGGACCTTTCAGTCCTGTGCCGAACAGCGCATCTACGACGACGTCGCGCTGATGCACCTTCGGGAAGTCGAATCCTTGCGATATCTCCTTCAGCACCAGCCGTTCGTGTGCCCCCTCTTCCTCCAGTATCTCCATCAGCCTGTCGCGGTTTATCTCGCAGTCCTCGCTGAGGTGTCCTTTGATGTTGAAGAGGTAGACCGCCACTCGGTATCCTCGCTCGAAAAGCAGACGTGCGATGGCAAGTCCGTCGCCACCGTTATTGCCCGAGCCGGCAAATACGAATACGGTGCGCTGCTTGTCCCATCGGCGTATGATCTCGGCTGTGATGGCACGCGATGCACGCTCCATCAGGTCGATGGAGTCGATAGGCTCGTTTTCGATGGTGTATCTGTCGAGCTCAGCGTGTTGCGTGCCAGTAAGTATTTTCATTCTGCAAAAATAGCAATTATAATTCATAATTCATAATTCATAATTCATAATTTCCTTTTTCGCTATATATTTTTATGTAAAATAGGTGAGTTCTAAAACTTTTTTGTTAACTTTGTGTCCAAATAGCGTAAAAAAGATGAAAGTAAAAGATAAGGATTTTAAAGTATTTATTCACGAAGCGGACATCCTGAAGCAGGTGGCGCGCGTGGCGTCAGAGATAAACCGTGATTACGAGGGAGAGACACCCGTGTTCCTGGCTGTGCTGAATGGCTCTTTTATCTTTGCAGCCGACCTTCTTCGCGAAATCACCCTGCCTTGCGAGATATCGTTTGTGAAGCTGGCTTCGTACGAGGGTGTGAACTCCACGGGTAAGATACACGAGATGATTGGTCTGAACGTGGACATCACCAACCGCCCCGTCATCATTGTCGAGGACATTGTGGACACGGGTCTGACGATGGCCCACATGCTCGAGACACTCAAGAAGCACAATCCCAAGAGCGTTGATATCTGCACCTTGCTGCTCAAGCCCGACAAACTGAAGGTGGATCTGGACATCCGCTACCGTTGTCTTGAGATTCCCAACGACTTCATCCTGGGCTACGGTCTGGACTACGACCAGTTGGGACGTAACACAAGGGATATCTATGTCATTGAGTGATAGAATCCTTTGTTCATTGAATAGGAAAACTGTTAATTTTAACTAGATATGAAAAATATTATTATTTTTGGTGCTCCTGGCAGTGGCAAGGGCACTTACAGTGATGAGATTGTAAAGCGTTATGGTATGGGACACATCAGCACGGGCGACGTGCTGCGTGCTCAGATCAAGGCAGGTACCGAACTGGGTAAGACCGCAAAGGGCTATATCGACAACGGTCAGTTGTTGCCCGACTCATTGATGATTGACATCCTGGCTGACACCTACGACAGTCTGCCTGCAGGTCAGGGCGTTATCTTCGACGGTTTCCCCCGCACCATCGCTCAGGCCGAGGCCTTGAAGCAGATGCTGGCCGAGCGCAAGCACGACATGGGTGTGATGGTTGAGCTCGTAGTAGACGAGGAGACCCTCTTGGCCCGCCTCCTGAACCGTGCCATCGAGCAGGGTCGTGCCGACGACAACGAGGAGACCATCAAGAAGCGCTTTGCTGTGTACCATGCTCAGACCGAGCCTCTCGCTGAGTGGTTCGAGAAGGAAGGCATGCGTCACACCTTCACCTGGAAGGGCTCGAAGGAGCAGATGCTAGGCGAGATCTTCGCATTCCTGGATACGCTGTAATTAGTTTAGAGTTCAGAGTTTAGAGTTTAGGGTAGTTGAGAGTGTTTAGAGTTTAGAGTAGTTGAATTAGATTTTTCAGTTATAAGTAATAGAATGGAAATCTTTGGGTTTAGAAAACTGATAGCTTACCAGCGGGCAAAAGAATTGGTAAAGCATGTTTATTCTATTGTATATGGGTTTCCAAAGGAAGAACGTTATGCGTTAAGCGATCAAATGCGAAGAGCTGTTATTTCTGTTACTTCCAATATTGCTGAAGGAGTCAATCGATATTCACTGAAAGATAAAATTCATTTTCTTGAAATCTCTTACGGTTCACTCATGGAAGTCGCAAGTCATTGTGAGATGGCTGAGGAGATAGGCTATATTAGTAAAGAACAAAGAATGAATGTGGATAATCTTGTAGAAGAGATTGCACGTCTGATATCTGGTTTGCAGGCAAGTTATAAGGAGAAAATGGACAATAATCTATCAACAATTCGTTCCAAATAAAAATCTATACTCAAATCTCTAATCTCTAATCTCTAAACTCTAAACTCAAAACTTAGAACTTAGAACTTTCAACTACTCTAAACTCTGAACTCTGAACTTAGAACTTTCAACTACTCTAAACTCTGAACTCTAAACTCTAAACTCAAATTGGAAAGCAATTTTGTAGATTACGTAAAGATAGTATGCCGCTCGGGTAAGGGCGGACGAGGCAGTGCGCATATGCATCGCGCCAAGTATGCTCCCAACGGTGGGCCTGATGGTGGCGACGGTGGGCGTGGTGGACATGTCTATCTGCGTGGCAACCGCAACTACTGGACATTGCTGCACCTGCGTTACGACCGTCATATCTTTGCCGGTCATGGCGGCAATGGCGGCAAGAGTGGCAGCACGGGAGCCAAGGGCGAGGACAAGTACATCGACGTGCCTTGCGGAACGGTGGTGTACAATGCCGATACGGGCGAGTACATCTGCGACGTGAAGCACGATGGCGAGGTGGTGATGCTGCTCAAGGGCGGCCGTGGCGGATTGGGCAACCAGCATTTTGCCACTGCCACCAACCAGGCTCCACGTTATGCACAGCCCGGCGAACCGATGCTCGAGATGACCGTCATCATGGAGCTGAAACTGCTGGCCGATGTCGGTCTCGTAGGCTTCCCCAATGCTGGTAAGTCCACCCTGCTCAGCTCGCTCTCTTCGGCCAAACCCAAGATTGCCAACTATCCTTTCACCACCATGGAGCCCTCGCTGGGCATCGTCAGCTATCGCGACAACCAGTCGTTCGTCATGGCCGACATTCCCGGCATCATCGAGGGAGCCAGCGAGGGACGCGGACTGGGTCTGCGCTTCCTGCGCCACATCGAGCGTAACTCGTTGCTGCTCTTCATGGTGCCTGGCGATACCGACGACATCAAGAAGGAGTACGAGATACTGCTGAACGAGGTGGGCAGTTTCAATCCTGAGCTGATGGACAAGCAGCGCGTGCTGGCCATAACCAAGAGCGACCTGCTGGACGACGAACTGGTGGAGATGCTCAGTGCCGACCTGCCCGACGATCTGCCTGTCGTCTTCATCTCGGCCGTGGCCAACAAGGGTCTGGCTGAGCTCAAGGACATCCTCTGGGCTGCCCTCAACAGCGAGAGCAACAAACTGCAGACCATCCTCGACGACGAGCGTATCGTGCATAAGAACAAAGACCTCAGTTATCTGCACAACGAGATGCAAGATGAGGGCGAGGATATTGAGATTCTGGACGAAGACGACATCGAGGAACTGGACGATTACGAGATAGAGGAGGACTGGGACGAGTAATGTCAGCCATCTTTTATCCATTACACGAAGCCGTTTTTGCCTTTACCGCTGGTAAGGGCTGTCATGGTACAGAGCCTGGCGTCGATGCACGCGAGGTGGGCGTAACCTATACGGCTTCTTCTAAGGAAGAGGCGGATATATCGTCTGTCTTTATCCCCCGCCAGACGCATTCCCTCAATGTTTGTTGGGCAGAGGGGCGGGGTGAATGTCCCGATACAGATGCTGTCATCACCAATGTCAAAGGCCTCTGTGTGGCCGTGAAGACGGCCGACTGCATTCCCGTCCTGCTTTACGACGAGCGCCAGCAGCTGGTGGCCGCCGTTCATGCCGGATGGCGAGGCACGGTGGGACGCATTGTGGAGCGTACCGTCCACGAGATGCAGAGTAGGGGAGAGGACCTGCATGCCATCATCGGTCCTGGCATCTCGCTCGACAGTTTCGAGGTGGGCGACGAGGTCTACGATGCCTTCCGTGAGGCGGGTTTCCCCATGGAGCGTATCGCAAAGCGCTATCCGGTTCTCAACCCTCAACCCTCAACCCTCAGCCCTCAACCCTCTACCCTCAGCCCTCAACCCACCATCCTCAACTCTCAACCCACTCAACTTTCAACTACTCTACACTCTACACCCTCAACTCTCAACTTCGAGAAGTGGCATCTCGACTTGTGGGCTGCCAACCGCTGGCTTCTCGAACAAGCGGGTGTGACGCGTATACATATTGAAGGTACCGACACGATGACGAGCGCAGACTTCTATTCTGCTCGTCGCGAAAGCATCAAGACTGGGCGCAACATCAACGGCATCATGCTGTGCCGATAAGTCTATGATATGTTCACTGCTCGGTTGTGTCTGATGCTCGTGCTTGCCTCTAACCTAAATTGTTCACAGACAAAAAAAGAGAACGTTTTCTTGCGCGAAGCGGCACTCTCGTCACAGCCCACCATGACAAGATTTGAAAACCACATGCACTGCTTGCACTAACCTTCTATCGTGCAGAATGACATTGTGTTACAAGGTGCATGACTCTTGCACTAGTCATGCACTAGTCTTGCACTAAATGTGGGGCATTCTAACTTTTAACACGCACGATGTTTCTGCATCTCTAAGCGAACATTTCACAATTTCCCTTGCGCCTTTTATGCGGTACACGCAGCATGTACCGTAGGGTACACCACGCATGTACCGCAGGGTACACCATGCATGTACCTCAGGGTACGCCGTGCGTGTACCGCACAGAAAGTGCTAGGGAAATAGAAAAATGGCGCTAGGCGAGTAGGATAATTGTGCTGCACGATGTTAGTGGAAGGCTAGTGGAAGTGAAAAGGGAGTCTTCCACTAGCAGAACATGCAGTGTTACAGTGCGATAGACCATGTTAGTGGAAGAGTGCAGGTAAATAATCAATTCGACCTGGACACATGGAGCCAAAATTGCGTGTAGTTCAAGGATTCAACTACACAGCGTCTAACGCGCAGTTCTTTAACCCTATACGTACTATTTGTGTAGGTGTAGTTGAAGACGCTCATGTTTAAGGTGGGTTTGGCATATCGACTTGTTTTTACTTCTTTTTTGCCTTTGCATCAATGCGATAGAAGAAGCCGAGGCTGACATAATGGTGAACTGTGGGGGAACCGTATTCTACACGTTCCTGGGTGTTGACGTAGGAAGAATAGTATTTGTACTGATTGAAGATGTCGTTGGCTTCGAGCGTGAGTTTTGCGCGGTTCTTCAGGAACCTCCATTCTATGCCAGCATTTGCCTCAAGGCGGGGATGGTTGAGTTCTGAGGTAAGTTCACCACGACTGCCTAGGAGTATGGGACGTATGAAGAAATTCCAATGCTCAATTTTGTATTTGATATTGAAGTCGGCGCGGTATTGCCACGTTGCGCTGTTCTGGTAGCTGGCGTCGGAGTATGTAGTGCGACAGTAATAGGTGTTTGCGCTGAATTTGGCGTTCCAATGCTCATCATCATAGCTGACGCTGGGTTGGAATATCCATCCTAACTTATGCTGCGCCATGGCATAGGCGGCAGGAGCATCATCGATGCGCGTGGGAAGCGTGTAGGCGATGTAATTGCTGAACGATGTAGAGGCATTCATGCGGAAATGTCCACCCAATGAGCGGTCGTAGTTGATGTCAAGGCTTTCGTCGTGACCGCCACGGCCGTTCTCGCTCGTAACGATGTAGGCACCTGTTGTGGTGTTGTAGCGATAGAGCGTCAGGACGGGCGAGTAGTTTTTGTTAGCGCTGATCTTGACAGATAGGTTCTGCTCGCCACGGGGGATGGTAATGTAGTATGCCAAATTAGCGCCAAGGCTCTGCCCATTGCGGAGATTGGGATTACCCATTTCGATGTAGAGCGGATTAGTGGTATCGACGTAGCCGAGGGTGCTGTAGATGCTGGGCTTTGTTTTGTACCAACCAAGATAGGCTTCGAGCGAGGAGGCTTTGGTGACCTTCCACTTTGCTTTCAAGTCGATGTTGGGCAGCAGGGTGTTACGACGGGCAAGGGTGTCGAGAGCGGTTCCACGGGTGTAGTCGAGCCATTCAGTATAATTGTGGAACACAATATTTTGCGTCAGATTCCATTGGCCCACGTTCTCCGTCACACCAATTTGCAAGCTGTTATGGAGTTCCTCATAGCGATGACGTTGGGAGTTGGCGAGGTCTATGATCTGCGTTATGCCGTCGCCACGCATACGCTCCGCTTTATAGAAATTATTGGTGTAATTCAGGTCATATTGTACTTTCAGCAGTAAGGCTTTCGTCAGCCAGTTGTTGTAGCCGAAGCGACCCTGAACGTCGGAATTATGCGCCTTACTCTCACCGTTCTGCACCTCGTGAGAGGAAGGGAGGGTTGCGTCGCGATAAGTATAGTCGGACGTCGTGATGAAATCATTCTTCGACGATGTGTGGTTGGCACGAATCTGTGCCCAAAGGCTACCCTGGTCGTAATAGCGCGTCAGGCCTTGATAGAAGTTGAGCGTGTAGCTGTCGCCGTTGTTTGTTGAGCGGGAATCTTTGGTGTTGACGGGAGTACCTTCGAAGGGAACTTGTCCTGTCGAAGGATCGTAGGTCGATTGCGTGCTGTGGGAGTCCTTGGACGTGCGATTGAAGGTCAGCGAGGCATTGCCAGAGATGGTGGTCTTCGGCCCTACGTTGGCAAACCAACTCGCATTGAGCGGAACCTTGAACGAGTGGGTATCTCTCTCCGAATCTTCGCTGATGTATGTCGGTGTGCCTCCCTCAGCGCCAAATACCTCGCGCCGCTCCCAACTGCTTTGACTCTGATCCAGATGATTGGGGTTGAGCGTTACGTCCCAGTTGTTACGATGCTTCGCCTCCTTGTAGGGCGAATCCCACAGGTGCTGATAGCCAAATGCACCTATCTGCTGACGGCTTTCCCCTCTAGACCAGTTTCCTGTCTCAGAGTCGAAGCCGAAGCCTGTCGTGTAGTTAGGTATGTGGTCGCCTGCCTTTGCTGCAATCATGAGCGGATTGTCCGTGCTGAGGCGCATGAGCTGGCTGCCTCCTTGATAGCCGAGATTCGTCAACCCTTTCGCCTGGACGTTGCCATAGAGCTTGTCGAGGAAACCTTCCTTGATCTTTATGTTGAGTACCTGTTCGCCTTCGCCGTCGTCGTGTCCCGTGCGTTCGGCGAGCTCCGTCTTCTTCTCGTATGTCTCAATCTTTTCTACAGCTTCGACGGGCAGCTCTGCCAGGAGGTCGGCCGAGAGGGTGTTCTCGCCATTCATCTGCATGCGCAGCGGACGGTTGTTCCAGAAGAGTTTGCCATCCTGCACCGTCACGCCGGGCAGTCGCTTGATGAGTTCGCCCAGACGTTCACCTTCCTCCAGATGGAAGGCTTCGGGATTGAAGACGATGGTATCGCCTTTCACCGTGAATCGACGCACATGACCCTTGACTGTAACCTCGTCCAGCAGTCCCTCGAAGGGTTGCAGACGGATGTCGCCAATATCCACGGTGTCGCGACCCGCCATGAGCATCATGTTCTTCTTCTGTGTGTGGTAGCCGAAGTACTCGAAACGTATTTCGAGGCGCATCGTCTCGTTGGCATAAGTGCCAAAATCAACAAAGAAGCAACCGACTGAGTCGGTAGTGGCTTTCTGTGAGAACCACCAGTTTTCGCCCGAACATTTGCAAATGACTTCAACATCGGGCAAAGCCTCATCGTTTGAGGCATCGAGAATGCGTCCACGCAGGTAATCGGCTGACACAGCGAGGGCTTGCAGGCACACAAGTGCCAGCAGAAATAGTCTTTTCATAAGTATGTGAGATTTGTGCCTTCCGTTCTCCAATCGAATAGGAAAGGATGGCGGTTATGCTTTACTTTATGGCTTCTGGTTTGTTATTTTTTTTACGTTAATCTCCAGCAGGAAGTTGCAGCATTCGCCTGTACACTTTGCATCGCCCTTGGTGTACCAGTTCATTTCGAATTGCGTAGCTTGAGGATAATGGTTTGCAAGCAATTCGAAACTGCCTGTCACTACTATGCCATCAGGGTAGCAGACGGAGGCACCATAGCCGGGGATTTTACCGAGGACGCGGTAGAGCTGGCGGTTTTCCTCAGAAAAAATGTCAGAAGCGGATCGACAGGATATGCTGAGGTATTTCGTTACGCGCTCGTTGATGCTGTAAACTACGGCATCGTCGGTCGTCGAACCATTGTTCTTGTAGAGTTCGCCGAGGACCCTGATTTGCATGAGAAGTCCATTAGCCATCTGAGCGGGGGAAGAGTTTACTTCTATTGTTTCATTAAATGAATTATTCGTTCCAACTGGTATTGGGGGCAAGAGCTCACTGAATGAATTATTCGTTCCACCTGGCAGTGGGGGTAGAAGCTTATTGAACGCCCTCTCGTAGTGCTGCTCGGTCAGCGGACCGTAGAGATTGAAAACGCGGAACTTCACGACGGCGTTTTTCTTGGCACGTGGGTCGTAAACACGGTCGAGCATCTCTGGGTTAGCACCAGGCACTTCGAGCCACCATTCAACACCCTCGCACGTACGATAGTTGATGTTGTGCGGATCCTGCTGACGCACCACAACGTAGTTGCGACCTTTGCCGCCTATGACAAAAGGCTCCAGTTCCTCGGCGTAGTACATGCTGACCCGCTTGCTCTCCTCGGCAGGGCCGAATTCGAGCGGACTGACATGTTTGAAACCACCTTCAGAGCTTTCAGAGATTTTGTCGTAGGTCTCCATGATGCGCAAGATATACTGCATGACCTTCTGCTTGTCCTTCTCTTTATAGAAAGGCATAGCGTAAGTGTTGATGTTGAGGTAGTAGATTGAGTCAAGGCGGTCGTAGCCCTTCTCACTGGAACTTCCAACAAGATATTTGTAGGGCTGGTCACCAAGCAGGTTTTGTCGTGAGAAGAGGCCTATAGAGCCGTTCTTCATTCCTTCTTTAAGCGTTTTCTGCCCATCAGTAGCAGAAGAGGAACGAGTGGTGTGTGGATTGGGCATCACATACTTTGTAGAACCGGCAGTAGCAGTGGAGATTTTATCCATTCCCTTAGGGGTTGGCAAGTGGATTGGCTTATCTCCTTGATTCAACTGGAACTCACTAAGATGCCACCAACCCTCTTGAACGTTGCCGTTTGTCTTGTCGCAGTAGAACCGGAGGTACTTGGCCTTGTTCTTCAGGTGGAAGCATTCCGTCATGATGGGAACGGCGGGGTTAAAGGGAAAATTCATCTGCGCCACATCGACAAAGTTCTTGCCGTCGCTGCTGGCCTCTACGCTTATGACAATAGGGTTATTGTTGGGATACGTCACTCCATAACTAGTGTAGCGGCGACCGATGGTGGCCGTGACGTCGCCCTTGATAGGTTTGTCGAGTTCCACCTGGAGGTAGTGGAAGTGCGGCTGCACTCTTCCGTGGTGCCAATCCGAATGCCAAAAAGTGCTCAGGTCGCTGTCGAGGAGATTGCTGTAGCTTCCTTCGGTGTTGTCGGTGAAAGGACTGGAAAGCTGACTGGAACGAGTGATGAGTGCTTCTTGTGCCATGCTGCCAAGACTGACGGCAAGCAGGGTGGTGAGGGTTATGATAAGGCGTTTCATAGGATGAGTTCTGGTCGGTTGGGTTGTTGTTCTATGTTGTCAATAAGCTCGTCGAAGAGGTTACGCATGGATTGCTGTTCCTGCTGTTCGATTTGTATCTCTCTGGCTTCCACTTCTGCGAGGAGGGCGAGGTAGAGTTCCTGGTCGGGCATGTTGGCAGAGACGTCAAATGACTCTTCTGCAGTCGGTTCTGATTGTGAGGCACGGCGAGGACGTGATACATGCTTTCTCCTTTTGTGTACTTTAGGGCGTCTGCTTGATGGCGCAGGTACTTCTTCTTGCTGCTGTATCTCTGCAGCCTGCAGTTGGACGGCAATATCTGTAGGCTCTTGTCTCTTGTCGTCAATGTGGGCAACCTGTTGTGGCTGTGGCTCGTCTTTTCTTTCTTGCAACATGTACCATGTGCCTCCCACGACGGCAAAGAGCACACAGGCTGCTTCCACATATATATAATAAGGTATGATGCGACGCTTCTTGGATGCCGGGTGCTTGCCGCGTGCCACTATTTTGTTGTATTCCTCAGCACCAGGTGCTAACTCGGCCAGCATCTGCTGGTAGAGGGCATCGTCGTTATGTATGTCGTGCTGTTTCATCGTCGTAATCGTTTTTTTAGTTTTGCTTTTGCCATCGAGAGCATACTCTTGACGGAGGGTTTCGGGATGCCTGTTTCTTGGGCTATCTCCTCTGCCGAATGATCTTCGAGATACCGCTTTCGGACCAGTTGCTGTTCGCGGGGCGAGAGGGTGTCGATGGCTTCGTCTATCAACTCGCGCGTTTCTGTCGAGATAATCCCTGCATCAGCCTGGTCGGCTTCACTCCCCAGCTTGTCGTCTGGCAGTTCGACTATTGTCAGCGTCCTTCGCTTGAACTTCTCCACGCAGATGTTCTTGGCCACCATCACGGCCAGTGCCTCCAGGTTTCGGTTGGCATCGAGTCGTTCGCAGTAGTTCCACAACCGCACCAGACTGTCCTGTGCCACATCCTCGGCATCATCCTTGTTGCCGAAGAAGTCGCGCCCCACTCGTAGCATCAGCGGGCGCAGTCGTTGTACTTGTTGTTCAAACTCTTTGCGATTCATTCTACTTGTACATACTGCAAAGTTAGTAAAAAGTTAAGTTGCATAATGCATTTTTTTGCGAAAAAAGTGCTGCAACACCATTATTGCTTGTTCTGGATGTTGGATTCGCTCACACGAGCACGCCCGCCGACTTGTCACAAGCCAGCGGGCGCTTAAATTACTTTTTATAAATCAAAAACTGTATGATGTACTACTAATTTGCATGTATTTGTTGTTCGTGCTCTTTGTGATTCACTCTACTATTAATACGTCAAAGTCAATGAAAAGTTAAGTAAGTAAAATGCTTTTCTTGCGGAAAATCGCATAAATAGATTCTCAACAGAAGAAAATATGTGCTATAAGACGTATATTGAAAAATAAATCGTAAATTTGTGTTCGAAAACAATTAGGGCATGCTATTCAATTCACCTGAATTCCTCATATTCCTTCCTGTCGTATTCCTTGTTTACTGGAAGTTGCTTGGACGTAACCTCAAACTGCAGAACCTGTTTGTGGTGGCGGTTAGCTATGTGTTCTACGGTTGGTGGGACTGGCGCTTTCTCTTCCTGATAGCCTTCACCACGCTGTGCAGTTTCCTGAATGCATTGGCGATAAAGCGAAACAAGGACAGGGGCAACCGGCATGTGGCGAAGATGTTTTCGGCCGGAAATGTCATCATCAATCTGGCGGTGCTGGGTGTCTTCAAGTACTACGACTTTTTTGCACAAAGTCTGCAGGAGGGGCTGAGTGCGTTTGGCTGCAACCTCGACTTTGCCACGCTCAACATCGTGCTGCCCGTAGGTATCAGCTTCTATACGTTTCAGGCACTGAGCTATACGATCGATGTGTACAGGGGCGACTTGCAACCCACACGCGACCCCGTGGCCTTCTTTGCCTTTGTCAGCTTCTTTCCGCAACTGGTGGCTGGTCCCATTGAGCGTGCCGGCAACCTGCTCCCTCAGTTTGGCAGGCCAAGGTCGTTCGATTATTCCGTGGCTGTCGACGGTCTGCGGCAGATGCTGTGGGGCTTCTTCAAGAAGATAGTCATAGCCGATAATTGTGCTTACTATGCCAACATTGCCTTTGACCATCACGACGAGGTGGGCAGCGTGTCGTTGCTGCTCGGAGCCATCTTCTTCACGTTCCAGATCTATGGCGACTTCTCGGGCTACTCATCCATAGCCATCGGCTGTGCCAAGCTGTTTGGCATCAGGCTGCAGGCCAACTTCAGGGTGGCATACTTCAGCCGCGACATTTCTGAGTTCTGGAAACGCTGGCACATATCGCTCAACAAATGGTTTGTGGACTATGTGTACATCCCTCTGGGCGGCAGTCGTGTTGCAAGGTGGAAGGTGGTGAGAAATACGTTTGTGATATTCCTGCTGAGCGGACTGTGGCATGGCGCCAACTGGACTTATGTGGGATGGGGCTTATATCATGCATGCCTCTTCATTCCGCTCATCTTGCTGGGCAAGAATCACCGCTGGAAGGACGGCTTCCGACAGGACCGTATGCTTCCGTCAGGCGCTGAGCTGTGCCACATGCTGCTGACCTTCGTGCTGGTGGTTGTGGGGTGGATAGTGTTCCGCGCCACATCGATGACGCAAGCCGTGGAATACATAGGGCGTCTGTTCAGTTTCGTAGGCGAGACGGATGTGAACATCTCGTTCGAGAAGACCATAACGCTGGACATCATGATTGTGCTGATGCTCGTCGTGGAGTGGTGGAACAGAAACGAGGTGCATGAGTTCCACCGGGTCATACCGAACTACTGGTTCAGGACGGCGGCCTACGTGGTGCTGATAGTGGCTGTCTATCTGTCGTACGTCATGTCGATAGAGGCGGAAAACACATTTATATATTTCCAATTCTAAAGAAGGAGGGCTCGGCATGAAACGATTAATTATCAAGTCCGTTTTACTGGTTCTGATACCGGTCATTGTGGTCACCTTCATGATGATAACGAAGAGTGATGCGTGGAGTGTGCATTCTCACGAAGCAAATGCTGCCCTTGCCTACCATAGGCTCGACTCATTGCGGGGCCAGCAGAAGGTGGTGATCATAGCGGGTTCGAATGGCAGTTTCAGCATCAACTCCAAGATACTATCCGACTCGCTGCATCTGCCTGTCGTCAACACCTCGACCCATGCAGGCATAGGTGTCAGGATGGAGTTCGAGATGTTCAAAGACCTTCTTGAAGAGGGTGACATCGTCATCTTCTGTCCCGAGTACTATTCCGACAAGAGCACACTTTATGGTGAGACAACGCTTCTGAGGATTCTCAGCACCCACCGCCCCGATGCCTATTCAAAGATGACCTACGAACATTGGCGCAGCATCCTGAAACATCTTGGCGATCATTACCTTAGAGCCTTGCGCCATATCGGCAGCAAGCCTTTTGATGGGGCATTGTCGAAACAGTCGCTGAATGCTTATGGCGATATCTCCTATCCTAGGGAACATGGTGAGATAGAGGCCGTGTATCAATTCAGCGGAGTCATGGACGAGGAGACGGCGGCATACTACCAATACATTCACCACTTTGCCAAGGAGAGGGGGCTGAAACTGGTATATCTGCCTCCTACATTAATGAAACGCAACTACCAGAACCAAAAGGCTCAGATCGATTCGCTCTGCAACTTTATGAGTAGTCACGATATGCCGCTACAAGCCGCGCCCGAGAGGTATGTGTTTGACGATTCCCTCTATTTTGATACGCCCTATCACATGACGTCGCGTGGTGCCGACCTGCGTACACTGAATCTGTTGAGCGATGTAAAGCGGGTGCTGAGTATGCAGGATGATGTGTGTAAGTGAAAAAAAACAACTTTTTTGGACGAAACAACTTGCTGATTACATCAAAAAGATGTAATTTTGCAGATGAATGGCAAAAAGATGAACCTATGAAGAGACTCCGATTCTTGTTTGTGACAGGCACTGTCTTGCTGGCCTCGGTTGCTGTGCAGGCAAATACACAAAGGTGTCAGACACCTTTGTGTAATTTTTCTCTGCATCAGAACATTATCCTGCTGTTTTTACACAAAGGTGTCAGACACCTTTGTGTAATTTTCTACACTGAAAGACCTTTTTCCCGCTCATTTACACAAAGGTGTCAGACACCTTTGTGTAATCATTCCGAACTTGCTTTTACTCTATAAACAACTGAGCAAGCCGATTCATTACCCCAAAGACACATTTTTCTGAAAAAATGAAGGGAAAACATAAAAACGCTCCCCCATGAAGAAGTGGGAGCGTTGAAATAGATTGTTTATCTCTAAAAACTTGTGGTTGAATTTGTTGTTCCTAGATCAGTCGAGTAGATTACGAATAAGCTTCGTTCTCTCTGCGTTTTCTGGCAATTCTCGGCTGTGTATCGATAGCTGCATGATTCAATACCTTCTCGAAAGTATGGGTGGCAGCTGTGATGAGCGCTTTTATGGCAAGCCAGTAGTTTTCTACGCTAGTATCGTCGTCCTTGTCTGGTACCAGTAGTTTAAAGATTAGTTCTGTGAAGAACTCAGCATTTTTCTTCTTGTCTGATATCATTGCATCGTATAAGGTAGGTATGACGTTTTGTGCTGGATTGTTCTTGAAGACATCTTCCAGCTTGCCAATTACCAGATCGCATAGTTCTTTGTCGGCCGACATCTTTTCGCCAAACCATTTTGACAGGTTTTCCATACTGCCCTTGCCTAACTGTTTCAGCTTGTCACCGAGTACCTTGCCTATAGCCTGCTTGGCCGACTCCTTGAACACGTCGGCACAACTGTTCATCACGGCAAGCCAGAAGTCATATCTGTTCGACTTGTCATCGTCGAACCAATAGTGCTTGGCAGTGTTCAGCGTCAGGAATACGGCTATGAGTCCGCCTAACTTCCTCATGTCTTTTGGGTTACTTACGAAACCGGTTACCTCTTCGGTAATGAGGGTGTTGCAGATTGTGAACAGCGTGTTCCATGCAGCCTCTTTGTCGTCATCGGTGGGAAGAAGTTGCTCTCCTTCGGCGTAGCGGTTTGTCAGCTCTACAGCCAGTTTCTTCAGGAGTTGCGCGAACGGAGAGGCTATACATTTGCCCAATGTAGGACCAAAGTAGTAGGTGAGCACAATCTCCGCTGCTTGGTCGCCAGCATAACTTAGCAGATGGCAGCACGCCAAGCCGCAGGAGAGCCATGCCGCCTGCGTGTTGTACTTCTCGCTCTGCATGGTGTGATACTGCACGGCCTCCTCCAAGAGTGCCCTGCTGAAGAGGTTGATCTCGTTGGCAGAGTAGAACTTGCGGCTTTCCCACGTTCTCCTTACATTGGCATCGTCTTGCAGTTCGAACATGGTGATGATCTTCAGCAGCCTGTCGCACTCCTTGTCCCAGTCGGTCCGTTTGTAGGGAACCAGTCCGTAGAGCGCCATCGTCAGGTTGCCCTCAACATACTCCTCGCCATACTCCTCGTACTCCACAACACCCTTCAGCGGAAGTTCTGCCATGTACGGCTTGTCCTTCGACTTCATGGCTAGGGTGGTGAGTGGCGTGAAATCGTAGGTGCCGCTCATATCCTCGATCTTGAAACTGAAGTCGCGTGCCAGACCTGTCTCATATTCTCCCTGGCCCTTTATGTCGCCAGCCGCCTTGAGCTGCTTTACCCGGCTGTTCACGACCTTCTGCTGGTCTTCATCATACTTCGCGTAGTTAACCCTTACGTCAGTTGGTATTCTCACTACGGTCGTCATTCCGAAGATTACCTTGTCCCGAGCGTTGTCCGTCTGTACGTCGGCATAGCCGTTGGTGACTTTCTTTACCACAAAGTACATGCCTTCGGGATATTCTGTTATCAAGAGTTCGCCCGTCACCACGAAGTCGCCTTCGAACACCGCCTTTACCGTCACCTTCACGGGGTCGTACTGGTGGCTCGTGCTTTCAAGAACGTTGGTCTCTGGCTTCTTCGTCTTGTTCAGGATCTGCAAGGTGTAGCAGCCATTGGCACCGCTGTCATCGTCTGTGGGCACAGGCTGCTCCACCACCTCGTAGTTGGGGGTCGACTCCACGCACACCTCCTTCGGATTGACAATGGCGTTCAGCTTTATCAACGTCTGGTAGGTTCTGCCGTCGCCCAGGATGACGTCCATGGGCTCTATCTCGAAGGTGGGGATTACGATGTCGAAGCGCATCGAGTAGGTGTTGCTTGCGCCGTTGGCAGCCAGGGTGAAGTTGACGTGGCCTCCCCGCTCCACCTGTTGCGGATTGAGTCCCGGCCTTACCTGTATGTCGGCAGCCATAAAACCACCGTTAATCATTCGCACGTTGCTCACCTCAAAGTTGTCGGGTGAGGATATCTGGATGAGTCGGGTCAGGTGGTCCATCGGCACGTCGCCCGTGTCCTTCACCTGCACTATCTTGGCAGCTATGGTCTTGGGCTGGTCGCCGACAAAAATCTGGTCGCCAAACTCCTTCATCATACGCCACGCCAGGTTGGGGTTCTCGTCCTGCGGCTCGTCCTCGTCTTCCTCTTCTTCCACGTCGCCATCCTCCTCATTTTTGCCTGTGAAGGCTGTCGCAGCTCCCACTCCCATAACGACGATGGCTACAGTCGCAGGAACCTCCCAGCCGCTGAGTCCTTCCGAGTCCACGTCGCCGCTCTCCATCTTCTGCTTGTCTTCCGTAGTAATCTCGCTACCTTCAGCCTCTACTGTTACGGCAGCCCCATAGTCAAGGTTCTCGAATTCGCCAAAGACAACAACCCATCCCTGGGGGTCCAGCACTTTCATGCGAAGCTGAACGACGTTGTGTTTGGACGATACTTCCGAATTTCCAGGTACCTCAAAGTCATAGCTCAGCGTTTCCTCCTTGAAGTTTTTCCAAAAATCTTCATTCACCTCTCCTGGCTCGTTATCGACAGCCTCATCACCCCTTGGCGTGAGCTTTGTCGTGGTGGAGAGGACACAGCTGAACATCCATGTGTCCGTCTTCGTCTGACCGGGAGCCCATTGTATCTCGGTATAGGGGCGGGTGGCAGTTCCCTTGACAACGAACTTTCCGTTTCGACAAGTGCCCTTGAGCTTTAGGATCTTCACGGTATACCTGCTTTTGATCTGTTGTATTATCGCCTCGTCCTTAAGATATGACGGTATATGATGCGGTCGCTCGTAGGTCTCTATGTCTTTGCTGGTAATGGTTACGCCGGGTATGTCAAACTTGATGCTCACGCCATTGAATTCCACTTTCTCTGCCCTGACGGCTGAGGAAACGATAAGTATAATCAATAAACAAATGATCTTTCTCATAATGTCTTGTGAAGTTAGTTTGAGTAGCCAGAGAGGTCAATCTTGTACCCTATGTCTGGAAGAAGTCTCTGTGTTGTAATTGCGCAAATATAACCTACTTGCCTGAAATATCCAAATTTTTTTCAAGAAAACACAGATAACGCAGACTTTTCTCTACCAAAATGGTTTTGTGTGGTCGTTTTGGATTGTAATTTAGCTACGATAAAGAAAGTTTTGGTGGAAATATTTGATAGTTTGGCAGGAAACTTGTACATTTGCAAAAACAACATTACTGGACGCATATCATTAACCCCGCAAAAAAACGTAAATCCTGTTATGCCATATTGTATTATGTGTGGTGCGGAATTAGCACCCGACGACAAGTTCTGTTATGCCTGTGGCGCTGCTGTCGAACCGGACGCTCCTACCGAGGACGCTCCTTCGCAACAACCCAGTCAGCAGGCTGCCCAGCAGATGCCGTCTCAGATGCCTCGGCAGCAACAGGACGTCATTGTGGAGGCCACTGCCGTTGAGGAGCCTGTGCATGTGTGTAGCAAGTGTGGCGCTCGGCTGAAGGCAGAGAACAATTTCTGTATGCACTGCGGTGGTAAGGCAACGGTCAGGATGGTGAAGAATCTGCTTCACCACACACTCCGTGCTCCCTCTTGTCCCGGAGAATTCACCGTGCCCATCGGCCAGTCGCTAACAGGTGGTATGCCAGGCATGCAACCAGCCATGGCGGTGCTGTCTGCCGGTGTGCAGGCTGTAAGGTCGGCCTCGCAGCAGTCGACACAGTCGGGCAAGAGCAAGAAGAAGCAGTCCAAGTTTGCCAAGTTCGCGAAAAAACTTGGCATGCGTTTCGTCTGGGCGGCCATCTCGGCTGGCATCTCTTATGGTGGCTACTACTTCTACCAGCACAAGGGCGAGATTTGGAACTGGATAACCAACCTGTTTTCTTGAGCAAGACATTCGTCCCCTATTATTTCTGTTTAACTCTCTGTTAATATAAAAGCAATGAAAAGACTACCTATCGCCGCCGCAGCGGCATCCTTACTTCTTCTAGGTTCATGTGGCCAATCGGCCAAGATGCAGGAACAGATCGATTCGCTTACCAATGTCGTGCAGATGCAGGAAAGTCAGTTGCAGAGCACCAACTCCTTCATCGACCTGATGAATGTGTCAATGGACAGTGTCATCAATGCCAATGGACTCTTCATCGTTGGAGCCGACAAGGAGGGTGTGCCCACCGACATGGCCAAGATGAAGGCCAATGTCGATGCCTATGGCAACATGCTCAATGCACAGCGCGAACGTATAGCCGAACTGGAACAGCAAATCAAGGATAACAACGATGCTGCCAGTCTGAAGATGAAAACCATGATAGCCCAGATGAAGGCTCAGATTGATGCCAAAGATGCCGAGATAGCTGTACTGCGCGAGAAGATAGAGAACAACAGCCTCAACATAGCCGAACTGGAACGACAGAACTCCGCCTTGAGGCAGAACGTCGATGTGCTCACCACCCAGAACCGTGTACAGCAGGAACAGCTCGACTATGCCAATGCCAAGATGAACACTGGCTACTACATCGTGGCTACCAAGAAGGAACTCAAGAACCTCGGTCTTCTCACTGGAGGTTCCCTGCTCAAGAAGTCTAAACTCGAACTCAAGGATGCCGATCAGGCCAACTTTAGCAAGCTCAATGTGCATCAGGACAAGGTGATAAAGATACCTGCCAAGTCGGCCAAGGTGCTAACGCAGAACCCTGCCGACAGCTATACTATCCAGAATAACAATGACGGTACCTGCAGTCTGGTTATCGAAAATGTAGAACGCTTCTGGAGCGTTAGCAACTATTTGGTTGTTCAGTATTAATCTTCCACTCCCTAAAGACGTAAGTGCTATGCCATACTGCAAGAATTGTGGTGCTGAGGTGCCACTAAAAGCTATGTTTTGCCGAAATTGCGGAACACCCACGGTGCACAACAAACCTACGGCTCCACAGTCAACGCCGGCAGGACCTATTGAGCCTCAACCTACGCCTCAGCCGGTTCCTACACCACAAGCTGAACCAGCACCTCAGCCGATTCCACAGCCAGAACCAGAACCTACACCACTGCCAGAATCTCAGTCGGAACCTGCAACTCAGCCAGAACCTCAGTCGGAACCTGCACCACAAGTGGAACCTGAATCGGCTCCTGCAACTCAGCCAGAACCTCAACCGACCAAGAAGAAAGGCAAAGTTCTTTTGTTTATTCTTATCCCGTTGGCGGTAGTTCTGCTAGCAGGTATCAGTGGTGCCATGTGGTTTTTTGTCTATGACAAGGAAGACGAACTAAAGGCCGAGATAGCCGAAGCTGAACTTGCAGACGACGCACAGCAGCCTGTGGCCACAGAGCAGGTCGCTGTGTCTGAGGCTACACCCGTAGCAGAGCCAGAACCTGTTGTGGAGGAACCCGTACTGGAGCCCATGAAGGGCACCGAGCAGTCACCTACCGACGCCGATTTCAGCAGTTGGTACATTGGCAAGGCACAGACCAAGGGCATGCCTCGTGGCGTCGTCACACTCACCACGCTCGACGACGTGCAAGGTGGCTGGAAGGCACTCTTCTTCCAAGACCCCAAGAACAAGTATGGTGTCAAGGCCTATACCCTGGCCAATATTATCATTGCCGGCTCTGCCAGCGAGCTTACCTTCACCATCAAGCGTCACAACACGCGTTTCCTTACCACCAACGAGTGTATCGATGAGGAGAAGGAACTCGATGATGTGTTCAGCGCCCGTTGGGACAATGGCAAACTGAATGCCAGTGGGGCGGGTTCCCTTACCATTACCTCCTTCTGGGAGCAGGATGGCAAGCAATATGCCATTGGTACCTTTGATAGCCCTGACGGCATTCCCGTCTCACTGGGAATGGTAAGGCCATAAATGATGCCTAATGAAGAAACTCCGGTTATTGTTTGCTATGGGCACGCTCCTGCTGACCTGGACGGCAGTGCAGGCAAAAGGCTACTTCGGCGTGCGAGGCGGCATCAATGTCTCGCAGGTAAGTCTTGACAAGGGAGTCTTCTCGGGCGACAACCGTTGCGGCTTCTTCCTGGGTCCTACCTTCGAGTTCTCGCTGCCCGTCATGGGGCTGGGCATGGACGTGGCGCTGCTCTACGACCTCAAGACGGCCAAGATGGCGCAGGAGGATGGCACGACGTTGACCGAGAAGTTCAACTACGTAGACTGTCCCCTTAATCTTCGCTACACTATCGGTTCGGACAAGATTGTCAGCTTCTCCATGCACACAGGTCCGCAGCTGTCGCTTACGCTGGGCAATACGCGTGTCTTCGATGGCAACTATTCGCTCGACCAGACCATGCTGAGCTGGAATGTCGGTGCCTCCTTCCGTCTGTTCACCCACTATCAGTTCGGCTATAACTATAATGTGGGCGTAGGGCGTACGGCAGAGTTCATCGGTGATAAAGCCCTAGGCGACCTTATGGGGCGCAAGTTCGACAACAACACCCACCAGATAACCCTGACGTATTATTTCTGAATAAGTCTTCTAAGCAGAGAGAGGAGGTACATTTTGCACCTCCTCTCTCTCTCTGATAGCTCCTCCTTGCGGTCCCCTAGAACGCCCATAGAGTGGGGCGGTAGCCTGCGTAGAGTTTGCCCAGGATGGCATCCTCCTCGAAGGGAATGAGCGGAGCGGTAAAGATGCGCTTGTATTTTATAGAGTAGTAGCGTAATTCAACTTTGAGGTCGTTGCGTGTCTCTTCGCCCTGGAACAGATTCACCTTCAGGCTGAATCGGGTGTAGCCATCGCTGCCCGTCTCGGCTTCTACCACGCCATGGCACGTGCCGTCGATGAAGGCAGCCAGGAGGTCGCCTTTCTCCAATGTGACGGGCACACCATTGTTGTCCAAAATGACATACATGGCAGCAGGGTAGAACTTGATGCCGGTGGCTATCTGCCAGGTGGGACGAGGTGTGTCACCCACGCTGATCTCTGGCTTGTCCTCCTCGCCACCGCCTTCGCCCGGCTTGTCGCCAGTGCCTGTAGTGTCTCTTTGAATGATGTAGACGGTGTCTTTCTTCGTGTTGACGATGGTGTCGTGTACCGTGATGGTCTTGTAGATGGTGTCGACGGTCGACGGGCTTATCACTTCCTGTGAGCAGCTCCCTGCCGTCATAGCAAAGACGGCGGGGAGCATGATGCTCAGAAATAGTATCAAACTGTTCTTTCTCATTGTTCTCCACTATTTAATGATTTTAGTTCCGTTATCACCCACGAGGATGCGCTTCTGGCCAGGTACATTCTTGCCGACACGTATACCGTCGGTAGTGTAGTAATGCACCTCAGTCTGGCTGTCTTCGTTGTTGAAGTCGATGACCAGAGGCAGGTTGATAGAACCCACTACCGACATGGGGCGATAAGCCACCTTGCTCTGGGTGCTGGCTATCGTTTCGCCGTCGCGTTGGTGGTTCCATGTCAGGTTGGCCGATGCCTCGCTGCTGATAGTGATGAAGAAGCGTTTGCGACCATCATCCAACATCTGCATCTGGGCACGTCCCACCACTTCGTCGCCAACCATCGCCACGAGTTCATCGCCCTGCACGAGTTCAACGTCATCGCTGAAGGTTGCCACAACAGGCATGCCATACTGGTGCTTGCTGCTTGCGCCCTCGGCCGTTTCAGTCTTTGCAGAACGAGCAGCCTTGCGTGGAGCACGGTTGGCGTGAGTGTCGTCTTCGGGATAGAGGATAGAGGTGGCGCTGCTGCCTACGTGGAAGAGGTAGTAGCCCTGTCCGGGTTTCATGTTGCTGAGTGAACCATACCACTTACCAGCGTCGAACATCGCAAACTCGCCGCGTCCCATCACCACAGCTCCGTTGGCAGCCTTGTTTGTATAGTCGGCCAGAGCCAACTGCATGGGTTTGTCGGTGGTCAGCAGATAAGCCAGATCGTTCCATCCGTTGGCGTTGGGGATATTGATGCGTCGGTCGTTGCCGGTCAGTCTCTCACCGTGAGCCACGGGCGTACAATCCTCGTTGGCGTAGATCTGATATACGTTGCCAGGCTGAATGGTCAGGTCTTTCAGGGCAGCGCTCCACTCTCCGTTTGTCTGCATCATGGCATAGCCCGTCGAAGCAAACGTACAGATGATGTCGTTGGCAGCAAATACCTGGTTGGTCTCGAAGAGACTGTTGACGCCCTTCGAAGTGCTGGGCTTGACGTTGAGCGATACCCAGTTCCATCCCTTCTTCAGACTGAGTTGCTGAGCCATGAGCTCGGAAGGAGCGAAGCGTACCGGTGCGGAGTGTGATCCCACCATGCTGTTCTTCGTAAAGCGAATCTCGCTCATCTCCTTGCCAGCCGCATCGGTGTAGTGGGGAGTGAGATAGGTGATGGTACCTGTGCGTGCACTCCACAGACGGAAGATGATGGCATCCTCGCTGCCGTTCATCTCAGCCTTGCCACGGATGGTCATGTATACGTACGAGTCGTTGTCGCCTATCTCCATGTGGCTCTTGCCCACGCATACCGTGTCGCTGAAGGCATAGAGCACGTCGTTCTCGTCCATGTCGATGTAGTCGGTGCCGATGCTGTTCTTCAGGTGAACCTGACCCATGACGTTCATCTGGAACTTATAGTTCGGATCGGTAGTGACAGCCCATGCAGGTTCGTTGCTGCTGACGTGGATGGTGATGGGCAGCTGGCTGATCAGCTCGTTGTCGTCCTTCAGATAGAGAGCCGTGGTGTAGTCGCCGGGAGCCAGGTTGCCATCGATGGTGAGGGTGACATCCTCCTCGCTCAGGGGCGAGATGTAACCAGCCGTCTTGTCGGTCTTCATCCACGAAGCATATTCGGTGAGGTTATAGTTGATCTCGCGACCGCTCACGTTGTTGAACTTCGTGGTCACGCTTGCACCCTCGCCGTAGGGCAAGTCCAGACGCAGCTTCTTCTCGTCCCACTTCAGCACGTTCTTGTCCACATAGAGTTGTATGCGCTGCGGACTGAGCATTGGGTTGCCCGAGAGGTCCTCCACGCCGCGCACCACGATGTTCACGTTCTGATGGTTAATCTTGCTGTCCTTGGCCAGCAGGTTAATCTGCAGTTCATTGTTCGTAGCCGTCCATGTGAAGCCCAGGTTGCGCAGCCCTGTAGTGGGCTCCAGCGGACAGAAGTTGTTGCTGTCGGCAATGCGCGTCATCAAGGCCTTGTCTGTCATGGCCGAAGCCTCGAACAGGCTGTCGAAGGCTGCATATCCGCCCTGCTCCAGAGGTTTGTAGATCATATTCATGGCCGAGAACGAAGTCTCCAGCGTACCCTGACTGTTAGCAGTGGTCTGCTCGAAAGGCATGTTCAACAGCAGTCCCATCTCGTGGCCCGAAGCCGTGCGCTTGCTCAGCGTTGAGATGCTGTTGGCGGGGAATGCGTGATCCCACAGCGTGATGTTATCCAATCGACCGTGGAACTTCGCGTCGCCCAGGATGACGTTGCTGGAGGCTGTTCCTGCCAGTTCGTCGGCCGAGAGCGTCTTGGTCAGTGCACCGTCGAAGTACAGTGCGCCGGCATTCTGCGACTTGTTGGCCACTACGATGATGTTGTGCCACTTGCCATCCTTGAAGTTGTCGGCAGAGGCGATGGTGTGCAGGTGGCGTCCCACCTCAGCGTTGCGAGTATCCAACACGAGGTTGCCGTTCTGCGTGCCCAGACGCAGGAACTCGTTGCCGCCTGCCTCTTCACCGGTGCGGAAGATGGTCACAGAGTCAGCATCCAATTTGTCGGCCTGAGCCCAGAGCGACAGGGTATAGTCATATGAATTGAAGCGAGCCACATCGTCCACATTGCGCAGCTTGAATGCCTCGCCGTCGAGGTGAAGCGCATACTGCTTTGTGGTGCTCTGCCATGACTGGCGTGTGAAGTAGAGGTCGGCACCGTTCACCTCGTCGTATGCCACGTTGCCCGTACCCTCGTTCATCGTCCAATGAGCGATGAGGCCAGGCTCGTTGGTGCTGAGACGCTGGTTGCGCTTCTGTGTCACCTCGTAACTGGGCAGTGCGCGTGTCCAGAGACGAACGTCGGTGATGCTACCCTTCATCTGGTTACCTACGCTTACCTTACCCATTGCATCGCAATCCACAAAGTAAGTGGGATCGGTGGTGTTCTTCACCTCTTCCTTGCCTGCAAGGATGCTGAGCAGATCTACGTGTTCACCGTTGACATAGAACTTCACCTGAGGCTGTCCTGAAGGTGTGTGCTCGCTGTCGGGCTGAGTGAAGGTCATGGCCAGTCGGTTCAGACCTGATGTGAGATCCCATTTGCTGAGCGACTTCGACGTATAGGTGTAACCGTTGGTCTGGAAGCGCAGCGCGTTGGGAGTGACAGAGAACTTCATGTACTGAGCGCCCTGCTTGTCAGCCTCGTTGCCAGCCGAGATAGCGAAGATCTCGCTCTCGCCAGTTCCTGCCAGTCGAACCATAGCGTCGACGGTGAAGTCCATACCCGTCAGATTGCGGGTTACCTGTGTCTGAGGAACATCGTTCGAAGCATCGAAGTAGAGAGCCGTAGCGTAGGGATTCTCATCGTCGTTGTAGTAGCCCGTCACCTGGAAGTTGGCTGTCTCGTCGAGATAGTTGTAGGCGATGGGTTCGTTGAAGGGAATGCTGATGACATCGGCATAGGTCAGGATGCCGTTGGCGGGCTTGGGCTGACCGAATACGCGAGGATTGCGTGTGTCCTTCGTACCCGTGAGTACATTTGAGATACGTGTCACGAAGCCAGTTCCCAGTTTGCGGAATGCCACAGCACGAAGGTTGTACGTCATCTCCACGGGATCCTTCTCGCCATAGAACGGGATGTCGTTGATCTTGCCTGAAGAGGGGATCAGGTAGTTGTCGCCCGTAGCCTCGGCCATGAGCTTCTCGTCGGTGTAGTATCCGCACACCTTCGTCCACTGGCTTTCACCCTCGGTCAGTTTCTTGTACTGCAGTTCGATGTGGTGGAAGCCCTCGCTGTTCACGTTGAATCCATCCAGGGTCACGGGGATGTAGTATTTGCCATCCTTGTCCGAAGCCGAGAGTGTGTTCATTGTCCACTTATCCTCGGGAGTGGCAATGTTGATGGGACTTGCCACGGGCAGATAGTGCACGCTGATGTTTGCCACGTCCTGCAGGCAGTCGGCTTGATCGGCAAAGACAAGCTTGATATTCTCGAAGTCGTAGTTCAGACCGCGCTCCACCTCGATGGTCTTCACGATGGAGTTGCCGGGAGCCAGTTCGAAGGTCTTGCCGATGGTCAGCGGTGCGCCGTCCATCATGATCTTCGCGCCGTTGGGGTTCGACTCATCGTCCACCTTGAGGGTGAAGACCGAAGGATTGAGATGCTGCGAACCGGGATTAATCTCCGTCTCGTTGGTCAGTCGCAACTGGAAGACAGCCTTCTCGTCCTCGGGCATGTTGTTCACTACGGCACGATCCACATAGATGCGTGGGTTGTCAATCTTGAGCAAACGATTGCCGAGAGGCAGAGACTGGTTGTTCTCGGTGTAGTAGAGTGTAGAGTCTGGCTCGTACCAGGGGTTGCGACCCGCACCACCCATGGCACGGAACACGAAGTTATGAGCCTTTACCTTCGTATCTTCGTGACCAAAACCTGTTGCGTCATCCTGGATGAACGACAAGTTGCTGTTCTTGATGCCAAGGTCTTCGGCTGATACCACCTCCTCGTTATAGACGTTGACGGTCATGTAGCCGTTGTCGTTGGTGTTGATGTAATAGCCATATCCGGTACTGTTCACCTGGCTGTAATTGAATTCGGACGATGTGCCCTTGTCGAAGGTGTAACCTAAGTTGAGTGAAATCTGCCAACCGCCCAGCTTGAAGGATGAATTGGTACTCTTGCCCGAGTTACCGCTCGTGCCGCTGCCCGAAGTGTTGGTGTTATTGTTGCTGGAGCCACCGGTGTTGCTAGAACCACCAGTGTTGCCCGAACCGCCAGTGTTACCTGAGCCGCCAGAACCACTCGTACCTGAACCGTTATTTTCGCCTGCACGACGTCGAGCAAAACGCTGTGCCTTGGCCTCGTTCTCCTTCTTGCCGTCGTAGAGGGGATTCTCATGCCATTCACCCTCTCCGTCTTCCTTCTTCTCTTCGTACAAAGGATTGTCTTTCCACTGCAGCTCCTCATCCTCCTCTTCGTCGGAAGTACCATTGTCATCCTGATCATCCTGAGTGTTCTGGTTGTCATTGGTAGCTCCGTTGTCATTATTTTCATCCTTCTTGTATTTAGCCTGAGTTCCTGCACCCACACCAATGTTGAAACCGGTTGAGAGTCCGGGATCCCAAGAAGCTGTGTTGTAGTAGGCATTGGCACCCTCGTTGTATTCAATGCTGGTGCCAGCCACAGAGTAGGATTTGTTGAGTCTTGTGGTCAACTGTCCGTCCGTGCCGAAGATCTTGATCTTGTCTGCTTCATTCTTAGCAATGATGTTCTGCCA
>JAGHUS010000197.1 GCA_018064685.1 Bacteroidales bacterium | reverse complement strand
CGTGATGAACTCACTGCCATGGGTATCAAGCCCACTGCCAAGAAGCTCCCTCCACTGGCAGTACACTACATTTTGAGGGAATTGGGCTGCGAATAGCCCTCTGAAAACACTCGCTGCGATCGCCGCCGTCATCCGCTGCGATCGCAGCATTACGTTTGCTGCGAACGCACTCTGCGCTCCAGGCGTGTGCTGCACTGCTTCTCTATGGCCATTTGCGGGCATCCTGAGCGCATGTACAACAACACCTGTCCAACTCGCCGCCACACACCATCACAGACTAGAAAGCCCGCCTTTTAGCCTTTACGACCTTATGTAATGACTATAACATTACTTGTTATTTATAGTAATATATATTTACATATGTATATCAGGTGGAATACACCCATGATTCATAGTGCCCTAGACACTTTGCCCCCTCGCTGCAATGCAGCTCCTCCCCTTTAAGGGGATGCGGGGGAAGGGTCTTTTAGGGCGGGGGAAGAGCCTTATTCCCCTCGGGGAGTTAGAGGAGGTCTTCAGCGGATATGGGTTCTCCCCCTTCGGGGGGAGTTAGAGGGGGCTTTTTTTTCTAAAAATTTGCTCGTGTTGTATTATTTTTGTAAATTTGTGGCCGTAAACAAAGATATGACCATGACGAGCAGCAGCTTTACGAGGAAATACCTGCATAAGGGTGTTAGACCCCTTTGTGTAAGAATCGAGTTTGTCAGCCTAGAGTATGCCGAACATATAGGCAGACATCCATGTGGAATATGTTCAAGATAGGGCAGTTAATATAACGTAGGGCATTTTTTAGGGCAGATATTAAATATTTATAATCTTCATAACGAGTTAAATATCAATCCAATACAACGCTATAGAGAAAAAAGTGCATTTATTCTATTAAAACTCCATACAGGCGCGTACGTGTATAAAAGAGTTTTGAGAAAAAAACGGAAAAAAATCACGCACCTTTCTAAATTTCTAATAATCAGATATATGTAACGATTGAAACGAAACAAATAATGCCCTAAAAAATGCCCTATTATCAGCAGTGTATATGAGAAATTGGGTTCTATATAACTGAAAATTAATATAATATGGAATATTCTGAACTACTGATTGATGATATTGCTTGTGCGCTGGACGGACTTATCGACGCAGAAGCCTTGCCTGGCATCGATGACAAGCCTTATATTCATGGAGTCGAAATCATAATGGCACAATGAATCAGGGGGGGGGCTGACCCCATGATCCGCATACTTAAGTGCCTCCTCTAGCAGGATGAGCAGTGCATCCTAATTTCATCCATTAACCTCCGTGTGGTTTTTGTGCCAGATAGGGAAGTTTTGGATGTTCAGGGAACTTTTTAGGGAACTTTTAATCAAAAAACCCCTTCACAACTTACATAATATCAAATAGATATGTTGCTTCAGGGAACTTTTACCACTTTTTTTCTTAAAACTCTTTACACGTGCGCACATAGAAAAGTTTTAAACAAAAAAATGGAATAAAATCCCTAAGCCGACATAAAGTGCAGATTTTCAATATTATACAAAGGGAACTTCCTTTTTAAAAATTCCCTGAAAAGTTCCCTGAAAACCAGAACAAATACCTCGCAAACCATTGTAACCAATTAAACTTTAATGAATTATGGATTATTCTTATCTTGCCATTGATGAAACTGAATGTCTCTTATATGGTTTGATAGATGCAGGAGTACTGCCAAACTGCACTGAAGAACCTAGTTTTTTTGCCATCGAGGACGCTTCGCTGCGATGACTGTACGCTTCGCTGCGATGGCGATGGTTCGACAGACTCACCAACCCATAAGAGTGATATTGCGGATGGCTGTTGAGGGGAGCAATGAGGAATCGGTGAGACGGGATGGACTGTATGGTTGGAAAACCACGCAATTTGAAATATATACCAAAAATCTTCTTCTTTTCTTTGGAGAAATGAATAAATTGTATTATCTTTGTAGTGTGAAATTTTTATTTAAATCTGCGATATTATGAAAAAGAGAATAGCGTTGTTGGTGTCGGGTTTGATGATGCTTTGCACAGCTGAAGCACAGCAGTATCCCTACCAGAATCCGAATCTGTCGGCTCACGAACGTGCCGTAGATCTGTGCAGCCGTCTCACGCTGGAGGAGAAGGCACAGCTCATGCTGGATGACTCGCCTGCCATACCGCGACTGGGCATCAAGCGTTTCCAGTGGTGGAGCGAAGCTTTGCACGGCGTGGCCAATATGGGCAACGTGACAAACTTCCCTGAACCTATCGGCATGGCGGCTTCGTTCAATCCGCAGATGGTGTATAGCGTCTTTGATGCCGTCAGCGACGAGGCTCGTGCCAAGTGGAACGAGCTGCAGCGACAGGGTGGGGAGGTGACTCGCTTTCATGCCCTGAGCTACTGGACACCGAATGTGAACATCTTCCGTGATCCCAGATGGGGACGCGGACAGGAGACGTATGGCGAGGATCCTTATCTGACCAGTGTGATGGGATGCTCGGTGGTGCGTGGACTGCAGGGTCCCGAGGATGCCAATTATCGCAAGACGTGGGCTTGTGCCAAGCATTATGCCGTGCATAGCGGTCCGGAGTGGAGCCGACATACAGCCAACCTCACCAATGTGAGTGCGCGCGACATGCATGAGACCTATCTTCCAGCCTTCAAAGCACTTGTGCAGGATGCTAAGGTGCGCGAGGTGATGTGTGCTTATCAGCGCTTGGATGATGAGCCTTGCTGCTCTAGTCAGCGTCTGCTGCAACAGATTCTGCGCGACGAGTGGGGCTTCGAGTATCTTGTGGTGAGCGATTGCGGAGCTGTCACCGACATCCATTCCAGCCATAAGACGGCCAGCGATGCCGTTCACTCGGCTGCCCGTGCTGCTCTGGCGGGTACCGATGTGGAGTGCGGCTACAACTATGACTACAGGAAGTTGCCTGATGCCGTGAAGCGTGATTTCATTACCGAGAAAGAGGTGGACAAGCATGTCATTCGTCTGCTTGAGGGCCGCTTCGACCTGGGCGAGATGGACGATGCCTCGCTGTGCGAGTGGAGCAAGATTCCCAGTTCAGTGCTGGAGAGCAAGGAACACCTGCAGCTGGCCCTGGACATGGCTCGTCAGTCAATGACGTTGCTGCAGAACCGTGGTGACATATTGCCCTTGAAGGCTTCGGAGAAGGTGGCTGTGATAGGGCCTAATGCCGACGACAAGCCCTTGATGTGGGGTAACTACAACGGTACGCCCACCACAACCATCACCGTGCTGGATGGCATAAAGAAGATAGACAAGAAGGTGAAGTACATGAAGGCATGCGACCTGACGGACAACCGCATCGTGACGCCCATCTTCGACCAGCTGTCGTTTGATGGCAAGTCGGGCATCAAGGGTACGTTTTGGAACAATACGAAGATGGAGGGAAAGCCGGTGACGACACAGTACTATACGGCACCCTTCAGCAAGACTACTGCGGGCAACTATCAGTTTGCTCCGGGCTTGAATCTGACCGACTTCAGCGCCGTCTATCAGACGGTACTGAAACCCAAGCAGAGTGGCGAAGTGGTAGTGAATGTGGAGTCGGTAAGCAACTTCGAGGTGCTGGTGAATGGCGAGGTGAAGCAGAAGTATTCGACATGGCGCGTTACCCCCACTCGTACCCCTATACAGGTGGAGGCTGGCAAGGAGTATAACATCGAGATCCGCTTCTCGCACATCACCACATACGGTGCCAGCATCAAGGTCAACGTGGGCATCGAGAGCATCATTGACTATCAGCAGATTGTCGACGAGCTGAGGGGCTATGACAAGGTGGTATATGTGGGTGGTATTGCTGCTTCGCTGGAAGGCGAGGAGATGCCTGTCGACATCGACGGTTTCCGTGGCGGCGATCGTACCCACATCGAACTGCCCGCCGTGCAGCGTGGTCTGCTCAAGGCACTTCACGAGGCTGGCAAGAAGGTCATCTTCGTCAGCATGTCGGGATCGGCTATTGCCTATGAGCCCGAGAGCGAGACGTGCGATGCCATCCTGCAGGCTTGGTATCCCGGCATGATGGGTGGACAGGCTGTAGCCGAGGTGCTCTTCGGCAAGGTGAACCCTAGTGGCAAGCTGCCCATCACGTTCTACAAGAACAGTGCACAGTTGCCCGATTTCGAGGACTATAGCATGGAGGGCCGCACCTACCGATATATGCGTAACGACGAGCCTCTCTTCCCGTTCGGATATGGTCTGTCATACACACGGTTCGAGGTTGGAGATGCCACGCTCTCGGCCAATACCCTAAGGTCTGGTAGCGATGATGTGGTCACCCTCACGGTTCCGATAAAGAATGTGGGTCAGCGCGAGGGCAGCGAGGTGGTACAGGTATATGTGAAGAACCTGGAAGATGCTGACGGTCCCGTCATGCAGCTGCGCGGCTTCGAGCGTGTGGCTGTACCGGCTGCCAGCACAGGCATGGCCACCATACGCCTTACGGCCAAGAGCTTTGAGTGGTTTGATGCTGAGAGCAATGCCGTGAACGTGCGTCCGGGCAAGTTCCAGTTGCTGTATGGCAACAGCTCGAAGCTGAGCGAACTGAAGAAGCTGGACTTCACGGTGAAGTAGTGTGGGTGATGAGTAAAAAGGAGATGTTTTTATTATGACAATAATACCTTATTCCATAAACCACCGAGAGGTGTGGGACCAGTTTGTCAGACGTAGCAAGAATGGTACGTTCCTCTTTGAACGCGGTTTTATGGACTATCACAGCGACCGCTTTGTGGACTGCTCGCTGCTGGTCTACGACGGTGTGGATCTGACAGAGGAGGAGAAAGAAGGCGGCGGACTGGGACTGGAAGGCCTGAAGGCTGTATTCCCGGCCAACTGGGTGGAGGCGCAGCGAAAGGTGTACTCGCACCAGGGACTGACGTATGGCGGCATCGTGGTGGCCGAGGATGTGACGCAGCACGAGGTGCTGGCACTGATGCAGGCCATTCTGCTGTATTACGACCGTATGTTCATGGCTCGGTCGGTGTTTGTCAAGCCTGTGCCCTCCATGTACAGTTCGCAGCCTAACGGCGAGGAGCTGTATGCCTTGTATCGTGCCGGAGCAAGACTGAAGCAGAGGCAGGTGAGCACGGTGGTGTGTACATCCAATCCGCTGAAGATGCGCACGCTGCGTATGCGACAGGCCAGGAAGGCTGTAGAGAACGGTGTGTATGTAGACCGTATGGTGGAAGGTGAGTGGGAGGCGCTGGAGGACTTCTGGCATATCCTGACACATGTGCTGGAGCGTCACCACCAGACAACCCCCGTACACACCATCGACGAGATGAAGCTGCTGATGCAGCGTTTCCCGCGCGAGATAAAGCTGTGGCTGGCTCGTCGGGAGGGCCGTGTCATTGCCGGCGTGGTGGTGTTCGTGACACGCAAGGTGGCACACATACAATATATAGCGGCTGGCGAAGAGGGGCGCGAACTGGGTGCGCTGGACTTGCTGTTCAGGCACCTCATCAACGAGCGTTACAAGTCGATGCCGTATGTCGACTTTGGCGTGTCGACCGAGGATGGCGGCAACTACCTGAACGAGGGACTGATATTCCAGAAAGAGGGTTTCGGAGGCAGGGCTGTGTGCTATGATGCCTATGAGGTGAGGCTGGAGAAGGGCAAACTGAATGCGATGCTGCCCACCGTTGATGCCGAACGCGAGAAGGGCATTGCCTATCTGCCGCTGAAGGTGCTGAACGATACTTTCCAGCCTGCACTGGCCGAGGCCGTGGAGGATGTGGTGATGAGTGGCCGTTATCTGATGGGTGGACAGGTGGAGCTGTTCGAAAAGCATTTTGCCGAGTATTGCGGCACGAAGCACTGTATCGGTGTGGCCAACGGACTGGAGGCTTTGACGCTCATCCTGCGTGCCTATCGCAATATGTTGGGATGGCAGCAGGATGACGAGGTCATAGTGCCTGCCAACACGTTCATTGCCACCATCCTGGCCATTAAGGAGGCGGGATTGCGCCCGGTGCTGTGCGAACCGTTGCAGTCTACATTCCTCATCAACCCCGACCTGATTCGTCCGCTTCTCACACCTCGCACTCGTGTCGTTCTGCCTGTTCATCTGTATGGCCGTACGTGTGATATGCCTCGCATTCGCGAAGCCATAGCCGATCGTCCCGACATAATCATCGTGGAGGATGCTGCACAGGCACATGGTGCGATGTTCCTGGACAAGCGTGCGGGCAGTCTGGGACATGCAGCTGCCTTCTCGTTCTATCCCGGCAAGAACCTGGGTGCACTGGGCGACGGTGGTTGTGTGACGACCAACGATGATGCGTTGGCGCAGGCCATAAGGATGATGGCCAACTATGGTAGCAGCGTGAAGTATGTGCATGAGATGCATGGCATGAACAGCCGACTGGATGAACTGCAGGCGGCTGTGCTGAACGTTAAACTGCCGAGGCTTGATGCCGACAATGCCTACAGGCGTAAGTTGGCAAAGTTGTATATGGAGAAGATTCAGAACCCGCTGGTGGTGCTGCCCACAATGCCAAAATACGAGGAGCATCATGTATTTCATATCTTTGCCATTCGTTGTGCCCATCGCGACGAACTGCAGCAGTATCTGCGGAGTAAAGGCATTGAGACGCTGATACACTATCCCGTTCCGCCTCATAAGCAGGCTGCGCTGGCCGAACAGAACGGCGAGACGTTGCCACTGACCGAGCGCATGGCCAAAGAGCTGCTGTCACTGCCCCTCTCGCCGGTACTGACCGAGGAGCAGGCAATGAGAATCGTGACAGCCGTCAACGAGTTTAATGTCTAGAGTTTGTTTAAAGGGTAATAAAATAGAGAAAAGTGAATATTACTTAATCTTTTTAATACTTTTAATCGGCTGTGCAATGCGAGCATCATCCAACGTATTAATCAATTATCAGTATTAGGTATTTTTCACTCCTTTCACACGTCTGTGAAAGGTCACTTTTCACTTATTAAAAAACCTCATGTTCGTATCATTCATCATACCATGCTATCGTGAGTCAAGGCAACAGTTGGACAGGGCTTTGGACTCACTGCTCTTTCTCAATTCGCTTTGCGAATGGGAGGCATGGATCGTGGATGATGGCAGCAGCGAGGCGAAGGTGTGTGATTGGGTGGCTGCCAGGAATGACGTGCATCTGCATGCTTTCAGGCAGACGAACCAGGGACCTTCGCTGGCGCGCAATGCGGCGTTGCAATGGGCTAGGGGAGAGTATGTGGCTTTTCTGGATGCCGACGATGAACTCATTCCCTCCGAATATGCCAAAGTAATTGCCTTGGCAATGAACGAACGGCCTGATGCCGTGGGGCTTAGGTATAAGTCTACCGAGACTCCTTATTTTGACGGTGAGGCTGCTGACTTCATGTGCCGGTACGACATTGTGCCTTGTGCATGGGCTTACGTCATACGGCGCGATGTGCTTGATAATCTCGGTTTCACTCCGGGTATCTATCACGAGGATGAGGAGTTCGTGACGCGTATGTTTCTTGGCATTCACCGTATCATCATGACTACCATCGTGGCATACCGGTATAATGCTACTCCGGGGTCGATAACTAAGTCGCGCGACAAGGCTCACCTGAACAAGCGTTTCGATGACTTACTGGGTGTGATAAGGCGTATGCAGGGACTGCTCGAAGAATTGACTGACAGGCATGGGATTGACAGTCTTGTGGTGCGGGCATTGGACCGCAGGATACATGTAATGGCTATGTGTGTGGTGGTCAATCTTATACGTGACGCCTATTCGTCGTCGTTCGTACGGCAGAAGCTGACGGTGCCGAGTTCTCTCAACCTCTATCCTCTACCCAGCTGCAAGGGCATCAACCGATATGGCTGGATTCGTCTGCTGAGTTGGCGACCGTGGATGGTGGTGCTGTGGCATAGAATAGTAAGGTTGACTACCACAGAAAGACCCTCTCCGCCCTGTTAGAGCACCTACCCTTTAGATAAAGTAAAGGCAAGCAGACAACGCAAAAATATAAATGTATCGTCCCTATAACTTCTCTATAACTTCTCTATAACTTCTCTATAACTTCCTTTAAAATCCCTTCCCTATCGTCCCTTTTACTCCCTTTTTACTCCCCTTTTACTCCCTTTTTACTCCCCTTTAAATAAACATGCTCAGTATTATCGTTCCTATATACAATGTTGTGCAGTATCTGCGTCATTGCCTCCAGAGCCTTTCAGAACAAGGGCTGGAGGACTACGAGGTGATTCTTGTCAACGATGCTTCGAGAGATAACTCGATGGGTATCTGCTCGGAATGGTGCCAGGATCACCCCCAGTTCCGCCTTGTCAACCATGGCGTGAACCGCGGACTCAGTGCCTCGCGCAATACGGGTCTTGCCGAGGCCAGGGGAGAATGGGTGACGTTTGTGGACAGTGATGACTTTGTGGCACCGGGCACATTCGGCCAGATTATGAACATGGTGGGTGATGAGAAGGTAATAGAGTATCCCATCATGCAGAAACATCTGAGCCAGCATCCTCAGCTGCTTACTTTCACCGACAGGGTGATTGACTTCGGAGAGTGGCTGAACAATGGCGGACACTTGCATTGCTATGCGTGTAACAAGCTGTTCAGACGTGAACTGTGGCATGATATAAGCTTTCCTGTAGGTAGGCATTTCGAGGATATTTTCACCATCCCCCTCGTCATACGCAAGGCGGGCAGCATCCGTCAGGTGCCATGCGGAATGTATTATTACTGCGACCGCTCGGGCAGCATCTCGCACTGTCCCGACCAACGTGGATGGATGGACTATGTGGAGGCGTACAGTAAGCTGCTTACTCTGCCCGAGGCGGCTGAGAACCACGAGATATACCTGCGGGCACGGAACGGCGAGATTATGTTTCACCGCACCTCGGGCACGAAGAAACGTATCGTGCCAAGACACCACATGCCGCTTAGTTTTGCTTTTGCCAAAGGATTATCTTTTCACGATAGGTTGAAGGTGCTGTGGCTGTGGGCAGACCTGCATTGATCATATTTATGTTCTGCATTATGTGTGCGATTTGCTGATAATGAGCATTGTATGTACTGATTGTGCATTTTTTTCTGCTTTTTTCTTGTTTTTTGACTTTTCTTTTACTAAATTTGTCACGTAAATGTTTCTGTAATTCTAATCAGCATGAATGGCATTCTGTATTCTGTCATAGGCTTTCTGGCTTTGGCGGTACACATCATTATAAATAAAGGCATCGTTACGAAAAGCGCAGTGTCGAAGGAAGAGCGCTGCTATCAGCTGTATGCTTTTTCGGTGTTTCTGTATTATCTCTCCGATGCTGCCTGGGGTGTTCTCAGCGAACTGAACTATACAGGCATCTTGTATGGCATCACGGTGCTTTATTATGTCTTTATGGCCATGTCGGTGGTGTGCTGCTGCCGTTACATCATTGCTTTTCTTGAATTGAAGAATAAGTCGGCTCTGGCGTTGAATTCTTTTGGCTTTTTCTTCTTTGTGGCAGAATGTGTGGCTCTGACAATAAATCATTTCTGGCCTATCTTCTTCGGCTTTGACGAGGGTGGGGAGTATCATGCCTATTTGGTTCGCTATATAGCCCTTGTCATACAGGTGCTGCTCTTCATGACTATTTCGGTTGTGACGGTTGTTGCATCGTTCGAAATCGGAAGTCGCAAGGCCCGTCGGCATGTCATCTGCCTCTTCTCGCTGGCCATGACGCTGAGTCTTGTCCTGCAGTATTTCTTTCCCTTGCTGCCTCTTTATTCAGTAGGATTGATGCTCGGTTCGCTCATTCTTCATATCTATGTTTTCGAGGAGGACCTGAAAAAGAGGATGGTCCAGATATCTGAGCTTAACGAACAGCTGCTGGAGGAGAAGAATACGCAGCAGGACTATAGCAGCATCATGCGCAGAGCTGGAGTAGGAGTGTGGCACATCTATATGAAGAAGGGGATGCATTCGCGTATGAAGTGCGATGATACGATGCTGATGCTGCTAGGCGTGCCCGACTGCAAGATGGACGAAGAGCAGTTGTACGATTTCTGGTACGAACATCTTGTCGAATCGTCTCTCATAAAGGTGGCCGAGGGTACCCGCACGATGATGGCAGGGCGTTTTGCCGAGAGTACATATAAGTGGAATCATCCCACTCAGGGCGCAATCTATGTGCGCAGTGGCGGTACGGCTCAGAAGTTGGACGACGGTGGTTTCATCATCTCGGGATATCATAGCACGGTGACCGAGACGGTGCTGAAGGAGAAGAGCTACCGACAGGAATTGGAGCGCGCACGCGAAGAGGCTGAGGCTGCCAGTGCTGCCAAGACGTCGTTCCTCTTCAGTATGAGTCATGACATACGTACGCCTATGAATGCAATCATCGGCTTCAGAGACTTGCTCGAAAAGCATCAGGACGACCCGGTGAGACGTGCCGACTATCTGGAGAAGATCGAGCAGTCGAGCTCCATCCTTTTGTCTATTATCAATAACGTGCTTGAGATGGCACGTATCGAAAAGGGTACGATCGAGGTGGTCGAGACGGCATGGAGTGCCATGCAGTTAAGTAACTCCATCAGTTCCATCTTCGTCGAGATGATGGAGCAGAAGCACATCACCTTTATACATTCTGTCAACGTATGGAATCCTTATGTCTTCTGCGACCAACTGAAGCTTCGCGAGGTATTCATCAATATCCTTTCTAATGCCTATAAGTACACCGAGAGCGGTGGTTTAGTCAATATGCGTATTGAGGAGATTGAGTCGGGAAGATATGGTTATGCCCGTTACCGTACCACTATTAGTGATTCGGGTATGGGCATGTCAGAGGATTTCCTGCCTCATCTGTTTGATGAGTTTTCTCGTGAGCAGAACTCTACTGAGGGTAAGATAGAGGGAACAGGACTGGGAATGTCTATAGTGAAGCGCCTTGTCGAGATGATGGGTGGACGCATCGAGGTGAAGAGCAAGAAGGGTGAGGGCACGACGTTCATCGTGACCATTGATCATCCTATTGCTTCAAGAGAGGATCTTGTTGAGCATGACGATGTGGAATTGGCTCCTGGACTGTTCGATGGTAAACGCATTCTTCTGGCCGAAGATAACGACCTGAACGCCGAGATTGCTACCGAGATACTGACAGAGGCGGGATTTGTGCTAGAACGTGCCGAGAATGGTAAGGCGGCAGTCGAGATGGTGGACAGAATGCCTTTCGGATACTATGACGTGGTGTTGATGGACATTCAGATGCCTGTCATGAATGGTTACGATGCTACTCGCAACATTCGCTCTATGCTGGATGCCAAGAAGGCCCGCATTCCTATTATTGCCATGACGGCCAATGCCTTTGAGGAGGATCGCCGAGCCGCTATGCGTGCTGGTATGGATGGTCATCTGGCTAAGCCCATCGACATACCCGAACTGCTGAAAACTCTTTCTATGTTTGTGTGCTGATTAGTCGTTTAGTCGTTTGGGGTATTAGTCGTTTAGGGTATTAGTCGTTTAGTTGTTTGGGGTATTAGTCGTTTAGTCGTGTGTTCTTGATGTATTCGTCGTAAGAATACGTATAGCCTGTTGCATCAAATCTTTCAGAAGCCACTACGGCACAGACGGTGTCTTGCTCGAAGTTCAGCAACTGGCACCATATGCCTGCCGGGATGAGTATGCCCACGTTGGGACGGTCTATGCGTATAGATATGCTTCGCTCGCCGTCGTCCACCTTCATCGTGAATGCACCATGCACGGCAAATACTACTTCTGCACAAGTGCTGTGTGAATGGTCGCCTCTTTGTGCACCTTCGGGTATGTTGTATAAGAAGAAGACACGCTCGATGCGGAAAGGAATGTGATTGTCGCCTTCCATGAAGCATAGCGAACCCCTTTGGTCCGTCACATCGGGAATTTCTATCAATCTTACGCCCTTTGGCATCCATTCTGCATACATCCCTTTGAGCACTTCTTCCGTACTCTTTGCACTTGCGTTTTTGGCTGGAATTTGTTGTTTCAACATGTTTTTGATTAAATTTTGCACAAAGTTATAAAAAAATCATGAAAACATTTGCATGATTGAAAAAAAACATCTACCTTTGCACCGCATTTGAGAGAAATGCCTGCTACAAAGCAGTTATTTAGTGTGAAACAAGGAAGTTTGGGTGAGTGGCTGAAACCACCAGTTTGCTAAACTGACGTACGGGTTACCGTACCGGGGGTTCGAATCCCCCAGCTTCCGCTAAATGCTCTCAGATGCACATGGCGCTTTCGTCTAGCGGCTAGGACACATGCCTCTCACGCATGGAACACGGGTTCGATTCCCGTAGGCGCTACCAGCAAACTCTTCTGTTCACAGAGTATAAACAAGAACACATGGCGCTTTCGTCTAGCGGCTAGGACACATGCCTCTCACGCATGGAACACGGGTTCGATTCCCGTAGGCGCTACAAATAAGGACTTGATCTCGCAATCAAGTCCTTTTATTGTATGCTCGGCATGAGCATTGTCTAACGGGTTTAAGTCCCGAGTGAGCCCTAATAGCGGAAATACCTTGGCTACTCCTTTTATGTACACAAAGGCAAATGCCAACTCACCGTACACCCGAAATCCAAGGCAAAGATGAAGTCAAGGCTAAAGGAACTGACAAGTCGGAGCAACGGATGGGGATACGAGAAGAGAAAGCAGAAGCTCAAAGAGTACATACGAGGGTGGGTAGGGTACTATCATCTCGCCAATATGAAACGTCTTTGTGAACAAACCGACGAATGGTTGAGACGTAGAATACGCATGTGTATATGGAAATCCAGGAAGAAGCCAAAGACAAAAGTGGCAAACCTTATCAAATGTGGCATAGACAAATACTACGCCTACATGTGGGGCAACACTCGACAAGGTTATTGGCATATAGCTGACAGCTATATTTTAGCTCGTGCAATCACTAATGTGAAGCTGAAAAAGGCAGGCTATGTCAACATGCTTGACTCGTACCTCGAATGGAAACCAAAAATAGGAACGCAGTATGCGGAACCGCATGTACGGTGGTGTGAGAGGTCGGAAAACGAAAGTAGGAAGAAAACCACTTCGTTTTCCTCCTACTCGATTGTGGGTGAGAGAGTGTTACTATCTCTTTATCACCTTCTTGCCGTCCTTGATGTAGATGCCATGAGTAGGCATGCTGACTTTGCGTCCCGTGAGGTCATACCACGATGAATGTGAGGGTTGCTCGAGCCATGTGGGTTTGATGGCTGTTGTGCCCTTGACAAGATAGATGTTCGATATCTTGATGATGCTTGATGAACTGCCCGTGCTGGTGGGAGCAATGCCCACATAGTAGATGTGGCTGGGGTCGATGGTGCGGCCTTCGGCATCGGTCATGTGGTGCAGGTCAACGGCTACGTGATTGCCAATGAGTGTGGCAAAATAGGATGTTGACTTGAGGGTGTTGGTGTCGAAGATGCGAAGCTCGGGTTTGGCAAGTGAAGCCATTGAGAGGTCGATGACGAGTGAGTCGTAGGCCGAGAGATCGATGCCGTTGCTGTAGTTCCAGCCACCCATACCGCCTTTCGAACTCTTGAAGTCGCCCACGCCATTTGTTCTGATAGTCATTGTACCGGTGTTGATGAGCGATGGATTGAAAGCGCCCTCGTCTAGTGAGAACATTCTGACGGATACGTTGAACTCTACCTTTGCCTCCTCGCCGTTGTTGTTGACGAATGTGGCTGTGATGGTGGCATCACCCTCTTCGCTTCCCGCTACAACGGCCACACCGTTCATGTGCGCTACGGCAGGGTTGCTGCTCTCGTAGTGGCATGCGCCTGTCACGTCATGCTCCTTGTCCTCGGCATCGGTAAGCATTATGAATACCGACTTGCTACTGTTAGGTGTCAAACCAATGCTTGTGCTTTTTGCCTTAAGCTGCTTGATGCTGAACTCGTTGTTGTTGCTGTAGCGTGCCAGCAGCTGCAGCATGGTGTTGGCATAGTTCTCGCCCAACTTCTGATAGCCTTCGGCCGTGAAGTGCAGTCCGTCAAAGGTGCCGGTGCAGCCCTTTGAAGAGATAACATATGAATTGGGTATGACGCTTGGCACCTTGGCTATGACGCTGTTATGTCCCCAGCACACACCTCCCTGGTCTTGCTGCATCAGTTCGCCTACAAGCAATGGACATTCCTCTGACGATAGGCCGAGTTCGTCGAGCAGGCGCTGGTAGATGACATTCACCTTGTCTGGCCAGTCGGGCTGTGTGTTGTTGCTGCATCCCTGGTGCAGCAGTATGCCCTTGATGACACCCTTCTTCTGTGCCTCCTTGGCACGGTCGACGAGATAGCGGAAGGGGTTATTGCTGTAGTTCTTGGCATAGCTTTGCAGCCAGTCGACCTGCTTCTTCAGATATTCGGCAATACCATCCTCGTTGAACATTTCGATGGCACATCCACCCAGGGCCACATTGATGACACCCACCTTGATGCTGTCGGGCAGGTTCTTGACGAGTGTGCGGCCGAAGTAGTCGGCAGGAGTGAGCCCCGTGTTGTCGCGACAGAGGGGTGGGCGAGCCACATACCACTTGCCTTTGTAGCGCGAATAGCTGGTCATGTTGACAGGGGCCATCATAAGGAAACGCTTACTGCTTCCGGCATAATCCTGCAGTCGGGGTATGGCATTACCCTCCATGTTCGACTGACCGAAGCATAGGTAGATGTGGAAGTTAGGGTCAAAGTCGGTGAGTGTAACGGTCTTGCTGGTCTTGTTCTTGTTGGCGACTGCCGTGGTGAAGGTCTTGGTGGCATTAGCCAAAGCCTTGTTGGCAGCCTTCAGTTCGTCAGCCGTCATGCTGGTGGGATCGATGTCTCGGTATTTGTCCACCGTCTTGATGAAAGTGTTGTATGTGGTAGTAAGCGAGTAGAGGCTTGAAGCTTCTCCCGACCACTCCTCGGCCATCAGTACGGCATTCTCCAGCACTTTCTTATAGGCATTGACATTGCTATCCAGCGAGAAACGCTTGCAGAAGTTCCATATCTCGTAGCGGTAGTTCTGTGTGGGAAAGTGTCCACCGTCATTGCTCATGAACACCTCAACCTCGCTGCCGTTAGTGCCGTTCCACCAGCGCTCCTTGTCGCCACGGTTGCCACTTCCCTGTAGGCTGTAGTTCTCCCATTTCTGATACTCAGTACACTTGTTCACGTCTTTAAAGTTTGCTGCATAATCGCGAGGCTTGTACTGGTCGATAGGGAACACGTCGTCATGCTTGCTGTGGCAGTGTATGAGGTTGATGGGCTTCTTGGCGTTCTTCCAAGGCTCGGAAAACTTCACTCCACTGCAGGGTGCAAAGGCAGCGATGTAGTCGGCCATTCCGTTCTCGATGCCGTGGTAGATGAGCATCGAACCCATCGAGAATCCTGACCAGTAGACGCGCTTCTTGTCGATGCCGTAGACACGGTTCATCTCGGTGATGGTCTGCTTTACGAAGTTCAGGTCCTTGCTGCCGCCAATGTCCCATGTGTTACCGTCCGATTTCAGGTAGCACACCACAAACTTGGCCGTATCGGCCATCTCCCACAGGCGGTCGCCATCCCTTTGGTATATTGGGTCCTGGTTCATGCCATGCGTCACGATGAAGAGCG
Source organism: Bacteroidales bacterium (assembly GCA_018064685.1). Classification (GTDB taxonomy): domain Bacteria; phylum Bacteroidota; class Bacteroidia; order Bacteroidales; family Bacteroidaceae; genus Physcousia. Next base: position 24,075 of record JAGHUS010000197.1, on the reverse strand, counting down.
GCATGTTGCGTGTCATGGCCGATGGTGTGTAGCAGATGAGCGAGCGTTTCTGCCCTCCCACGTTGATCTCTACGTCCGCTTGGTTTACTGCTTGCATCTGTGCTGCAAGGCATAGTAGGCAGATGGTAAGGATGGATTTCAGTTTGTTCATAATGGTAAAAAGTTTGGTTTTAATATTTCTGTGCAAATTTACGAATATTATGTCAAAGCACCGTTGCGATATGTAAACGATGTTGTCGATTATGAAACATTCTGTAAAAATAAAATGAATCAGGGGGTTCCCTGATTCATTTCTTTGATCCATACTCTTATTCAAGCATTGATCTTTTTCCTTAGTATCCACTCTGTTCTCCGCCTTGGGGCGGGAGTAGGGTGGGGTCATTGTTTCTTATGTCACTTCATGCGTATGCCCATGGTGCCATAGGTCTTACCGTCCTTGCGAATGGTGATTCGTCCGTCCTTCATGAACTTGCCATTGGCCTTGGTATCAGTCTTAACGTTGTTGATGGCATCCTCGTCGCCGTATCCGACAGGCTTGCCCACGAACGTTGCCTTCACGGTGCTGCCCTTGGCGGTCTTGGCATCGAGAGTCATCTTCACGCCTTTGACATCCTTCTCTACCTTGAGGGTTCCGCTCACGATGTAATATGGATTGTAGTACCATTCGCCATCCTCCTCAATGAAATCGGTTGCGAGGTAGGTGGGTGAGTCCTCCTCGTCATTACCTCCAGCCGAGGCCTCAACGGTGCCCTCTTCGTATGTGTCGTTAATCTGGTATGTGCCAACAGGCAGACAGGTATCAGCGTCGAATTTGGAGTTTACGCCCATCTCTAGCTCATAGTCTTCCGAGATGAAATAGCAGCTGATGTAGTCGATGCCCCACAATTCGCCAAAGTCGATGTAGTTCATCTCGTCGAATGTGATGTTGAAGTTCTTTGTCTCATCGGGCTCCCAGTCGAAGTTGTAGTCATAGTCGCCACCTATCTCGATGTCGGGATTCTCCTCGAAGTAGAACTCCACGCTGTAGCAACGCATCTGCTTTACGCAGTTGATGGTTACGCTCTTGCTGTTGATGTCCAGGATGGCCAGTACGGGGTTGTTCTCCACGTCCTCTTCGCTGGCATCCACATACATCACCTCGCCAAAGTCGGCCTCAGCATCGAAGTCCTTCTTCACCATGCCGTTGATGACAAGTCCCACGATGGGTTTTGTGGCTGTGAAGGTGATGCTCTGGCCGGCGTTCACTCCAAAATAGGCGTTGGGGTTGGTGTCAGAGACCGTGCGCTGTGCACCGGTGGTGCAATCCACCTTGATGTTGTTCTGTATGAACGAGTAGGGTGTGTTGCTGGCATCGGTGGTAGAAGGGTTGATGATTACGGTAGGCTCGGCATAGTTGTAGTCGGGGTCGAGCTTCGAGGTGTCGCCCTTGTCGCCGCCTTCGCCTCCGCCTCCGGTATTGCCGCCTTCAACATCGCCATACACCACGATCTGCTTTATCCATACAGACTTATCGCCACGAGTGATGTTGATGACGATGTCGCCCGAAGTTTCATTGCCACTGAACGTCTTCTCCACGTTCGATTCCTTGGCCAGTGTCTTCGTGGCCCAATTGCTGCCGCCAACAGTCACGGCAATGCTGTTCTTGTCGGCCGCATTGCTGCTGCAGGTTATCACCACCTTGCTCACGTTCTTGGCGCCTGCAAGGGTGAGTGTGGCATTGGAGGTCCACTGTGTGCCACGTGCTGGTTCGGCCGACTCATAGCCAAAGCCCGCTGTGCCTGTCCATCCGGCAGGCAGTTCCTTGGAAGTGAATTTGTACGTCACCTCTGCACCCAGTGCAATGAGGCTGAATACAAGCATGCTGAAAAGAGTAAAAAATTTCTTCATAAGCTTTTTCTTTTTGTTTTTTATGTTATGTTTCTGCTTTTCGTATCGCAAAGTTATATATTTTATTTAATAAGGTGTAGGTTGACGGACAAAAAAAAAGACTATTTTGTTTTAAAATTGTGGTAAAAGATTTGGAAATGACGAATAAATCGATTAAATTTGCAACATGTTATTACTTTGTGCGGCTTTCGCCTATGTGTGCATTTTGACTAATTTTAATCTATATACGAAATGAAAAGAGTATTTTTATTTGCTTTGTCGGTTTGTGCATCTGTTTTGATGTATGCACAAAGTCTTTCACCCAGTACAAAATGGCACTGGAACGAAGGTACTATTGTGATTGATGCTCCCGCACGTCCTGCTGGTCAGCAGAGTGCTTTGGGTCTTACTGCTCCCAAGCTGCAGAACGTACGCGTAGGTTTTGTGGGACTTGGTATGCGCGGTCCTGGTGCCGTGTTGCGCTTCTGCAATATCCCCGGTGTGCAGATTGTAGCCCTTTGCGACTACGAGGCCAATCGTGCCGAGGCTTGCCAGAAGTACATGCGCGAGGCAGGTCTTCCTCCTGCTGCTGTGTATAGCGGTGCTACCGGCTATGAGGAGTTGTGCAAGCGCAATGATATCGACCTTGTGTACATTGCCACCGACTGGGATCATCACTTCCCCGTTGCCAAGTGTGCCCTTGAGAATGGCAAGCATGCTGCCATCGAGGTGCCTTCGGCTATGAACCTGGAGCAGTGCTGGGCGCTCATCGACCTCAGCGAGAAGACTCGCAAGCATTGTATGATCCTGGAGAACTGCTGCTATGACTACTATGAGATGAATGCTCTGAACATGGCTCAGGCAGGTGTCTTTGGCGAGATCGTTAGTGCCGAGGGTGCCTACATCCACAACCTCGACCCCTTCTGGGATGCTTACTGGAAGAATCCTGACGGTTCGGACAACAAGAACCTGCACTGGCGTATGAAGTATAACATGGAGAATCGTGGTGACGTGTATGCTACTCATGGCCTTGGCCCTGTGGCTCAGTGTCTCGACATCCATCGTGGCGACCGCTTCACCACTCTCGTGGCTATGGACACCAAGAGCGTTCATGGCAAGGAATGGGTAGAGAAGAAGACCGGTGAGCCCTGCAAGGAGTATCGTAATGGCGACCAGACAACGACCTTGATGCGTACTGCCAATGGTAAGATGGTGCAGATTCAGCATAACGTGATGACACCTCAGCCTTACAACCGCCTGTTCAAGCTTATCGGCGAGAAGGGCTATGCCACCAAGTATCCCGTTGAGCACTTCTCACTGACTGGTGATGCAGTGCAGAAGAGTGGTATGACGACCAAGATGGACGACCTCAGCGGTCATAGCTTCATCTCGAAGGCTGCTCAGGATGAGCTGGTGAAGAAGTATTATCACCCCATTCTGGCTAAGTATGGCGAGCTGGGTCGCGAGATGGGACATGGTGGTATGGACTTCATCATGGACAGCCGTCTGGTATACTGTCTGCAGAATGGTCTACGCCTTGACATGGACGTATATGACTTGGCCGAATGGTGCTGTCTGGCAGAGCTTGGCTCGCTGTCGATGGATCATAACTGTGCTGCTGTCGATTTCCCCGACTTTACTCGTGGCGAGTGGAACAAGGTGAAGGGTTTCCGTCATGCCTATGCTTCGGCCGAGGAAGAGGCGGCACAGGAAGCTGCTGCAGCTGCCGTGACCAAGGCTCAGAAGGATGCTACCAAGGCTTGCAACCTGTGGGCGTTGTATGACGCTCAGAAGGGTGGTGACGCTAAAGCTGTGAAGGCATACGAAAAAGCTGTGGCTAAGGCTCAGAAGATGATGTCGAAGAAGTAAAGGGCGGTGGATCGGTTAACCTTTTAACCGTTTAATCGTTTAATCGTTTAATCGTTTAGCCGTAAAACCGCAAAATCAAAATTGTTGCTGTAATGAAGAATATCACTTCTTTTATTGCACTCTATTTATTCTTTAATCTCCCCATTTGTGCTGCATGTGTGGCACAAATGGGGAGTACTCTTTCTGCGCTTCAGCAGGATGAGACATGGGGTGTTAATGCCAATTGTGGTGAGGCTGAACGTCGGCCAGAGAACAATACGCTGGAAGCCTCTGAGGCTCCTGTCTTCAGCATCAGTGTCATACCCGACAGCATCTTCTCGTTGATGCAAGGCAAGTCCTACAAGAAAGGTGCAAGAATCATGCGCGATGATTTGCGGTATCTACGCATCTCGCACTATGATGCCAACGGCAGGGTGCGTGTGGGCGAGATGATATGCAACAAGGCTATTGCCAACGATGTGATATCCATCTTCCAAGAGTTGTATAAGGCGAAATATCCCATCGAGCGGATGGAGCTGATAGACAAGTATGATGCCGATGACGAGATGTCGATGCGTGCCAACAACACCTCATGCTTCAACTATCGTGTGGTAGAAGGTACCACCTCGCTCTCGGCTCATGCCCGTGGCATGGCCATCGATGTCAACCCTTTCTATAATCCGTATGTACACACGCTCAAGGGCAAGCGTGTCATTGCCCCAGAGGGTAGTGCACCATATGCTGATCGTTCGAAGAACTTCAAATACAAGATCGACACTAACGACCTTGCCTATAAGCTCTTCATCAAGCACGGATTCCGATGGGGCGGTTCATGGCGTTCGTCCAAGGATTATCAGCATTTTGACAAAAAGTAAGGCAATAATATGGATCAAGGGGGCAGTCCCCCTGATTCACGAATCCTCACAACCTTACAACCTTACAACCTTGTTGTTTTTAGTGAATAGTGAATAGTGAAAAATACCTAATACTGATAATTTATTAATAAGTTGGATGAAGCATGCATTGTAGTATCAAAAAAGTATTAAAAGTATTAATAAGATTAAGTATACAGGTTTCGCATGTTGCCTATCGGCAAGAAATCTTAGCCCTATCGGGGAAATATTTGGCCCTATCGGGGAAATCTTAATAAAGGAAATATTTCTAAAAAAGTGATTTCCAGCGTAAGCAACAAGATTTCCGGCTTTAGCCGCCTATATTTCTCGCGCAAACGACTTGATAATCAATCTGATCATTACAAGCGAAAGTTGAATTAAGTATTATTCATTTTTCACTTATCCTCGCAACCTCATATCCTCAAAACCTTAAAACCTCACAACCTCATAACCTTATAACTTTATAACCTTATAACCTTATAACCTCATAACCTTATAACCTTATAACCTCATAACCTTAAAACCTCACAACCTTATAACCTCACAATTTCATTTCTTTTTCTTCTTCCAGAAGTTCATGCCCGTATAGAGGTTGAAGGTGATGAATGTGTTGTGCATGGAAAGTTCCTTGTATCGGTAGTTGAAGTTGTGCAGTACCAGGGAGGCTCCGGCATAGTTGTGCGAGTTGTTCCAGACAATGCCTACACGTCCGGTGACGTTGAAGTTGAAGTTTCCGCGTTCATACATGATGTTATACAAGCGCTCTTCGTTTGTTATGCCAGCCGGATTGGTCACCTGTTCCGTCTTCCATACATTACGATTCGTACGCTTATACCCCAGTGATGGGGCAAAGTCGATGCTGAAAAGCCAGTCTTTCTTCGGCACCCAGTTGTAGGCATAACCCGCGCTGAGGCTGTAGTCCATGTATTTCAGCTTCGACACCTCCATGTCCTGACTCACTCCACCTGGAATCTGCTCGTTCAGTTTGTTGTAGTCGATGTCAATGCTATGTCGCGTCACGCTGAATCCAAACTTCCACGAACCCGCACTACGCAACTGTCGTGTGCTTTGCGAGAAGGCAGCAGGCAGCGAGAACTGCTTTCTGTTCTGTATGTAGTATACGTTCAATCCTGTCAACGCCACCTTTATACCGTCAAAGCCCATACCGTAATAGGCTGAGAGATCCTGGTCGAATCCTCGAGAACGGCTCAGTGTGAAGTCGCTTCCCGTCTTTCGGTATATAAGGTCGGCTCCCAGCATGCTGCTGTAGAGTGACAGCTCGAACTCTGTCTTCTTCGTCCTTTCGTGTGCCATGGTTCTTACGTCCATGGTGTAGCCTATGAAGATGAATCGCCAGCCAATATATGGGCCTATCTTGTAGCCGGGGCGCGAGGTAAATCCCATCACGCTCTTCGACTCCTCGCCTCGCAACGAGAACCATTCTGCCGTACCTGTACCCTGCAGCATGGCTGTCATGTTGTAGCGGTTGGGCTCGATGTATGTGGTGTCGTATTCGTCAAAAGCCTTGATGAAGCGTACAAAGATATTCTTCGACTCGATGAGCTTCTCCCTCAGTGTCATGGTGGTGTCGCGTTTCAGGTCGCGTATGGCCGGAAGCGGGCGCAAAGGATTATAGCTTATGGTGTCGCGATGGCGCATTTCCGACTCTGCATCCTGTGCATAGAGATGTTGCAGCGACAAAACCATGATGCACAGAGACACGAGCAATGCCTTCGGCATAGAGCTTATGCCGATGCTGTGATGGAGTGTATGTGCCGCACGTTTCAACCTTTTGTCGATCTGTTTTGAGTCAGTACCTTTTTGTGTGGATGCTTTGTGTGCTTTATATTTTCTTCAGAATTCTGTCCAGCACCCAGTTCACGCCTGTACCGCTCACGCTGTCGCACGTACATTCGGCTTTGCCTTGTATGTGCTCTACAATGTTCTGTATCAGTGGCATCTGTACGTATTGCGGATTCTCGATCACAATCTCCTGTCTTCCCGCCTCGGTGTGTAGGGCGATGGGGTCGTAGGTGAAGACAGAGAAGCAGATCTGTCCCTTATCTCCAATCAGTTCGATGCGGTCGGTACGTGCACTGTCGTGAGCCACAAAGCACCACGAACCCGAACCGGGCAGTCCATCGGCAAACTCGAATGCCGCACTCACGGTGTCCTCCGTCTCGTACAGTCCGCCTCGGTTCTGGCTGAATCCATGCACGCGTGTGATGGGACCGAAGAGCTCTTGCAGAAGGTCGATTTGATGAGGAGCCAGATCGTAGAAATATCCACCTCCGGCAATGTCGCGTTGCACACGCCATGGCTTGTTGTGCTCGCTGTAGTCAAGGTCGCGAGGAGGAACGGCAAAACGTATCTGTACGTTGATGACACGTCCTATGGCTCCCTCGTCGATAAGTTGCTTCACCTTTTGGAAATAAGGCAGGTAGCGGCGGTAATAGGCCACGAAGCATTTTACGCCCGTCTGTTGCGAAACGTGATTTATGCGTTGAGAGTCGGCATAGGTGGCAGCCAGCGGCTTTTCCACATACACCGTCTTGCCAGCCTTCATAGCCATGATGGCATATGTGGCATGGCTGGATGGTGGGGTAGCGATGTATACGGCATTCACTTCGGGATCCTGAATGAGGTCCCATGCATCGGTATACCACCTGGGTATGTGGTTGCGTTCGGCATACGACTGTGCTCTTTCGGGATTTCGACTCATTACGGCCACAACCTTCGACCCCGGAACAAGGTTGAACGCTGGTCCGCTTTTCTTTTCCGTTGCCTCACCGCAACCAATAAATCCCCACTTAATTTCTGTTATCTTTGGCATCAAACCGCTATTTTTTCTTAATCTTTTGCAAATTTACAACTTTTTATTGTTACTTTTGCATTCCGAAATCATAAAAGTTGTTGAAACGATGGAAAAAGATATAATGAATGAGCCTCTTTATGGTGAGCGAAGCTATGTGAAGAGTATTTCGGCAGGCTTGCGCCTTCCTTTACGTCATCCATGGGGCTTCCTTCGTCATCTGTGGCCTTTGCTGCTTTTGTGTGTGGCTACATGGGGCTTTGTGGCAAAGTTTGTGGCCGGCGACTTGTCGGTTTTCCTTCAGTTACTCGATCAGCCAGATGTCACTACATCCTCGTTGGTCGATATGCCTCTATTCCGACTAATGGGGTGGGGTGCATTGTCAATGGTTTTTCTGGGTGTGCAGTGCGGACAGATAGCTCATCTCATGACGCGCTATGGTGCCCTTACCTATTTCCCTACCGTTCATCCGTGGCAGGTATTTCGCAGCATCGTTCCACACATCCTTCGTGGATTACTGCTTTGCTTGGTAGGCTATGCGGTGGTATGTGCTCTTGCTGTCCTGTCCCTATACGTTATGCCCAGTATGTTCTGGTCTTCTCTGCTGTTTGTTGTGCTGCTTATTACGTGGGCTTTCCTGTATATTCCCGTTGGACAGCGATACCTTTATAGCAATCACAACTTCTTGTCTAGCTTGACATCAGCCTTCAGTCATCCCAATCTTTTGGGTGGCAATTTCTCCATCACAATCGTGTGTGGCCTTCTGGTCTTTGTTGTCACATTTATTGGCTGTCTGCCTGCTCTCAGCACTACCTATGTGGGTTTGATTTCCGATCAGGCATTGGCTGTCGGCGATACGAGCGATCTGCCCGAGAGCTTCTCGCTCATTTGTGCTCTCACTTATTCGCTTGCTTCCATGGTGTGCTTCATGTCATGGCCTTTCATCCTCGTGCCTCTCACATTCCACTGGGGTGCAAGCGAGAAGCGGTAGTCGGATTCTAACTGAATATTTCTGCTAGCGTTTCCATCAGAACGGGTATCTCGATGGGCTTGCACAAGTGACCGTTCATGCCAGCTTCGCGGGCCCGATTCTTATCCTCTTCAAATACGTTTGCCGTCATGGCAATGATGGGTATATTTGCCTTCTTCTTGTCACTCATGTTCCTGATGGTCTTAGTGGTATCATATCCATTCAGGTTAGGCATCTGTATGTCCATGAGTATGGCGTCATAATGATCAGCATCAGCCTCCGTCAGCATCTTTATGCATTGCACTCCATCTTCGGCATGTTCGATTTTCAATCCGGCCTCTTCCAGCAGTACGGTAGCAATCTCAGCATTCAGTTCGTTGTCTTCGGCCAGAAGTATGCGTTTATTGTCGAATGAGATGCTGTTTTGGCTATTCTTGAGCTGTTTGTTGATGTACTCTTCAGGATTAGGCACAATCTTGTGTTCCAGGACGAGTCTTATGGTAGTGCCTTGTCCCACCTCTGTCTCCACCGTTATCTGACCCTTCATCAAGTCCACCAGCTTTTTCACGATCGACATTCCCAAGCCAGTTCCTTGTACCTTGCTTTCGGTAGTGGTTCTCTCGCGGCTGAACATGTCAAACACCTTTGCAGCAAAGTCCTTGCTCATGCCAATTCCGGTGTCGGAAATCATGAACTCGTATCTGCCAAATCCCTCTCTGGGGCAGGGCAGTTCCTTGAAGTGAATGGTGATGCTGCCCTCCTGCGGTGTGTATTTGATGGCATTGCTTATCAGGTTTGCCATTATCTCGTGTACTTTTACCTTGTCCAGCAGCACGTACTTGTGCTTCACATCGATGCTTGCACTGAATTTCTGTTTTTTCTGCCTGATGTTAGCTTCAAACAGAGGCACTATGCTTGTTGTCTCGTCAGTCAGGTCGTAGAAGTCCTCGTTCAGTTCTGCCTTCCCGCTTTCTATTCTGGCCATGTCCAGTACGTTGTTTATCAGGTTCAGCAGATACTCGCCCGAGCTTTCAATCTTCTTCAGGTAGTTGCTCATCACATCCGGGTCGTCCATACGGTTCTTTATCAGCTGTGTGTAGCCCAGGATTGCATTCATGGGTGTGCGAATGTCATGACTCATGTTGTTCAGGAAGATGGTCTTGGATCGGCTCACAGCCTCTAGTTCGGTGTTCAGCTGTTTAATCTCGTTGTATTGCTTCACTTGGTCTTCCTGAATGATGAAGATGTTGATGATGAGTGTGCCAATCATCAAGCCCACGGCATAGAACGGATGCAGTGTGAATAGTGTCTGGAGCACCAGTGCTGTTGTCATTATCAATCCGAAGTAGCAGATGGCTCTGTTGCGTCTGTCATGTCCGTCCTTGCTTCTTGTTACATGAACGAAGGACATGAGCGAAATGCTGGCATACATCAGTATCTGTAGGATGATGAAGGCATAGCGCAGCACGTGTGTTGAGTAACTGCCAGTATTGTCGAACGAGAAGAACAGCGGAGAGAAATAGTTTATGGCCATGGCTGGAATGACACCTATCCCGAATATCCAACTCAGTGTGCCCAGTATCTTTCCTGGCAGATTGGTAAGTTTCAGGTATGCTATGACGTATCGGCATCCGAATGTTACCGTGAAGGCTAGCGCCACATAATATAATATGGTGTCGATATATAGCAGCTGCTCATTGCCTACGAAGTCAATTATACCCCATAAGGCATCGATGCAGTAGTATATGAAGATGGATATAAGATACCTCTTGTAGGCCTTATCCTCAGGCTTGCCATTTTTGTTGTTGATGTGGCCAAGGTTCAGTATGATGTGTATGATGATGGCAATGATACCTATGGCGGAATAGTAGATGCTTTGCATAATATTGTTGGTGTGTATTTATCTGTTATTTTTCTTTAATACTTTCCACTATTGTATGTTTTCCGGATGTATTTGCAGTATGCGGAATCATAAACAGAATAAAAGGTACAAAAAACTATTTTATGCAAATGTACAAATAATAATCTGAAACTCTGCGAAATATTGGTTAAATAAATGAAATTACCATAATTTTTTATTTTTGCACAAAAAAAGCCCCTCATCAAGTTGACGAAGGACTCTTTATGTAATGGATGTATCTGTATGCTTACTTGTTGCGAACGATGGTTTGTGCACGGTCGGGACCTACACTGACAATCGTGATGGGAGTCTCGAGTTCTGTCTCGAGATACTTGATGTAGGATGCAAAGGCAGCGGGGAACTCCTCTTCCTTTGTGATGCCTGTAAGGTCGGTCTTCCATCCGGGCACATCCTTGTATACAGCCTTCCATCCCTCGGTGTCGTAGGGCATGTCGGTTGTCGTCACGCCATCCTTCTCGTATGCTACACACACACGTATGGTGTCGAAGGTGTCCAACACGTCACCCTTCATCATAATGAGCTGTGTCACTCCGTTTATCATAATGGCATACTTCAGCGCTACGAGGTCAACCCAGCCACAGCGACGGTTACGTCCTGTCACAGCTCCGTACTCATGACCGATGTCGCGAATCTTGTCGCCTGTCTCGTCAAAAAGCTCTACGGGGAAAGGACCTGCACCTACACGGGTGCTGTAAGCCTTGAAGATACCAAACACCTCGCCAATGCTGAGGGGAGCAACACCAAGGCCGGTGCAGACACCACCGCAGATGGTGCTTGACGAACTTACGAAGGGGTAGGTGCCATGGTCGATGTCGAGCATTGTGCCCTGAGCACCCTCGGCCAGCACGCTCTTGCCCTCGCGCAGGTACTTGTTTATCTCTATCTCGGTGTCGGTGAGGGGGAATGTGCGCATGTATTCCACACCTTCCATCCACAGCTTCTCCTCGTCTGTGATGTCGTAGTCGGTGTAGTTCAGGTCCTTCAGGATCTGCTCGTGACGAGCCTTCAGTGCTGCGTATTTCTGGTCGAAGTTCTCCAGCATGTCGCCCACACGCAAGCCTGTACGGCTAGCCTTCTCGCTGTAGGTGGGGCCGATGCCCTTGCCTGTAGTGCCCACTTTGCTCTTGCCCTTGGCAGCCTCGTATGCACGATCCAGAACACGATGGGTGGGCAGGATGAGGTGTGCACGCTTGCTTATGTGCAGACGGCTGCGCAGGTCATAACCAGCAGCCTCAAGTTCCTTGGCTTCGGCCATGAAGAGGTCGGGTGCAATGACACATCCGTTACCGATGATGTTCAGCTTGCCTTCGTCGAAGATGCCTGAAGGAATGCTGCGGAGCACAAACTTCTTGCCTTCGAAGATGATGGTGTGCCCGGCATTAGGACCGCCTGCAAAACGTGCTACAACATCGTATTGAGGAGTGAAACAGTCCACCACTTTACCTTTGCCCTCATCACCGAAAACGATGCCAAGCAGGGCGTCAACTTTTCCTTTTTTCATTATTGTATGTATTTTGTTATTTCGTTATTAATAGCAATGACATAATGCCTTGCAGAATAAATCGCACAAAGATACAAAAAAATATGTTACGTTGGTTCGTTTGACTCCGAAATTTTGTTTTCTATATTCATAATCGTCTTTCGCAAAGCTAGAGAGGCTGTTTCTGGTACCGCTTGCATCTGGTCTTTCAACTCTTGCAGCGATCGTTCGTTCAGTTCTTTTCCTTCTATCAGCAGACGTGCAATAATGGTGTAGCCACACAGTTGTCTCATCTCCTTCTCACTGGCTATCCATTCGAATGCCAATGCGGGGGCAAAAGACAGGCGCGAGAAGAGGTGCATGGAGGTGACCTGTGCCACCTCGGCAGTGTATATCTCGTCAACCCAGATGTCGGCAAGCTCCTCCGAGAAGAGGTCCAATGGCATCAGCATGGATGCCAGAAGTTTCGATTCGCGTATGTTCTCACTCCACAATCTTTGTGCCAACTGGTGGTTAGGCGTGAATTCCTTGGCTATGTTTTGCAGTCGAGGCAGTTCCACGCCGAAGATAAGCTTGTATGGAGCTCCTGCCTGTCGCATCTGTGCGGATGCGATGCCGTTCATGGCAGCACGCAGCTCTTTCTTTATGTCTTTTATTGTTTGTTCCATAGAGTAAAAAGGTAGTAAAAAGGTAGTAGAAGGGTAGTAAAAAGGTAGTAAAAAGGACGATACGTTTTTTGAGGGGTGTAAAAGGAAGTGGACTATGAAGTTATAGGGAAGTTATAGGGATGAATGGGATAAGTGCCCTCGCAATCTCATTACTTTAAGCCCTCGACCTCATTACTTTAAGCCCTCATAACCTCATTACTTTAATCCCTCGCAACTATACTCCCTGCTGTATCGCAACATCTGTTGTGCGTAGGTCTCGTCATAGTGTGGTGTGACATCCACGATGTTACCTTCAGCATCCCTTTTTACTTCGTATCTGGGGTTGATGAAACCCTTGTACGGAGCCAGGTCGAGAGCACGATAGCGTTTTAGTATCTCTTGATGTATGTCGTTGTCAACTTTTACTCCATATTTCTCCACTAGTTCCATGGCAGCCTTGTAGTCACCCTCGCTCTTGATGCGCTGTATCTCAGCCAGAAGTTCGCCAAAAGCCTTTCGCAGAAGCTCGTAGTCCTTCACCTCCAGGTAGTGCTTTTCCGCCTTTTTTCCACCCTTGTCTGCCTCTAGTCCTTCTGCTGACATTCCAGCGTGCTCCGGCTCCTTCTCTATGGTACGAAGCGCAACAGCATCGGGGTAGTGTTTCAGCACCCAATGTGCTATGAGCGAACGGTTGCGCATGTGTGCCTCCTCGATGTTGTTTCCCGGTTCGATGCGTACCAGTTGCGTCAGAAGTCCGTTCATCAGGTATGTGTAGTACGATGCCTTGTAAGCCTCATCGTTAGGCGTGAGGTTTAGCTCTACCATCTTCTTGTTGGCAAGGAAATACAGGGCGAAAAGGTCGGCTCGTGCCTCCTCGATGGTGCTTCCGTAAGCCTTCAGTGCATCAGGATCCACACCCGGCAGGATACGTCCGCTGCCATGCCCCAGGCACTCGTGCAGGTCGGTGTGCAGATCATCGCAGACATTGCCGTATTTGTCTATGAGCTGGCATGTCGCCTCATCGATGACAAACTCCTCGCGGAAGCCATTGCCCCGTGCTGCCTCATCGTATGCATGCGTCAGGTTTCCTATCGTCACGCTCTTGCTGCCGTACGTCTCGCGCACCCAGTTGCTGTTAGGCAGATTGATGCCGATGGCGCTGCTAGGGTAGAGGTCGCCACCCAAAATGGCTGCTTTGATGACCTTGGCTGTTACGCCTCGGCATTCAGTCTTTTTGAATCGCTTGTCCACTGGCGAGTTGTCCTCAAACCATTGCGCCTCCCTGCTCATCCGTTCGGTACGCTGTGTGGCCTCTCTGTCCAGGAAGTTCACATATCCCTCCCACGAGGCCTTCAGCCCTAGCGGATCGCCATACACCTCGGTGAATCCATTCGTGAAGTCCACCTCGCATTCGGTGTCCTGCACCCATAAAATTGTATAAAGGTCGAAGGTGTCAAGACTGCCCGTCTCATAGAATTCGACGAGCGTTCTTATCACTTCAGCCTGCTTCTCGCTTTCGGCATAGGGAATGGCTTTTCTCAGATGCTCGATGATGTGGCAGATGGCAGAGCCATACATACCCTGGGCCTTCCATACATCCTCCATCAGCCTACCTTCGGCATCACGCTTCAGTTGGCTGTTCATACCGAACATCAATGGCTTTTCGGCCGTACGGTCCTTAACCTTACCTCCTTCTATATGGCCATTGCTCTCGGCAAACTGCTTTTTCTGCTCTTCGTAGAAAGCCTCAGCCTCAGCCTGTGTCACCCCCTCGGCATAGTAGTTGCATGCCGAAGTCAGCAACAAGTCTTCCCCCTTTGCCTGGTTCACCCTTTTGGGGTATAATGCAGGGCAGAAAATGACGTCCAGCAGGTCTTGCTCGGGCACTTCCATTCCACACTCCCCAATCAGTTTCAGCAGATACTGTTGTGTGAAGCCTGGCTGAAACTTATCGGTGGCATAATGGTGGTGTATGCCGTTCGAGAACCACACCCTCTTCAGGTAGGTCTCAAACTGCAGGAACTCCTCACACCGTCTGTCTCCCTTGTATTCGGTGTACACGCCCTCCAGCAGATGCCGTATGCGCAGGTTGTACCGTCCGTTCTGGTCCCAAAGGATATCCCTTCCCCAGAGCGCGGCTTCTGCGAGGTGCCAAACTAGAATTTTTTGACGCAAAGAGAGCGTTTCGAAACCATCCACTCTGTAGCGTAAGAGCTGAAGGTCGGCGAAACGCTCGTCTTGATATTTAAAGATGTGTTGTCCTTCTAAGACACTTTCCTTATTTTTCACTTCTTTTTTAGTTGATGAGCCATTTTATATGCACGAGGGCTGCATCCCTGCAGTCGGTAGAAGGCGGCATAGAAACTCTGACGGTTTGCAAAGCCTACAGTCTTTGAAATCTCCTCCATGGTGTAGCTCTCATAGCGCTTGTCCACCAGCATATACATAGCCTCCTTGATGCGATATTCGTTGATAAGGCATGAGTAGTTCTGGTGGAAACGAAGGTTTACGACCGCACTGATATAACGTGTGTTCGTACCTATCTCCTGAGCCAGGATCTTTGCAGAATATGCCGGATCGCGATATTTCTTCTTGATGAATAATTCAGTTACGATTTTTTCATAAAGTTCGTCAACAAGCTCTGCTTTTACTAGTGAGCGATAAGCCGCGTTCTTTTCATGTTTCTCTGTGATGTTGTACTTGCTCATATTGCAAATCTTATGGTTATAGTTTCTATTTTATTGCAAAGGTAGGCAAAATTTCTAATTTTTAAAACTTTAGAGAGTTTTTTTTGCGTATCATTACAATAATTAACTAAAAATTAACATTTTTCTTGCATTTTCTCGTTTTTTATAATGTTTTCGGCCTTGTTGTGCGTATTTAATTGCAAAGAGAGCATTGCAATTTGCATCATTGTATCACGGCGTTTACTTTCCAGTGTTTCAATCTGTGCCGATAGTTGGTTTTGCACTACATCGGTATCCGTACCGTTCATGCCCCCCTCGGCTTGTAGTGAAACCAGCTGACTGCCTATCTTGTCCACTCGAGCCTGTGTCAACATTGCGTCCATCTGCACCTCACGCAGTTTGGCCCTTATCTCGTTCCAGTCATGCTCGTTGGCAAACATCTCTTCCAATTCGTTGTACTGTACAGGCGGATGGGTAGCGTTGTACTTTCTCATCCATAGGTCGACTCCAAGTCGTTCGTTAGTACTTCTCTCGTCAACGATGGCGCCATTGTCATTGTTTTCTGTCATTCGTCCTTTCGCTTCGCTATATTTCAGTTCGGCGTCATGCATCACAGCCATCTGCTTGTCATACATCTCTCTGGCTTGGTTGTACGCGTTGATAACCTGCTGTAAAAGATTCTTTGGCAACTCCTTCCCCGTCAGCTTCTCCATTTTCTGTTTGTCCTCAACCATTCTGTCCTGGCACTGACGCTTGTCTTCGTTCAGTTGGTTTATCTGCGACATGATGGCTTGGTGACTGTCCTGCATATAGTTCAGGTAGTTCTCCTGCAATGCGCGCTTGTGCTCCTCCTCGGTCAGTTTGTCATTCAGTTCAAGGCACTCCTTGCTCATCTCCTGTATGCGCATCAGTAATGTTTCGTGATTCCTGTTCCAGATGTTTCGCCAATCGGCTATGGTTATCATCTTGTTCAGTTTTTCAAACAGACGACTGTAGTTGTCGCGCGTCAGCTGCTTGCTGTTTTGCAACCTCTCCAGGTGTCCTGCCATCACCTGGCATCCGGTGTTCACCTCGTTCAGTCTTGTTATCAGCTCATTCTTCTTCTGCTCCTTAACGGCAATCTGGTCGTTCAGTATGTTGATGCGTTGCTGGTGGAAGTTGAATGTGTCCAGCTCCTTCTGTGCCAGGTCCACCTCCTTCACGATGTTTTCAGTCAACTGTCTCAGCATGGCAGTACGTGCATCCATGTTCACCGACGAGTCGCAAGTGCTGAAGCTGGCATCCAGACTGCTGAACATCTTCCAGTCCTGTACATATCCGTTCTGCAGTGCCCTCAGTGTTATCAGCGTGTTTTCGGTCTCCTCCTTGGTGGCTGTCACGCTGCTCTCCTCCATCTCAGCCTCATGCAGCTGCTGCTCCTTAGTCTTCAGTTCGCCAGCCAGTGCCTCATACTCCGCCTTGATCTCGCCAATCAGCTTGTTCTGCTCCAGTATGGTGTCACTGTGATAGGGGTGATGCGTTGCGCCGCACACCGTGCAGCTCGAACCCTCTCTCAGATCGCTTCGCAGCTGTATCACGTTCTGACTTTTGCTCAGCGTGAAGGTGTACTCTTTGTCACGCACCAGGTGTCGCAGGCTGCTCACCTCCTTGCTCAGCTTCTCCACGTTTGCCGCCAGCGTCTCCTTTTTCAGTCTCAGCGAGTTTATGCGCTTCACGATGTCCTCAATCATGTTATACCCGTTGACAATCCTTGTCCACAGTGATTGTGCGCTCAGCAGCATCTCACGTCTCAGCTTCAGCTTCATGGCACGCTCCTGCAGTCTGTAGCTGTCCAGTCCGTGGTTGTTGTCGCGGTGTACGGCCAGTTCGTCTTGCAGTGCTTGTATGTCCTGTATTATCTGCTGGTATTCGTTGTACACACGTCCAAGCATGTCGTTCTCGTCCGACTGCTTTCTGGTGCTCTCCACCACCTGTCTCTCCATCTTCTCCAGCTCAGTCTCCAGTTCGCCGAATCGCTTCAGGTATTCCAGTATCAGCTCAGCGTGTTCAGCCATTCTCAGGTGTGGTGCCAGCGACTGGCGTCGGGTGTGCAGCGTCTCCATATTAGCGCTGGCCCGCTCCATGTTTCGCTTGTATTCCGTTATCTCCTTGTCCATGGCTTGCTGCATGCTGTTCAGCGTTGTCAGGCGGTCGTTTATTCTGTCCAGGTCAATGGCCATGTAGGTGCTGCGGCCATATACCTGTTGTGCCTCGCTCACAGCGTCCAGCCCCATCTCATACTTGCGTCGCGCATCCAGCATCTCCTCGCGCTTCTCCTGCATCCTCTTCTTGTTCTCCTCCAGCTCTTTCTGCGTCTCCTCGGCTATGTGTGCCAGTTCGCTCATTCGCGTCTTTTGTTCGCGGCGGAAAGCCTCCAGCAGTGTCAGTCTTTGGAACCGTCCCTGCACGTTCTCAAACTGCTCAAATCGTTCCAGTGCTTCGCGGTCGCTTATGGCCGATGCAAGCCTCTTGTTCACCTCAAACAGGTGCTTCTTCTGCTCGTGCAGTTCAAAGCTCAGTTCGCTGTATCGATGCACACGCTCCAGCTGGCTGCGGGTGCGTCTCAGGTTCTCCTCAATGTTCTCCATCTTCGTCTCGTTCAGGCGCAGGGCATCCTGCACACGAGCCAGATGGGGTGGCGTGAGTATCTGTTCCCTCATGCGAAGCTTTTTAGCCTCTTCGCGTACAAGTATCTGGAAGTTTGGGTCGTTGACGGGGATGTGCAGCTCGTTCTCTGTCGGGTTGTCCTGGTTCTGTGCGTCGGCATTGCTCTCTGCCATGGCGTCAGCCGTGTTTTTTCCCTCATTGAACTCTGTTGCTGTCTCTCGAGTGTTATTTGCACGCTTTTCTTCTGCTTTATTGTGCGATTTCCTAAAGAAATTCATTGTATATACGTTATTTGGTGTGCAAAGGTACTAAATAAATCCTTATACTTACCTCTATATCCCATTTTTTTTTGTAATTTTGTGCCCAAAAATAAATCATATCACATAATTATATATTTATGAAACCAAGTATTCCAAAAGGAACGCGCGACTTCTCTCCCCTGGAGATGGCCAAGCGCAATTATATTTTCGACACCATAAAGAGTGTATATGCCCTATATGGTTTTCAGCAGATCGAGACACCAGCCATGGAGAATCTCTCCACCCTTATGGGCAAGTATGGCGAGGAAGGCGACAAGCTCCTCTTTAAGATATTGAACAGTGGCGACTTCCTGCGTGGCGTCAGCGACGACGACATACACCAGAAGAGCACCAATCAGCTGGCAGCCCAGCTGTGCGAGAAAGGTCTGCGCTATGACCTCACCGTGCCCTTTGCCCGTTATGTGGTGCAGCACCGCGATGAGCTTACCTTGCCCTTCCGCCGTTATCAGATACAGCCCGTATGGCGTGCCGACCGTCCGCAGAAGGGACGCTATCGCGAGTTCTATCAGTGTGATGCCGACGTGGTGGGAAGCGACTCACTGCTCAACGAGGTCGAACTTATGCAGATTGTCACCGAGGTGTTCCGTCGTTTTGGTGTACGCGTTTGCATTAAGATCAACAATCGCAAGATTCTCACTGGCATTGCCGAGGTGCTGGGTGCCGCCGACAAGATTGTCGACATCACCGTGGCCATCGACAAGCTCGACAAAATCGGACTGGACAATGTCAATGCCGAACTGAAGGAAGACGGCCTCAGCGATGAGCAGATCGAGAAGCTTCAGCCTATCATCAAGCTCTCTGGCACTAATGCCCAGAAGATTGAGACTATGCGCAGTGTGCTGGCCTCTACCGAGACGGGACTGAAAGGCATCGACGAGGTGGAGTTTGTTCTCAATACCTACGGCCAGACCATTCAGCCTAGCGACAGCTGCTCACTCGAGCTCGACCTCACCCTGGCACGTGGACTCAACTACTACACCGGCTGCATCTTCGAGGTCAAGGCTCTCGATGTCGAGATAGGCAGCATCACCGGTGGTGGCCGCTACGACAATCTCACCGGCATCTTTGGCATGCCCGGCATCAGTGGTGTAGGCATCTCGTTTGGTGCCGACCGTATCTTCGACGTACTCAATCAGTTAGACCTCTATCCTGAAAGTGTTGTTTCAGCTACCCGTCTGCTGTTTGTCAACTTCGGACAAGCCGAGGCGGCCTACTGTCTGCCCGTTCTCTCTGCTGCTCGCAACGCCGGCATCTGCTGCGAGATCTATCCCGACAGCGTGAAGATGAAGAAGCAGATGAACTATGCCAACCAGAAGCAGATACCCTTTGTGGCTATTGTCGGCGAGAACGAAATGAACGAAGGCAAACTGACGCTCAAGAACATGACAACGGGTGAGCAGTCATTGCTTACACCCGAGGAGCTGATTTCAGTAGTGAAAAGTGGTTCGGGATGTTAATATTTTGGAGTTAACCGGAGTTAGTGTACAATAGTGGATAGTTCCCTTATGTCCTTTATACTCCCCTTAACTCCCCTTATGTCCCTTCTACTACCTTTTTACTCCTGCATTTTGACTTTGTCAAAAGCTTTACTCCCTTTTACTACCTTTTAAAATAAATGTTTTCAGTAGATAATCTCAAGGTCGAATTTGCCGCCAAACCCCTTTTCGACGATGTCTCGTTTGTGGTCAACGACCGCGAGCGTGTGGCTTTGATGGGCAAGAACGGAGCCGGTAAAAGCACCATGCTCAAGATCATTGCCGGATTGCAGCAACCCACCAGTGGCACCGTATCCATACCTCGCGACGCCACTGTGGCATACCTGCCTCAGGTCATGGTGCTCAGCGATGGGCAGACCGTACGCCAGGAGGCCGAGAAGGCCTTTGCCCATCTGCACGAGATGCAGGCACAGCTCGACAAGATGAACGACGAGATGATGCAACGCACCGACTACGAGAGCGAGGCATACATGGAGTTGGTAGAGCGTTACACCCACCTCAACGACCGTCTGCACATGATGGGCGGTCTCGACTACCAGGGTGAGCTGGAGCGTACGCTGCAGGGTCTTGGCTTCGAGCGCGATGACTTCGACCGTCCCACGAGCGAGTTCTCGGGCGGATGGCGTATGCGCATCGAGTTGGCAAAGCTCCTTCTGCAGCACCCCGACGTGCTCTTGCTCGACGAGCCTACCAACCACCTCGACATCGAGTCGATACAATGGCTCGAGCAGTTCCTTCAGACTCGTGCCGGAGCCGTGGTTCTTGTCAGTCACGACCGTGCCTTCATCAACAATGTCACCACCCGTACACTCGAAATATCGTGCGGAAAGGTTTATGACTATAAGGTGAAGTACGACGAATACCTCGTCCTGCGTCAGGAACGCCGAGAACAGCAGCTGCGTGCCTACGAAAACCAGCAGAAGGAGATAGCCGACATCAAGGCTTTCATCGACCGTTTCCGCTATCAGGCCACCAAGGCCATACAGGTTCAGAGCCGCATCAAGCAGCTCGAGAAGATTGTTCCCATCGAGGTTGATGAGGTCGACAACAGCTCGCTGCACCTCAAGTTCACCTGCTCTATGCGCAGTGGCGACTACCCTGTTATATGCGAAGACACGGCCAAGACCTATGGCCAGCATAATGTTTTCCACAACGTCAACCTCACAATCAAGCGTGGCGAGAAGATAGCCTTCGTGGGTAAGAACGGCGAAGGTAAGTCAACGCTTGTCAAGTGCATCATGGGCGAGATACCTTTCGATGGCAGTCTCAAGGTGGGGCATAATGTTCAGATTGGCTATTTCGCACAGAATCAGGCACAGATGCTCGATGGCGAACTCTCCGTCTTCGATACCATCGACCGTGTGGCACGAGGCGATATCCGCCTGAAGATTCGCGACATCTTGGGTGCTTTTATGTTCGGTGGCGAGGCCAGCGACAAGAAGGTCAAGGTGCTGAGTGGTGGCGAGCGTACACGACTGGCTATGATCAAGCTGCTGCTCGAACCCGTCAACCTCCTCATCCTCGATGAGCCCACCAACCACCTCGATCTACGCTCAAAAGACGTCCTCAAGGAGGCTATACGCGATTTCGACGGTACTGTCATTGTGGTCAGTCACGACCGTGACTTCCTCGATGGCCTCGTCAGCCGTGTCTACGAGTTTGGCGGTGGTGTGGTGCGCGAGCATATCGGTGGCATCTACGACTTCCTTCATGCTCGTCAGATCGAGAGCCTCTCGCAGCTGGACAGTGCGGGCAGTCCCAGTGCCAAGGCTGTTACACCCCCTGAGGCATCCGTCAAGAGTGAAAGCCGCCTCTCGTACGAAGAGCAGAAGGCACTGGCCCGTCAGCGCAAGAAGCTCGAGAAAGCCGTTTCCGATGCCGAGGAAAGAGTGTCACAGCTCGAAGCAGCTGTCAAGATCCTCGAGGACCAGCTGGCCACACCACAAGGCTCTACCGACGCTTCGCTCTACGACAAGTACGCCAAGCTCAAATCGCAACTCTCTGATGCCGAAGACGAATGGGCCGAGGCTGTTGAGCAGATGGAGGCATTAAACGACTAATTTCACAATTTCCTAAAATATGAAAATTAAAACTATGATGACCGTTGTAGCAACAGCAGCGCTTGCTGCTTGTTCTACGGGCAAGGTCGAGGATGCCAAGCTGGCATCAGGTATTGACCTCAACAATCTCGACACCACCTACAAGGCTGGTACCGATTTCTACATGTACGCTACAGGTGGATGGCAGAAAGCCAATCCTCTTACAGCAGAGTATTCACGCTATGGCTCGTTTGATGTTCTGCAGGAGAACAACAACAAACAGCTCAAGGCTATCATCGACAGCGTCAGCGCCTTGAAAGACGTCAAGCCTGGCAGCATCGAGCAGAAGATTGCCAGCCTGTACAAGTCGGCCATGGACAGCACCAAACTCAACGGTAAGAGCTCGGCTGATGCTCTCGCCAAGTTCCTCGAGAATCAAGACTATGGCACTCCTGGTGCTGCCCAGAAGTGGATTGACAAGGTTTGGCCTCGCTTGCAGCGACAGGGTGTTGAAGACCTGTTCGGAACCTATATCGGAGCTGACGAGAAGGACAGCAAGAACAACATCATCAACATCATGCAGGGCGGACTCTCTATGGGTCAGAAGGAGTACTACATCGACCAGGATCCCGCTACAGCAGCCATCCGCGAGGCGTTCAAGAAGTACGTTGCCGACCTCTGCAAGCATGCACTCTCGTTCGACGATGCTAAAGCAGCAACTGTAATGAATGATGTCATGCGCATCGAGACACGTCTGGCTAAGGCAAGTAAATCGATGACCGAGTTGCGCGACCCCGAAGCCAACTATAACAAGTTCGCCTATGCTGAACTCAAGCAGCAGTTTGCCGGCATTGACTGGGATGCATACTTCGGCATTGTCGGCATCAATGCTAACGATGTGAAGAGTGTTGTCGTGGGTCAGCCCGACGCCATCCATGAAGTAGAAAAAGTGCTGAAGGAGGAGAAGGCCGAGGCGCTGCAGAACTACTATCTGTGGCACGCCCTCGACATGGCTTCCAACTATATCGACGATCAGTCGCGCGCACTCAGTTTTGCCTTCTATGGCACTGCCATGACTGGTAAGACCGAGGATAAGCCTCGTTGGAAACGTGCTGTGAGCAGTGTTGAGAGTGGAGTAGGCGAGGCACTCGGACAGCTCTATGTGGCTCGTTTCTTCCCTCCCGCAGCCAAGGAACGTATGGAGAAGCTTGTCAAGAATCTTCAGGTTGCTCTGGCTCAGCGTATCGACGTACAGGATTGGATGACCGACGAGACCAAGAAGGTGGCAAAGGACAAGCTTGATGCCTTCTATGTTAAGGTGGGTTATCCCAACAAGTGGAAGGACTACAGCGACTTAACCATTGGCGATGTCTATCTCGATAATATGTTGGCATGCAACGAGTGGAGCATCAAGCAGATGATTAAAGAGAAGTTCAATAAGCCTGTTGACAAGGATGAGTGGCACATGACTCCGCAGACTGTAAATGCTTATTACAATCCCACTACCAATGAAATCTGCTTCCCTGCAGGCATTCTGCAGCCTCCCTTCTTCGATATGCAGGCCGACGACGCCTTCAACTATGGTGCCATCGGTGTTGTCATTGGACATGAGATGACTCACGGCTTTGACGACCAGGGTTCGATGTACGACAAAGATGGTAACCTGCGCGAGTGGTGGAAGCCCGAGGATACGGAGCGTTTCACACAGCGCATACAGGTTATGCGCGAGTTCCACGACAGCATTCTTGTGCTGCCCGATCTTCATGCCAACGGCTCGCTAACCCTTGGCGAGAACATGGCCGACCACGGTGGTCTGATGGTCAGCTTCACGGCTTTCCAGAATGCCATCCAGGATGCACCCCTCGACACCATCGACGGCTTCTCTCCCCAGCAGCGTTTCTTCCTGGCTTATGCCAACGTGTGGGGTCAGAACATCCTCGACACCGAGATACGTCGTCGTGTCAAGTCTGATCCTCACCAGCTCGGCATGTGGCGTGTCAACGGTCAGCTTCCTCATATCGATGCCTGGTACGAAGCCTTCCACATCACCGAGAAGGATCCGATGTTCGTACCTAAGGACAAGCGTGTTACCATCTGGTAAAACATGTGAGTTAGGAAATTTCACTCGCATATTTTGAATCATCCGCCGAAGCCTCTTCCGTAAGTTGTGGAAGAGGCTTCGTTGTTTCCGTCTCAACGACTCATTCTGGCAGTACTCCAGCATCTATCAAACCATACAGCGCATCGCTGATGGTGTCGATGGTGCCCTCAATATTGTTCATAATGTATTTATTTTCAGTTGGTTGATATTGTTTGTCGATTGGTTATATTTGTTTTTAGGGATTTTTTGGTTCTTCACCAATTTGGGTGCAGAAAAACAAGTAAAAAAATATCTGTAAATAATTGAATAATATATAGTTAAAAAGTTGCAGGAGTGCGTATTTTTTTGT